>JAJTDE010000338.1 GCA_021298085.1 Rubrivivax sp.
ACCGGCGACATGCCCTGCACATAGAGCCGGGCCTTGATCTCGGTCTCCGCCATCACCTTGGCCACGTCGCGCTGCACCTTCTGGGTGACGGACGCCGGTGTACCCGCCGGTGCAAACAGGCCGAACCAGCCCGTGTTCGAGAAGTTGGGCAGCCCGGCCTCGTGGGCGGTGGGCAGTTCAGGCATCTGCGGCATGCGCTGACGGCTGGTGACCGCCAGCGCACGCAGGCGGTTCGGCCCCAGCAGCGCCGATGCCGCGGCATAGTTGCCCACCATCATCTGCACCTGGCCGGCGATCACGTCGGTGAAGCCCAGTGCCTCGCCCTTGTAGGGTACGTGCATGATGTCGATGCCCGCCGCATCGGCGAAGTTCTCCGCCGCCAGGTGCACCTGGCTGCCGACCCCGGCCGACGCAAAGTTGATGCTGCCCGGCTTGGCCTTGGCCGCCGCGATCAAGTCCTTCAGGGTCTTGTAGGGCGAGCCGTCCTGTACCACCACCAGCATCGGGCCCTGCGCCACGATGGTGATGGGCAGCAGGTCCTTCTTGGTGTCGAAGGGCATCTTCTTGTAGAGCGACGGATTGATGGTCACCGAGCCCGACGCCATCAGCAGCGTATAGCCATCGCCCGGCGCCTTGGCCACGACGTCGGCACCGACGTTGCCGCCCGCCCCGGCCCGGTTTTCGACCACCACGGTCTGGCCCCACAGGGAACTCAGCCGCTGGCCCACCATGCGGGCCACCACGTCGGTGGAGCCACCCGGCGCAAAGGGCACCACCAGCCTGACGGGCTTGTTCGGCCACCCGTCCTGGGCCAGGGCACCCAGGCTGCAGGCCAGCAGCGGAAGGGCGGCCAGGATGTGTCGGCGTTTCAGGGAATGGGCCATGGTGATATCTCCTGTGGTGGGGTGGACCGTGTCAACGGGCAGGGGTGGCGGTGATCGTGCTTGTCTGAGGACTGTGCGGGTTGTAAGCCGGTGGTGTGCGGTTGGTAAGCGGGGAGTGATCAGCCCAGCAACGCCAGCGCAAAGGCCAGCCCGATGGCCAGGGCCAGGCCAGACCCGCCGGCGATGAGGTTCTTGCGCAGGTCAGTGGCTCGGCCAAACTCGATCAGCAGCAGCCTAATGCCACCTGTCATGTGCAGCGCCAGCAGCGTGACGAGGCCCCATTCCGCGAACTTGACCCAGGGCGCATCGGCAAAGCGCAGGAAACGGTCGAGTGCCGCCGGACCCGTGAGGGCTTGGCCAAGGGCCAGGAAGTGCAGCGGCAGGAAGAGCGCCAGCAACAACCCCGACACCCGGTGCAGCCAGAAGGCCCACCAGGCCGGGTGCTGGTGCGCGCGGTGGTCGTTGCGTCTCGTGGGGCTCATCATGGGTGGCGGGGTGGGTTCAGACGCTCAGCTGCCGGGGGCATAGACAGCCCAGACGGCACGCAGGCCCAGCGCGAGCAGCGCCACGGTGACCAGCCGCGCAAACCACGCAGCGGCCCCGGGCGACCAGCGCCACCATTCACGCGCGATGGCGATCAGGCCGATGGGCACGTGCACCGCACACGCCAGCACAAACACGGTGTAGAACGCGGCAAACAGCGCGTTGCCCTGCGTGCGGGCCAGGATTTCGGCGGCACTCAGGCCGCCGCGCACCGCCCACACCATGCCGGCCAGGTGCAGCACCACGCACACGGCCAGCACCATGGCACTGATGCGCTGCCAATACCACCGGCGCGCCTGGGCCACCGCCTGCTGCAGCGCGGTGCCAGGTGCAGTGGGGCCCGCGGCGCCGTGGCGGGGGTCGGTCGCGGTGCTCACAGTTCACCCTTCACCGCGGCCCTCGCCACGGTACGTTTCAGGCCTGCAATGGCCAACGTCGGCGCAATGCCCTTGGGGCAGCGCTCGGTGCATGAACCCTGGGTGTGGCAACTGTGGCAGCCGGCGTCGCCCGCCACGGCCCGCAGCCGCTCGGTGCGGCCGGTGTCGCGCACGTCATTCACGAGCGTCCAGGCGCGGTTCAGGGCCGCCGGGCCGAGGAAATCGGGCCGCCACTGCACCACGTCGCAGGAGCCATAGCACACCGCGCAGCCGATGCACTCGATGCCCGCGTTGGCGGCCTGGCGCTCCGGTGATTGGGGCGAGACGCGGGCAAAACCGTCCTTCCGGCTTTGTGCGCCCTGGAAGCGGCCCTGGGCCTTCGCCCACTTGTCGAAGAACTCGCTCATGTCGGCCGCGAGGTCCTTGATGACCGGCAGGTTGGCCAGCGGCGCGAGTTCCAGCGTGCCGTCGGCCGTCACCACCTTGGCCACATGGGTGCGGCAAGTCCAGCGCGCCAGCCCATTGACCGTCATCGCACACGAGCCGCACATGCCCACGCGGCAGGCAAAGCGATAGGCCAAGGTGGGGTCCAGCACCCGCTGCACATGGGTGACGACGTCCAGCACCGTCTGGCTTTCCTGGCGGGGAACGGCGTATTCCTCGAAGCGCCCGGGTGCACCCGGGCCGCCGCGCCAGATGCGCACCGTCAG
>JAJTDE010000038.1 GCA_021298085.1 Rubrivivax sp.
TACCATCGCCGCATGATGCTCAAGCTCCTGTACGGGTTCCATGCGGTGACGGTGCGGCTCAAGACCGCGCCCGCCAGCATCGTCGAACTCCACATCGATGCGCAGCGCCGTGATGGCCGCATGCGCAGTTTTGTCGAGCGCGCCCAGGAAGCCGGCGCCCGTGTGATCGACAGCGACGACGAGCGCCTGCAGCGCCTGTGCGGCAGCACCCGTCACCAGGGTGTGGTGGCGCGTGTGCAGCCCTTGCCGCAGCGCCATTCGCTGGACGACATCCTGGATGACGCCCATGCCGCCGGCGCCGGGCCGGCCTGTGTGCTGGCCCTCGACGGTGTGACTGACCCGCACAACCTGGGCGCCTGCCTGAGATCGGCCGACGCCACCGGGGTGTCGGCGGTCATCGCGCCGAAGGACCACGCGGTGGGTGTCAACGCGACGGTGGCCAAGGTGGCCAGCGGCGCCTCCGAGACCGTGCCTTACCTGATGGTGACCAACCTCGCGCGCAGCCTGCTGGAGCTCAAGGAACGAGACATCACCGTGGTGGGCTTCAGCGACGATGCCGACGTTGACCTGTATTCGCTGGATCTGCGTGGCCCCGTGGCCCTGGTGATGGGTGCCGAAGGGCGCGGGTTGCGGCCTGTCACGCGCAAGGCCTGTGATGTGGTGGCCAGCATCCCGATGGTGGGTGCGGTGGAGAGCCTGAATGTGTCCGTGGCCAGCGCGGTATGCCTCTACGAGGTGCTGCGCCAGCGCCGCGCGAACGCCACGCCAGAGAACTGATCACCGGGCTGCGGTGGCTCAGCCGCTCAAACCCAGCCTGCCACCCCGGCCACCGCACCCGCTGCCACCAGCCACACGGGGCTCAGGCGGGTCTTCTGCATCAGCAGCACGGTGGCCAGCACCAGTGGCGCAGTCCCCCAGCGTGTGCGCGAGGGCTCGGTCAACACCCAGCCGGTGGACAGCAGCAGCCCCAGCGTGATGGGGGCCAGCCCTTCGGTGAAGGCCTGGTAGAGCCGCAGCGTCTGCGGCTGCCGTCCCCAGCGGCCCGCGGCGACCGCCACGACGGTGGACGGCAGCAGGCTGCCCGCCATGGTGGCCACCACGCCCGCCAGCCCGGCGGTGTTGAAGCCGATCACCGCCACAAAGAGCACGTTGGGGCCCGGTGCCGCCTGCGCCAGGGCCACCGAGCCGCTGAACGTGGTGTCGTTCAACCAGCCGCGTTCCTGGACCACAAAGCGGTGCATCTCCGGCACCGTGGTGATGGCGCCCCCGATGGCCAGCAGCGACAGCATCGCAAAGTGCCCGAACAGTGCCCACCACGCTGTGGGTGCCCAGCCCAACGGGCCGGTCAACCAAGGCCCCAGGTCAGCGAGTGTGGCCATGGTGCGGTTCAGCCCCGCTGGCGGTGCCACGCCCACCCGCAGGCGGGCAGGGCCAGGGCCGGAAGCACCCACAGCAAGGGCCAGCGAAAGCCGCCGATGCAGGCCGCGGTCAGCACCACCAGAGCGCCGCTGACGACAAGCCCCAGGCGGTTATGGCGCAGCGCGCCCGACAGCTTGAAGGCCGTCGACAACACCATGCCGGCAGCCACCACCCCCATGCCCCGCAGCGCGTCCTGCACCCAGGGCCAGTGGCCCGCCTGCTGCACCGCGGCGGCCAGCACCAGCACGATGAGCAAGGGCGCCACCAGCAGGCCCGCCACGGCCGCGACCGCACCACGCCAGCCAAAGTGCGTGTCGCCGAACATCAGCGCCAGGTTGATGACATTGGGCCCAGGGAGCACCTGGGACAGCGACAGCAGGGCCAGAAACTCGGTCTTGCTGAGCCAGCGGCGCTCTTCCACCAGCACCCGCTGGGCCACGGGCAATACCCCGCCAAAACCTTGCAGCGCCAGCGCCTGGAACGACCAGAACAGTTCGCGGCAGGAGGCCGGGGCCGGTGCCTGCGGCTCAGCCGCGCCCGGGCTGGCCGGCGCGCCGCCGCTCACGCGCTGCGGCCCTTGCGCAAGGCGTCAGGATTGACGATGTTCTGGGGTGTGCCGGCCGCAAAAGCCGCGACATTTTCGAAGGCGCTGCGGAAGTAGGCCTCGTAGCTGTTCTGCTCCACATACCCGATGTGCGGCGTGCAGACGGCGTTTTCCAGCCGCAGCAGGGGGTGGCCCTGAAGGATGGGTTCGCTTTCAAAGACGTCGACCGCCGCCATGCCAGGGCGGCCCCGGTTGAGGGCCGACACCAGCGCGTTTTCCTCGATGAGCTCTGCGCGCGAGGTGTTGACAAACAAGGCCGTGGGCTTCATCTGGGCCAGGTCGTCGAGCGAGATGAGGTGCCGCGTCGTGTCGGTCAGGCGAACGTGCACCGTGAGCACATCGGCCAGCCTGAACAGCGATTCGCGGTCCGCGCAGACCTCGTAGCCGTCGGCCAGGGCTCGCTGCCGGGATTCCGCGCTGGCCCAGACGATGACCCGCATGCCGAAGGCCTTGGCATAACCGGCCACCAGCGAGCCGATACGGCCGTAACCCCAGATGCCGATGGTCTTGCCGCGCAGCGCCATGCCCACGCCAAAGTTGGGCAGCATCGCGGCTGATTTCAGGCCACTCTGCTGCCAGGCGCCGTGCTTGAGGTTGCCGATGTACTGCGGCAGCCGCCGCATCGAGGCCAGGATCAGTGCCCAGGTGAGCTCGGCCGTCGAGATGGGTGAGCCTGCGCCGTCTGCCACGGCAATGCCCAGGTCGGTGCAGGCCTGGACGTCGATGTGGCCGCCCACGCGGCCTGTCTGCGCAATGAGCTTCAGGCGGGGAAGCTTTGCAAGCAGGCTGCGCGGAAACTGCGTGCGCTCCCGGATGGCCACGATCGCATCGGCGTCACGCAGGCGAACAGCCAACTGGCCGACGCCCTTGACCGTGTTGGTAAAGACCTTGGCGGTGAACGGCTCCAGGAGCGCGGCGCAATCGAGCTTGCGAACGGCATCCTGATAGTCGTCGAGGATGATGACATTCATGACAGTCGACGATTGTGCCTCCTGTCCATGCCTTGGGACACTGCTCGCGGACGCCTGAATGCCGGTGGCCCGGCGCGGGCTCAGCGCATTGTCAGGGTCTCGTCGCTGCTCTCGGTGAAGAGGGTGTCCAGCCCGGTGCGCAGCGCGTGGCGAATGGTGCAGCTGTCAGGGTCGTTGCCCGCCAGCGCCGCAAACAGCGAGTGCCTCAGGCGCCACAGGTTGTACGGGTCTTCAGCCCGTCTGACACATTCACGCAGCCACTCGCCGCGGGGGCCCGGAAGCCCGGCGGTGGCCACCATGAAGTCGAGCTTCAGGTCGACGAATGCTCTGCGGGCCGCCAGTCTGGCGAGGCGGTCCTGCGGCATCCCAACGCCGCCCTCGGTGCGGTAGCCCGGCTGCAACACCGTGGCCTCTACTGCAGTGCGGAGCGAGGATGCCCCGTACCGGAAAAATGGTGGTCCAGCAGGTGCAGCCGGCGCTCGGCCTCCGACTGGCTCAGGCTGCAGGCCAACAGGCCAAACAGCGACGCACGCAGGTGCCACAGCTCCCGCAGCGAGCGGGCGCGTTCAATCTTGATGGTGAGTTTCTCGCTGGCGGTGCCCGTGGTGCCTTCGAGGCAGGCCAGGAAATCCTTGCGGACCTTGGGCAGCTGCGACAGCGGCGGTGCCGATTCCAGCGGTGCGGGTGCCAGCACCCAGTACTTCATCCGCTCCCAGCCCGATGAGGGCTCGCAGCGCAGTGAAGGCGGCTTGACTTCTCCTTTCAGCCGGCTGCTGTGGCCGGCGCGTGGCGAAGCCGCGCGGAGCGTCGAGAGGCGGGAAAGGGACAAACCGAACATGTCTGCTTTATCGGGCTGGCACACAACAACTTGAGAAGGAGTGTGCAAGCCCGGAGCAGCGGGCAGTCGGCTGAGAAGGGCCCCCAGGGCAGCGCAGATTGGCCTACAGAGGCCTCAGGACAAGGGCGTGGTTCTGATCAGGCCGACGGCCAGGCCTTCGAGCTCGAAGGGTTCAGATTCAGGGTGCACGATGATGGGCTTGAAATCGGGGTTTTCGGGCAGCAGTTCGATGTGATCGGGTGTGCGCAGGAAGCGCTTGACGGTGACTTCATCACCCAGGCGGGCCACCACGATCTGGCCGTTGCGGGCCTCGCGCGCCTGCTGGACGGCCAGCAGGTCGCCGTCAAGGATGCCGGCGTCTCGCATGCTCATGCCACGCACCCGCAGCAGGTAATCGGGCTTGCGGCTGAAGAGGCTGGGCTCGACGGTGTATTGCTGGTCGATGTGTTCCTGGGCCAAGATGGGTGACCCGGCCGCCACGCGGCCGACCAGCGGCAGCGACAGAGGCGCCATACTTGCCGAGACCGCGTTGGAGACCGCACCCGACACCGCACCCGACACCGCACCCGACACCACACCCATCAGCGACGCACCCAGGGAGCGGCGTGCTGTGTCAGACTTCAGCCGGATGCCGCGGGAGGTGCCGCCCACCAGTTCGATGGCGCCCTTTCGCGCCAACGCCTGCAGATGCTCTTCGGCGGCATTGGCCGATTTGAAACCCAGCTCGGCGGCGATCTCGGCGCGGGTGGGGGGCGCACCCGTCTGGGCGATGGCGCGTTCCACCAGCTGGAGCACCTGCTGTTGACGCTCGGTGAGTTTGGGTGTGTCCGGCATGGCGGCGGGGTCTCCTGGTGTGCTTGGCATGGCTGGCTGTCTTTTTGTCCAGTGACTGTATTTTTGTCCAGATTGCATTCCCATGGCAAGCAACCCTTCTGATGCCGTACGGCCCATCGTCCCCTGCACGCTGATCCTCGGCACCGGCGGGACCATCGCCGGCAACGCCGGCAGTGCCCACGACAACGTCGGCTACCGCTCGGCCGAACGCACGGCGCAGGAGCTGGTCGCGGCGGTGCCGGGCCTGCAGGGCCTGCCGCTGGAGGCCGTCCAGTTGTTCCAGACCGACAGCAAGGACATCACCCACGCCCATTGGTGGCAGTTGCGCGAGGCCTTGCGCCACGCACTGGCGCGCCCTGACGTGGGTGGGGTGGTGGTGACCCACGGCACCGACACGCTGGAAGAGACGGCTTACTGGCTGCACCGCACGCTGCACGCCGACAAGCCCGTGGTGCTGACGGCGGCCATGCGGCCGGCCACCTCGCTGCAGGCCGACGGCCCGCAGAACCTGCTGGACGCCGTCACCCTGGCCCGGCAGGCGGGGGCGTGCGGGGTGCTGGCCGTGTTGGCCGGCCGGGTGCATGCTGGCCACGAATTGCGCAAGGTGCGGGCCTACCGCGTGGACGCCTTCAGCAGCGCCGACGAAGGCCCGCTGGCCTTGCTGGAGGAAGGCCAAGTGCGCCAGCTGCGGGCCTGGCCTGCGCCGGCCGATGCGTTGGCTGTGCTGGACGACATGGCCGAGCCTGCCCAGTGGCCGTGGGTCGAGGTCGTCCACAGCCATGGTGGTGCCTCCGGCCGGGCGGTGGAAGCGCTGCTCAGTGCCGGTGTCGACGGGCTGGTGGTGGCGGCCACCGGCAACGGCACGGTGCATCAATCGCTGTTGGCGGCCTTGCGCCTGGCCGAGCAGCGCGGCGTGCCGGTGCTGCGGGCGACGCGCTGCGTGCTGGGCGGTCTGGTCGACGATGGCGCGTGGCCGCCGGCTGTCCGGGCGCTCACGCCCGCGCAGGCCCGGGTTGAATTGGTGTGCCGGCTGCTGGGCAGCGCGGGCCCCGCGCAGTGGCGTTGAACGTGGCGTTGGAACGGCGGTTGAAGGCGCCCCAAGGCGCGCTGTCAGCCGTCACGCCTCGCGGGCCATCCGTTCCAAGGATTCGCTGACCTCCAGCCAGCGTTCCTCCAGCATGGCCGTTTCGGCGGCGATGTGGTGCAGTTGGCGTGCCTGTTCGGCGATCTGCTCACCCCGCAGCTGGCCCTGGGCCAGTTCCGCCTCGCGTTGGGTCTTCTCGGCTGTCAAGGCGGCCAGCCGCTTGTCGATCTGGGCCAATTCGTTGCGCAACGGGCGGGTCATGTCGGCCAGGCGCGAGCGGGCCTGCGCCTTGGCGCGGCGTTCGTCGCGGCCGCCGGCGGTGTCCGCCGGAGGGGAGGGGGCGGGAACGGGCGCGGCCACGGGGCTGGCGGTGGGCACCCCCGCAGCAATACCGCCAGTGACCGACACGGCCGGTGTGGCCAGCGTGCTGCCGGGCAGTGCCGGCGGTGGCTCGCCACGGGCCATGGCCCGGCTGTGGTCCAGCAGCCAGCGCTGGTAGTCGTCCAGGTCGCCGTCGAAGGGCAGCACACCGCCCCGCGTGACCAGCCAGAACTCGTCACAGACCTCGCGCAGCAGGGCGCGGTCGTGGCTGACCAGCAGCACCGAGCCCTCAAACTCGTTCAGCGCAATCGACAGCGCTTCGCGGGTGTTGAGGTCCAGGTGGTTGGTGGGTTCGTCAAACAGCAGCAGGTTGGGCTTCTGCCAGACGATGGTGGCCAGCACCAGCCGTGCCCGTTCGCCGCCCGACAAGGTGCCCACGCGTTGGTGAACCATCTCGTCGGCAAAGCGGAACTGCCCCAGGAAGTTGCGCAGCTCCTGCTCGCGGGCGTGGGGCGACACCTCGCGCGCCAGCCGCACCATGCGCTGCATGGGCGTGTCGTCCTCCTGCAGCAGGTCCATTTCCTGCTGGGCGAAGTAGCCGATGTTGAGGCCCTTGCCCTCGGTCATGCTGCCGCCCAGCGCCGGCATGACGTGGGCGATGGTCTTGACGAGCGTTGACTTGCCCTGGCCGTTGGCGCCCAGGATGCCGATGCGCTGGCCGGCCAGCACCGTGCGGTTGATGTTCCTGACGATCACCGTCTGGCCGTAGCCGCAGGCCACGTCGCGCAGCGCCAGCATGGGGTTGGGTAGGCTCTGCGGTTCGCGGAACTCGAAGGCGAAGTCGCTGGCGGTGAGCACGGGCGCCAGGCGCTCCATGCGGGCCAGTGCCTTCACGCGGCTCTGCGCCTGCTTGGCCTTGCTGGCCTTGGCCTTGAAGCGGTCGATGAAGCGCTGCAGGTGGGCGATGCGCTCCTGCTGCTTGTCAAAGGCCGCCTGCACCTGGTTCATGCGCTCGGCTCGCATGGCCTCGAAGGCGCTGTAGTTGCCGCCATAACGTGTCACCAGGGAATCGTCCAGGTGCAGCGTGACGTTGGTGACGGCGTCCAGGAATTCGCGGTCATGGCTGATGATGAGCAGCGTGCCCTCGTAGCGCTGCAGCCAGGATTCCAGCCACACCAGGGCGTCGAGGTCCAGGTGGTTGGTGGGCTCGTCGAGCAGCAGCAGGTCAGACGGGCACATCAGTGCCCGCGCCAGCTGCAGCCGCATGCGCCAGCCGCCGGAGAAGGCGTTGACGGGCTTGTCCAGCTCGGCGGGCTGGAAGCCCAGGCCCAGCAGCAGCGCCTGCGCGCGGGAACGGGCATCAAAGGCGCCGGCTTCTTCCAGTGCCAGGTAGGCCTCTGCCATCGCGTGGCCGTCGTTGTCGGCCTCGGCCTTGTCGAGCGCGGCCTGCGCCTGCTGCAGCGTGACATCACCTTCCAGCACGTAGGCGGTGCAGCCTTGCGCCGTTTCCGGCATGGACTGGGCCACTTCGGCCCAGCGCCAGCGGGGCGGAATCTGCAGCTCTCCGGCATCGGCCTGCAGGCGCCCGGCCATCAGCGCAAATAGGCTGGACTTTCCCGCCCCGTTGCGGCCGATCAGGCTGGCCTTCTCGCCAGGGTTGAGGGTGAAGTCGCAGGATTGCAGCACCACCTTGGTGCCGCGTCGCAGGGTCAGTTGGCGCGCAGTGATCATCGGGTCAGCCCAGCGGCGAGTGCCTCGCGCGTCAGCAGCAGCACCTGGTCTTCCGTGGTCTGCGTGTGCAGCCAGAGGCCTTCCAGGCGCGGAAAGGCGGCGTCCAGGAAGGGGCGTTCGTGGCCGATTTCCAGCACCAGCGCTGCCGAGGGTTTCAGGTGATGGGCGGCCTGCTGCAGCAGCGGGCGGATGAAGTCCATGCCGTCGTCACCGCCGGCCAGCGCCAGGGCGGGCTCGGCGCGGTATTCCGGGGGCAGGGCCTGCATCGACCGGCTGTTGACGTAGGGCGGGTTGCACAGGATCAGGTCGTACAGGCCCTGCGCCGCAGACAGTCCGTCACCCTGCAGCAGCCGGATGCGGGTGTCCAGTTCGTGGCGCTGACGGTTGATCCGGGCGACGTCCAGCGCGTCGGCGCTGATGTCGGTGGCATCCACCTCGGCGTGGGGCCAGGCCATGGCGGCCAGGACCGCCAGGCTGCCGTTGCCGGTGCAGAGGTCGAGCACGCGGGGTGACGTGCCGCCGTCGTCCGGCGGCAGCACCCAGCTGTCCAGCGTGCCGTCGGCCAGCACCTCGGCGATCAGGCTGCGCGGGATGATGCAGCGTTCGTCGACGGTGAAGGGCACACCCTGCAGCCAGGCCTCGCCGGTGAGGTAGGCCGCGGGCTTGCGGCTGTCGATGCGCCGGGTGATCAGCGCGTCCACCGCTGCGGCCTGGGCCGGGCTGAGGGGCTGCTCGGCCACGCTGTCCAGGTCGTCCAGCGGCAGGCCCAGCGCCCACAGCACCAGCCAGGCGGCTTCGTCGAAGGCGGTGTGGGTGCCGTGTCCAAACGAAACGCCCGCCTGTTCAAGGCGGGCGCTGCTGGTGTGGATGGTCTGCAGCAGGGAGGTGGCGAGCATGCGGTATGGGTTTGTCGCCGAGGCTCAGCGCCTGAGCCAGGGAGCGATTTCTCGGGCGGTGGCGTCGTCGGGCCTGACGTCCAGCGTGATCTCTGTGAAGGTGGCGGTTTCATCCGCGTCCGACGATTCCGACGGCGGTGCCACCATCTCACGCACCGACGGCCCGCCGCTGTTCTGCAGGCGCCACATCAGGTTGGTGGGTGAATCGGCGTGGGCCAGGCCCTCGTCGCGGGACACCTGGTTGGTGTTGATCAACCTCGCGAGGTCTTCCTCGAAGGTCTGGGAGCCTTCGGTCATGGACTGCTCCATCGCTTCCTTCACCGCAGCGAAGTCGCCCTTGGAGATCATCTCGGCCGTCAGCTTGGTGTTGATCAGCACCTCCACCGCGGGCACACGGCCACCGGCTTCGGCGCGCAACAAGCGTTGAGACACGATGGACTTCAGCGCCGCGGCCAGGTCAGCCAGCAGGGCCGGGCGTGCTTCGGGGGAATAGAAGCTGAGGATACGGCCCAGCGCGTGGTAGCTGTTGTTGGCATGCAGCGTGGCCAGCACCAGGTGGCCCGACAGCGAGTAGGAGATGGCCGCCGTCATGGTTTCCCGGTCGCGGATTTCGCCGATCAGGATGACGTCGGGTGCCTGCCGCAGCGCATTCTTCAGGGCCGTCTGCAGCGACACGGTGTCGCGGCCCACCTCACGCTGGTTGACCACCGATTTCTTGTTCGTGAAGAGGAATTCGATCGGGTCTTCGATCGTCAGGATGTGCCCGGTCACGTTCTGGTTGCGCCACTCCAGCATCGACGCCAGGGTGGTGCTCTTGCCGGTGCCGGTGGCGCCCACCATCAGGATCAGGCCGCGCTTTTCCATCATCAGCGGCGCGAGGCCCTCGGGCACGCCCAGGGTGTGCAGTTGCGGAATCACCGTGGGGATGCAGCGGAACACCGCCGCCAGCGATCCGCGCTGCCGGAAGGCCGAGAGGCGGAAGCTGCCGACCTTGGCAATGCCGATGCCCACGTTGAGCTCGCCGGTGTCCTCCAGCTCCTCCATCTGGCGCGGCGACAGCAGCTCGCTGAGCAGCTGGCGAACCTGGTCGGGCGTCAGCACCTGCTCGGAGAGCTGGCGGATCTGCCCGTGGATCTTGATGAGGATCGAGGTGTTGGTGGAGAGATAGACGTCAGACGCACTGCGCTCCGCCATCAGGCGCAGCACCTTTTCCATGTTGCCGGACATCACACGCTCCTTGCAGGCACCCTTACCGCCCGATCATCATGCGCGCAGAAGCTCATTGATGCTGGTCTTGGAGCGGGTCTGGGCGTCCACTTTTTTGACGATCACCGCGCAGTACAGGCTGTACTTGCCGTCGGCGCTGGGCAGGTTGCCGCTGACGACCACGCTGCCGGCCGGCACGCGGCCATAGGTGACTTCGCCCGTGGCGCGGTCGTAGATCTTGGTGCTCTGGCCGATGTAGACACCCATGCTGATCACCGAGTTCTCCTCGACGATCACGCCTTCCACGACCTCGCTGCGCGCGCCGATGAAGCAGTTGTCTTCAATGATGGTGGGGTTGGCCTGCAGCGGCTCCAGCACACCACCGATGCCCACGCCGCCTGACAAGTGCACGTTCTTGCCGATCTGCGCGCAGGAACCCACGGTGGCCCAGGTGTCGACCATCGTGCCTTCGTCCACGTAGGCGCCGATGTTCACGTAGCTGGGCATCAGCACGGCACCCTTGGCGATGTAACTGCCGCGGCGCGCCACAGCCGGGGGCACCACGCGCACGCCGGTGTCGCGCATCTGCTGCTCCGACAGGTGCGCAAACTTTGTCTTGACCTTGTCGAAGAAGGCCAGGTCACCGCCGCGCATGATGGCGTTGTCGTTGAGCCTGAAGCTCAGCAGCACGGCCTTCTTGACCCACTGGTTGACCGTCCACTGGCCCACACCCTGGCGCTCGGCCACGCGGATGCGGCCCTTGTTCAGCTCGGCGATGACGTGTTCGACGGCGTCGCGGACTTTCGGGTCCGCGTTGGCGGGCGACAGCGAGGCGCGGCCTTCCCAGGCCAGGTCGATCAGGTTCTGCAGTTCTTGGCTCATGGTATGAAACGTTGGAGGTGTTCAGAGGCTGCGCACATAGGCCGCGATGCGCTGCGCGGCTTCCAGGCATTCGGCGGTTTCGGCCACCAGGGCCATGCGGATGCGGCCGGCCCCAGGGTTGTGCCCGTGGGCGGTGCGGGCAAGCAGGCTGCCCGGCAAGACCGTCACATTGTATTGAGCCAGCAGGCCCTGCGCGAAGGCGACGTCGTCTCCGCCCGGCACACCCGCCCACAGGTAGAAGGCGGCGTCGGGCAACTGCACGTCCAGCACCTCGGCCAGCTCCGGGGTCACCTGCGCAAACTTGGCCCGGTACTGCGCGCGGTTGTCCACCACATGGGCCTCGTCGTTCCACGCGGCGATGCTGGCCGTCTGGACCATGCCGCTCATCGCGCTGCCGTGGTAGGTGCGGTAGAGCAGGAAGTCCCGGATGATGCGGGCGTCACCGGCCACGAAGCCAGAACGCATGCCCGGTACATTGCTGCGCTTGGACAGGCTTGTCAGCATGATCAGGCGCTCGAAATCCGTCCGGCCCAGCTGCTGGGCCGCCTGCAGGCCACCCAGCGGGGCCTCGTCGCGGAAGTAGATCTCTGAATAGCACTCGTCGCTGGCGATGACAAAGCCGTGGCGCTCGCTCAGTGCAAAGAGCTGCTCCCATTCCGACAAGGGCATCACCGCGCCCGTGGGGTTGCCCGGCGAACACACGTACACCAGCTGGGTGCGAGACCAGGTCTGCTCGTCGATCTCTTCCCACCGTGGCGCAAAGTTGCGAGAAGGGTCGCTGTTGGCAAAGGCCGGCGTGGCACCGCCCAGCAGCGCGGCACCTTCGTAGATCTGGTAGAACGGGTTGGGGCAGACGACCGTGGCGCCCGGGCGTGTCGGGTCCAGAACGGCCTGCGCCAGCGAGAACAGCGCTTCGCGGGTGCCGTTGACGGGCAGCAGCTGCGTGGCGGGGTCTACCGTCACACCGTAGCGGCGCTGCAGCCAGCCGGCACAGGCCTGCTTCAGCGCCGGCTCGCCGCCCGTGGCGGGGTAGGCCGCCAGGCCGGCAAAGCCCTTGACCAAGGCGTCGGTGACCAAGGCCGGTGTGGGGTGCTTGGGTTCGCCGATGCCCAGGCTGATGGGGCGCAGCGCGGGGTTGGGCGTGATGCCACGCGTGAGTTCGCGCAGCCGCTCGAAGGGGTAAGGGTTCAGGCGTGCCAGCAGGGGGTTCATGGGGTGCGGGGCCCGTGTGGCGGGCCATGCCGAATGTCGGTGTGGGTTCTGAGCGAGATTCGGGTGGATTGTGCAGCGGTGTTCAGGGCTTCTGCAGGCGCAGCACGCCGTCGGTCTGGCTGAAGCTCAGCCGCGACAGCACGTCCATGCCCAGCAGCGGTGTCTGCAGCTCGGGTAGCACCACCACGGGTAACTGCTGGGCAGACACGCCGCCTTGCAGGCTCAGGTCAACCCGCACCACCCGGCCGTCCACCACGCCGCCGGCGGTGTCTGAGCGGACTGAGCCGATGGCGGTCAGCCCCTCGGCCAGGCTGGCGGGCAGCGCGGTGCGCGTGGCACCGGTGTCCACCAGGAAGTCCACGTCGCGTCCGTTCACCCGCGCTGGCCAATGGAAGTGACCATCGGGTGAACGGCGGATCTCGATGACGCCGTCGTGCGCACTGAACCGGGCGCGCTGGCCGTGGGATTGCCAGGCCTGGACGGCCAGGAACAGCACGGTGCCGGCCAGCAGCCACAAGGTCACTGGCTTGAGCCAGCGCGGAAAGTCAGCCATCGCTGCGCCTCAGGCCCACCGGCAGGCACTGCCGGCCTTGGCCGGCCAACGCGCCGCCGGCACCTCAGGGCTCCTCATCGTCAGCGTCGCTGTCGTGGCTGCGCAGGGCGTCCAGCCGTTGGCGGTCGGCCTCGGCACGCTGGATCAGCGCGTCCAGCGGCTGTGGCTGCACCGCTTGCCAACCGGCAGGCCGGATGGTGGTCATGAAGGACTCCGGCATCCACTGCCGCTGGGTCTGCCACGTCTCGGCAAACGACAAGGCGAGGCTGCCCGCACACAGGCCGCCCACCAGCCACCAGGAACGCCGGCCTGGGGCGCCAAAGATGATGCTCAGGTGGCCCAGCAGCACCACGGCCATGATGATGATCCACAGAGGGCGATGCCAGGTCGACAGCCATGGCCAATCCAGGGCAAAGGCCAGTGAATCGGCCACCCATACCACGGCCACCGAGGCGACCGTGACCACCCCGGCCCAGCCGAGGTGCTGCATGAACTGCGGCGGCCCATGGAGCACCCGGGCCAGCAGCGCCCAGATGCCGCTCCAGGTGAGCAGCAGGCCCACGGACACCAAGGCGGGGCTCAGCAGCTTCAAGGGCTTGAAGCCTTCGACGGCCGCGAACCAGGTGTCCCACAGCACCACCAGCACCGCCACCACGGCGGCGGCGGCACACAGCCACACCGGCACCTGCGCACGCAGCGTCAGCGCACGTTCAGGTGCCACCGGCGTGTCTGTGCGGATCAGGCGCCAGCGGGTGCGGCCGGTTTCCAGCCACTCCCCCGAGGCAATGGCCAGGGTGCCGGTTTCACGCTTGCCGCTGTGCCCGTCGCCCGTCTGCAGACGGCGCACGCCATTGAGGGTGCCGAGGTCCTCGGCCTGCAGGCCAGTGTCATCGGCGGCGGCCGGTTGCACGCGCACGTGCAGCGCGGCCATGTGCGGGTCGTCCACCTGCACATCAGCGGCATAGCCCCGGCCCAGGCTGATCGGCCATTGCGCCACCCGAACGCGCCGCGCGATGCGGCGTTGCCGGTCGAGCAGCTCCAGGGTCCAGCCGGTGTCGGCAGGGGTTGCCTGGGTGGGTGGAGACGGCTCGGACGGCTGTTCAGGCCAGGTCATGGGCGTGGTGTCTGCGCTTGACGGCGTGCTCATCGTGCCTGCCTCGCGATGGCCTGCACAAAGCGCCTCGATTCCTGCAGCCCGCGCGCGTGGTCCACACCTCGCAGGTGCAAAGCGCTCTCCAGGCCATGGTCGTCGCTGTCCAGCGTGACCACCGTGGTGCTGATGTCGTACAGCCCTTCCAGCTTGCGGTAGGCCCGTGCGCAGATGATCACCCGCAGCGGCAGCGTGCCCTGCTGCACAAACGACTCCTGGCAGCGCGTGGCGGTGCGTTCGCGGTTCTGGCTGCCGACGCGCATCGCCTCATTGCCCAGGCTGCGGCTGCGCAGGTGGGCAAAGCGGAAGGCGCCCAGCTTGAGCGATGTCACCACCTCGTGCTGCGTGGTGACGCTGCCCACGTGCAGCGACGGCGTGATGTAGCGGCTGGATTCCAAGGCGCAACGCGAACTTTCCAGCCGGTAGTTCTTGACGTCGGAGTTGGACACATCGCCCCAGCAGCGGGCCAGCGTCGCCGGGATCACCGGCACGCGGTAGGGGCCCAGCGCCTGCGTGGGCCATTGGGCCGAACCCAGGCCATCGAGCATCAGCTGCTGGTGGGCCATCAGCTGCTGGCGCATGTCGGCCTTCAGCTCGGCGTTGCTGGCGGCCTTGCCGGCGGCGATGCGCGGCGCAGCGCGCTGCAGCAGCTCACGCACGTGGCGCACCGGCACCTGGAAGTTGGTCAGTTCGGCGTTGCGCCCATAACCGGCCACGTTGACGCCGACCACGCGCCCGGCGTCGTCCAGCGCGGGGCCGCCCGACACCCCCGGGTTCATCGCGCCGGTGAACAGCAGGTGCGGGTACAGCGAGCGCTCGGGAAAGCCGTTGAAGGTGCCTTCCGAGATGGCAAAGCCCAGGTCCAGCGGGTTGCCCAGGGAGAAGACCTTGTCGCCCTGGCGCAGGGAATCGTCGGGTGCCAGGTTGACCACGGGCCAATCGGTGGCAGCGGGTGAGCTGTCCACCTTGACCAGGGCCAGGTCGTGCTGCACGTCGATGGCCAGCAGCAGCAGCCGGCCCTTGCGGCCGTCGGTGCGCACAAATTCGGCGTGGTAGCGGTCAGGTTCGTGCACCAGCTGGCTGACCACGTGGTAATTCGTCACCAGCAGGCCATCGGCCCGCACCACAAAGGCCGAACCGGCCGAGGCCTGCGATTCAGAGCCCGCCACCAGCACCCGCACCTGGAGCAGCTTGTCCTTCTGCTGCTCGTAAATGCTGCGCGCGGTGCTGGAGGGCGGCAGCGGCGCCGCAGCGGGGGTGGCCGTGGCGGAGGAACCGATGGCGCCCGCACCTGGCGCGCTTGACGCCGCAGCCGGATTGGGCGACGTGGGCGCTGCCTGCGCCAAGACAGAAACAGGGGACCCCAGGGCGCAGGCCAGCACTGTCCCGATGGCCACACTGGCCGAAACCCGCCCAGGCCTGTGACGCCCGGTTTCCCCTGATCTTGCTGTCATGCGTCGAATTGTGCGCGACGCAGGGCGCCGCCGTGCAAACCTGGCCAAAGGGGCCGTATTCGGCACCTGGGCCGCGCCGCGTCGTGGTGTCAGAGCGCGCCGACGCAGTTGGGCGCCCCGCATTGGCAGCGCAGGCGCCCCTCATGGTGGGTTTCGCCGTAGTTGACGGTGACTTCCTCGCCCGTGGTGATGGCGCGCAGTGCATAGAACTCGACGCGCCCGTTGCGGATGCACAGGCGTGCGTTGGGCGCGCAGGAGTGGTTGGTGAAGCGCATCGGATCCGTCGAACGGCTGAAATCAATGGCGTGCTTGTCCGACAGCTCGACGATCATGACGCGTTCGGTGCGCGTGGCGCGGATGCGCGCGTCGCGCACGCTGATCGATTCGCCGCGAATCTCGCCGATCTTCAGCCGGGCCGGGATGGGCGTGGCGGCAAACACGCCATGGCCGTCGATCCGGCTGGGGCGGACATCCACCGCAAACTTCTGGTACGGCGGCTGCCCGACGGGGGGCAGGGTGATGGCGGTGGGGCTCTGGACGGTGTGGACAGTGCTCATGGCCTGGTTCACGGTGCTGCCGGGGTGGGGGAAGAGGGCTGCCCGGCAGGTTCCCAGCGCGACACCAGCCAGCCCAGCAGGATGCCCAGTGCGGCCGAGGGCAGCGTCACCCACCAGGAATCACGCCATTGTCCGCTGGCAGCCACCACGGCAGCGATGCTGGGTGTGCCCACAAACTGACCCAGTTGGGCGCCCTGCATGAACAGGCCCTGCAAGGTGCCGATCTGCTGCGGTGAGCGCGCCAGGACCGTGGATGACGCCATCACCGCCGCCGGGATCACACCCCCGATGAACGACACCCACACCGCCGCGGCATAGCGCAGCCCATCGGGCAGGGCCCCGTTGACGTAGAGCAGCGCGCCCAGCCCTGCGCCGGCCTGCCCCAGCATGATCAGGCGGCTGCGCGACCAGCCGCGCTGCAGCAGGCTGCCGCCCATCAGGTTGCCCGGCACGCAGGCCAGCAGCATCACGCTGGTGAGCACCGCCGTGGGGCCGGCGCCCAGCCCGCGCACCTCACGCAGGTAGGTGGGCATCCAGACGATCAGCGCAAAGTGCTGGATGGCCCAGACACCAAAGGCCAGCGCCAGCAGCCAGGGCAGGGGTTGGCGCAGGGCGGCAAAGCCGGTTTGCCAGAAGGTGCCGGCGGGGGCAACGGAGGGTACGGCGGGCACTGCGGGCGCGGTAGGCGGGCTAGCCAAGACCCCGGGCTTTGGGCCGTAGACCGCGCGAAAGCGCCACAGGGCCGCAGCCGCCGCCAGCAGCCCGGCCACCGACAAGACCCACAGGCCCTGCCAGCCCATCCAGGGCAGCACCAGCGGCGACGCCAGCATGGCCATGCCCGCCCCAGCGGGCATGTAGGCGCTCCACAGGCCCAGGGCAAACCGGCGGTCTTGCGGGGCGGTGGCGGCCGTCACCAGGGCGGGTGTGGCCACCGCGGTGCACATGAACCCCAGGCCTTCCACCAGCCGACCCAGCAGCAGCCCCGGAAAACCCGGCGGCAGCAGCAGCGGCAGCAGGGCGCCCAGCGCGCAGCACACCAGCCCCGCCATGACCATGCGCCAGGCACCCACGCGGCCCACGGCCATGCCCACCAGCGCGGCCATCAGGAGCGCCATCGTCGTCAGGGCCGACGACACCCAGCCCGCCTGCACCAGGCTCAGGCCGAGTTCCGGCCGCAGGGTGGGCAACGCCACCGGCACCTTGCCGACGTTCAGCGCGATGGCCACGCCACCGCCAAACGCAGCGGCCACGGCCCACCAGCGGGTGGCCGTGGCCTCGGCGCTCAAAGGCTCGTCCAGCCGCTGCCTGCCGAACCCGACGCCGCCGCGGCCGGCAGTTCCACCTTGGGTTCTGGTTTCCAGCCCTTCTTGCGGTGTTCCACCGTCACGTAGGTGCGGATGCCACCCCGCACGAACCAGTCGGCGTGGATGCGGGCAAAGCGCGGCTGGATGGCCTTCACGATGTCGTCCAGGATGGTGTTGGTCACCCGCTCGTGGAAGGCACCTTCGTTGCGGTAGGCCCAGAAGTACATCTTCAGGCTCTTGAGCTCGACGCACAGCGCATCGGGCACGATCTCGATCCAGAAGTGGGCGAAATCGGGCTGGCCGGTCAGCGGGCAGTGGCAGGTGAACTCGGGCACGTCGAAGCGCACCACGTAGTCGCGACCGGGTTGCGGGTTGGGGAAGACCTGCAGGTCTTTGGAGGGCGCGCTCGGCGGGGTGGCCGGTGCCTCACGCTGGTTCAGCGCCGCGGCGGCTGCCGCCTGTGCAGGTTTGCCGGCCTTGGCCGCCTTGGCCTTGGCCTTGGCGTTGGCGTTGGCGTTGGCTCGGGAAGGTTTGGTGTCGTTCATGAGGTGCGATGCTATCATCCGGCCCCTTCAAGGCACCCACGCAGGGTGCTTTTTCTCAATAAAATCAAAGGGTTAGTGCGGTGCGGTCGGGCAGGGTGCAGGGTCGTCAACGGCCTGCGCCCCAGCGTTTGCGCGGCGCGGGCCCTTCCCGGCAGCGGGGCGGTGCATGCGCCTGAACCAGATCAAGCTTGCGGGCTTCAAGAGCTTCGCCGAGCCGACAACCTTCCAGCTCCCGGGCCAGCGTGTGGGCGTGGTCGGCCCCAATGGCTGTGGCAAGTCCAACATCATGGACGCCGTGCGCTGGGTGCTGGGCGAAAGCAAGGCCAGCGAGCTGCGCGGTGAGTCCATGCAGGACGTCATCTTCAACGGCTCCGGCAACCGCAAGCCCGCCAGCCGCGCCAGCGTGGAGCTGGTGTTCGACAACGCCGACGCCCGTGCCGGCGGCCAGTGGAACACCTTCAGCGAGATTGCCGTCAAGCGTGTGCTGACACGCGACGGCACCAGCAGCTACTACATCAACAACCAGCCGGTGCGCCGGCGTGACGTGCAGGACGTCTTCCTGGGCACCGGCCTGGGCCCACGGGCCTACGCCATCATCGGCCAGGGCACCATCAGCCGCATCATCGAATCCCGTCCGGAAGAGCTGCGCCTGTTCCTGGAAGAAGCCGCCGGTGTCTCCAAGTACAAGGAACGCCGCCGCGAGACCGAGAACCGCCTGAAGGACACCCGCGAGAACATGACGCGGGTCGAGGACATCCTGCGCGAGCTGGGCAGCAACCTGGAAAAGCTGGAAAAGCAGGCTGAGGTGGCGCAGCGCTACCGCGGGCTGCAGGAACAGGGCACCCTGAAGCTGCACCAGCTGTGGTTCCTGAAACACCGGGACGCTGCCACCGAACAGGAGCGGGTGCAGCGCGCCGTGGCCGAGGCCGTGAACGGCCTGGAAGCCCGCCTGGCCGAGCTGCGCCACGTGGAAGCCGAGATCGAGACCGTGCGCCAGGCCCACTACGCCGCCGCCGACAGGCTGCAGCTGTCGCAGGGCTCGCTGGCCGAGGCTTCGCTGGAGGTGAGCCGCCTGGAAGAACGCATCCGCTACGTGGTGGAAGGCCGCCAGCGGGTGCAGCAGCGTTTGTCGGAACTTCAGGCGCAGAACACCCAGTGGGCACAGCGCGAGGAAGACGCCCGGGCCGAACTGGACAGCATCGCCGAGCAGATCGCCGCGGCCGAGGAACAGAGCGAGCTGCTGGCCGCCCAGGCCGAAGACCACAGCCAGCAGTTTCCAGACCATGAAGACGCCGTGCGGGCCGCGCAGGGCCGCAGCAACGAGCAGCGCAACCTCGTCGTGCAGGTGCAGCAGCAGATCCAGGTGCTGGCCGCCGAAAGCCGAAGCATTGAGGAGCAGAGCCGCCAGCTCAACCAGCGCCGTGAGCGCCTGACGGGTGAGCGCAAGAACCTGGCGGCCCCTGACCTTCAGCGCCTGGATGAGCTGCGGGCCCAATCTGAAGCTGCCGAAGAAGCCCAAGGCCTGGCCGATGCGGTGCTGGCCGAACTGTCAGAGACGGTGCCGGGACTGGACGAGCAGCGCCGTGCCCAGCAGACCCGCGTCAACCAGGAAGCAGGCCGGCAGTCTGACATCGCGGCGCGCCTGGAGGCGCTGAAAGCCCTGCAGGAAAAGGTGCAGACCGAAGGCAAGCTCAAGCCCTGGTTGGCCAAGCACGGGCTGGACGGCTTGCCGGGCCTGTGGAAGAAGGTCCACATCGAAGCCGGCTGGGAAACCGCGCTGGAAGCGGCGCTGCGCGAACGCCTGAATGCCCTGGAAGTCGGGCGTCTGGACACCGTGCGCGCCTTCGCCGCCGACGCCCCGCCGGCCCGGCTCGCGTTCTACACCCCGCCCGCGGCGACTGCCCCTGACACCCACCGCAGCTTGCCCCGGCTGTCCGATCAATTGCGCCTGGGCGACGCCAGCCTCCGCGCCTTGCTGGTGGATTGGCTGGAAGGCGTCTATACCGCCACCTCACTGGACGATGCGCTGGCCAAGCGCAGCACGCTGTCCCACGGCGAAGTCATCATGACCCGCGAAGGCCACTCGGTGTCGGCCTTTGCCGTGAGCTTCTACGCCCCGGACAGCGAACAGGCCGGCATGCTGGCCCGTGCGCAGGAAATCGAGAACCTGGAGCGCCAGCTGCGCGCCCAGAGCCTGATGGCCGACGACGCCCGTGCCCAGCTGGTGCGCCTGGAAGCCGCCTACACCGAGGCCAGCCTGCGGCTGACCAGCGCTCGCCGCGAGGCCACTGAACGCCAGACCCGCGCCCACAGCCTGCAGGTGGAGTGGCTGCGCCTGTCGCAGCAGGCCGAAGCGGCGCAGAACCGCCGCAGCCAGCTGGACGACGAGCTGGGCGAAGTGGACGCCCAGCTGGGTGAGCTGCAGGAGCGCCGTGCCACGGGCGAAGCCCGGTTTGAAGAGCTGGACATGCAGCTGGCCACCACCCAGGAGCGGCATGCCGAGCTGGACGACGCCGTGATCGCCGCCGAACGCCGCCTGGCGGCGGCACGCGAGCAGCTGCGCACCCTCGAGCGCCAGAGCCAGGAAGCCCAGTACCAGGCGCGGGCGCTGGCCGCACGCCGCGGCGAGCTGCAGCGCAGCATCGAGACCGCCCAGCAGCAACTGCAGTCCAACACCCAGACGGGTCAACAGCTGGAACTCGAGCTCGGCAACCTGAACGACACCGCCGCCAGCGCCGGCCTGCAGACCGCACTGGCGCTGAAGATGGAGCGCGAGCAGGCGCTGGGCGCGGTGCGCAGCGAATACGACGACCTCACCGCCAAGCTGCGCCGCGGCGAAGACCAGCGCACCGCTGCGCAGGTTGACCTCGACGCCCTGGCCCAGAGCATTGAAGCCGGTGCCGTGAAGCTGTGGGGCCTGCAGGGCGAGATCGACCGCATCCAGCGCGAAGTGGCTTCGCTGGGCGCCGTGAACCTGGCGGCACTCGACGAGCTCAGCGAATCGCGCGAACGCAAGACCTTCCTCGACGCGCAGCACGCTGACCTCACCGACGCCATCAACACGCTGGAAGACGCCATCCACAAGATCGACCTGGAAACCCGCGACTTGCTCGGCCAGACCTTCAACCAGGTCAACGAACACTTCGGCCAGATGTTCCCCAGCCTGTTTGGCGGCGGCGCGGCCAAGCTGGTGATGACGGGCGAGGAGATCCTGGACGCCGGGGTGCAGGTGATGGCCCAACCGCCGGGCAAGAAGAACAGCACCATCCACCTGCTGTCGGGTGGCGAGAAGGCCTTGACGGCCATCGCGCTGGTGTTTGCCATCTTCCTGCTGAACCCCGCGCCGTTCTGCCTGCTGGACGAGGTGGACGCGCCGCTGGACGACGCCAACACCGAGCGCTATGCCAAGCTGGTGGCGCAGATGTCGAACAAGGGCACGCAGTTTCTGTTCATCAGCCACAACAAGATCGCCATGGAGATGGCCGAACAGCTCATCGGCGTGACCATGCAGGAGCAGGGCGTGAGCCGCGTCGTGGCGGTGGACATGGAGTCAGCGCTGTCCATGGCCGAAACGGGTTGAGCCCGTGCCCTTGGTGCGGGGGGTAGCATAGCGCCATGAGTTTGACTGTTTCGCTGGCCCTGCTGGGCGCTGCGCTGTTTGTGGCGCTGGCGGCCCACCTGTGGTGGAAGACCCGCCACGTGTCACCCTTGTACCGGCCCTTTGCCGACACCGTGGCCCGCCACGGCCCTGAACACCGGGTGGAGCCCACCCTGGGCGACGGCGCCGACGACGCCGCCGGTGCCAAACCCGGCGCCGAGGGCGCTGGCCATGACGCCGCCGGCAACCTCGGCCTGCCACGTTCGCGCAAGCCGCCGCCGCTGGATGCCTTGATTGACGCGCTGGCCACCATCCGCGTGGAGGGCCCTGTCAGTGGCGAGATGGCACTGGCCCACATGCCCACCAGCCGTCGCGCCGGGACCAAGCCCATGATGATCGAGGGGCTCGACACCGACACCGGCGTGTGGCACCTGCCCGAACACGGCCGCCGCTACCGCGAGTTCCAGGCCGGTGTGCAGCTGGCCAACCGCAGTGGCGCGCTCAACGAGATCGAGTTCAGCGAGTTTGTGCACAAGGTGCAGGCCTTTGCCGAAGGTGTGGGTGGCATGCCCGATACCCCCGACATGCTGGAAGTGGTGGCCCGCGCGCGCGAACTCGACAGCTTTGCGTCCAGTGCCGACGCCCAGCTGAGCCTGCTGCTGCGCGCCAATGGGCCGGCCTGGAGCGTGCCCTACCTGCAGCAGGCCGCCGCGCGCCACGGCTTTGTGCCGGGCGCCTTGCCGGGGCGTCTGGTGCTGCCCGGCGCCCACGAGGGCGACCCCCCCCTGCTGGTGCTCAGCTTCGACCCGCAGACGGCGCTGGCCGAAGACCCCTCCGCCGCCGTCTCGCAGGTGAGCCTGCAGCTGGATGTGGCCCAGACACCCGAGAGCAGCGAGCCCTTCCCGGCCTGGCACCGCACCGCCACGGCCCTGTGCGACGAGATGGGCGCCACGGCGGTGGACGAGCAGGGTGTGCCGATCACACTGCAGGCCTTTGATGGCATCGGGCGGGAACTGAACCAGCTCTACCGGCGCCTGGAAAGCCGCGATCTGGCGGCGGGGTCGGTGGCGGCGCGGCGCTTGTTCAGCTGAGGCGGCGCGCGGACCTTGGCCTGACCCAGGACGCGGCCGGGCCGTGTCAGAGGCCCCGTTCCCAGGTCTCGCCCATCAGGCGCTGGCCAAACGACTGGTGTTCCTCCACCGCCACCCGCACAAAGCCCGTTGCCACATAGATCTGCCGGGCGGCCACCAGCACGTCGTTGGTCCACAGCGTGATGCGCCGGTAGCCCGCCTGCCGCGCAAAGGCCAGGCATTCATTCACCAGCCGCCGGCCCAGGCCTTGCCCACGGGCCTCGGGTGAGACGATCAGCATGCGCAGCTGCGCGGTGTTGTCGTCCTTGCGGACCACAAACGCACTGCCCACCATCTGGCCCTGCCATTCGGCCACCCAGCACCGTTCGAGCCCTGCTCGGTGGTGCTTGACATAGTCGCTGACGATGCCGGCGACCATGCCTTCAAAGCGCGCGTCCCAACCGTATTCCCGGGCGTAGACCTCGCCGTGCAGCGTTACCACACGTCCCATGTCACCGGGCGCAGGGTCGCGCAGCGTGGCCAGCGGGGTCGTGGAGGGGGTGACAGCGGGCATGGTCCCATCATAGGGTGGCCATTCCCTACACTGCACCCATGGACGCGCCCGCCAACCCTCCACCCACCCAGGCCGCAGCGGCTCACAGCGCCACCGCGCGCGCCGCCGAGCTCCGCCAGCTCCTCCACCACCACGCCCATCGCTACTACGTGCTGGACGCGCCGGAGATCCCCGACGCCGAGTACGACACGCTGTTTGCCGAACTGCAGGCGCTGGAAGCCCAGGTCCCCGCGTTGCGCCAGGCCGATTCACCCACGCAGCGCGTGATTGGCCAGGTGCTGGATGGTTTTGCCGAGGTGCGCCACCGCGTGCCGATGCTGAGCATCCGCACCGAGACCGACACCACGGCCGCCGGCGCGCAGGCTTTTGACGCACGGGTGCGCCGCGAGCTGGAACTGGCCGACGACGCGCCCCCGGTGCAGTACCAGGCCGAGCTGAAGTTCGACGGCCTGGCCATCAACCTGCGCTACGAAGCCGGTGTGCTGGTGCAGGCCGCCACGCGTGGCGACGGTGAGACGGGCGAGGACGTCACGCAGAACATCCGCACCATCGGCCAGATCCCCTTGAGCCTTCGGCTGCCGCCAGGCACGCTGCAGCCGCCCGCGGTGCTGGAGGTGCGCGGCGAGGTCTACATGCGGCGTGACCGTTTCGAGGCCCTCAACGAACGCCAACGCGCCAAGGGCGAGAAGACCTTTGTCAACCCGCGCAATGCGGCCGCCGGCGCTGTGCGCCAGCTGGACCCGGCCATCGCCGCCCAGCGGCCGCTGAGCTTCTTTGCCTACGGGTTGGGTGAGGTCAGCGACTGGGGGCAGGGCGCCTCTGGCCCTGTGCCGCCCCCGCCAACCCAGGCGGCGATGCTGGACGCGCTGGCGGCCTTCGGCCTGCCCGTGTGCGACGACCGCGCGGTTGTCGACGGTGCCGATGGCCTGGTGGCCTTCCACCTGCGCATGGGTGAACGGCGTGACAGCCTGCCCTTTGACATCGACGGCGTGGTCTACAAGGTCAACCTGCTGGCCTTGCAGCAGCGCCTGGGTTTTGTCACGCGCGAACCCCGCTGGGCCGTGGCGCACAAGTACCCGGCACAGGAGCAGGCCACCCGGCTCAACGGCATCGACATCCAGGTGGGGCGCACCGGCAAGCTGACACCGGTGGCCAAGCTGGAGCCGGTGTTTGTGGGCGGCACCACCGTCAGCAATGCGACCCTGCACAACGTCTTCGAGCTGCGCCGCAAGGGTGTGCGTGTGGGCGACGCGGTGATCGTGCGGCGGGCGGGTGACGTGATCCCGGAGGTGGTGGGCCGAATGCCCTCGGCTGCAGCCTGGCGCGAGCCCTACGTGCCCAACTTCCGCATGCCGCGGGCCTGCCCGGTGTGCGGCAGCCAGGTGCTGCGCGAACGCGGTGGCATGGACCACCGCTGCAGTGGCGGCCTGTTCTGCGCCGCGCAGCGCAAGCAGGCCCTGCTGCACTTTGCCGGGCGCCGGGCGCTGGACATCGAAGGCCTGGGCGACAAGCTGGTGGACCAGCTGGTGGACAGCGGGCTGATCCGCACCCTGCCCGAACTCTTCACGCTGGGCGTGGCCAAGCTGGCTGCGCTGGACCGCATGGCCGACAAGAGTGCGGCCAACCTGGTGGCCGCGCTGGACAAGAGCCGCAGCACCACGCTGGCCCGTTTCCTGTACGCGCTGGGCATCCGTCACGTGGGCGAAACCACCGCCAAGGACCTGGCCCGCCACTTCGGCCGGTTGGACGGCCTGATGGACGCTTCGGTGGAGCAGCTGCTGGCCGTCAACGATGTCGGCCCCGTGGTGGCACAGAGCATCCACACCTTCTTCGCCCAGCCGCACAACCGCGAGGTGGTGGAGCAGCTGCGCGCCGCGGGCCTGCACTGGCCGGAAAGTGATGGCCTGGCGGCCAGCGCAGACGCGCCGCTGCCACTGGCCGGCAAGACCCTGGTGCTGACCGGCACCCTGCCGACGTTGACCCGTGATGAAGCCCAGGCGCTGATCGAGGCCGCGGGTGGCAAGGTGGCCGGCTCGGTGTCGAAGAAGACGGCCTATGTGGTGGCCGGTGAGGCTGCGGGCAGCAAGCTGGACAAGGCGCGGGAACTGGGCGTGGCGGTGCTGGACGAAGAGGGCTTGAAAGCCTTGCTGGCGCAGGACAGCGCCGGCTGAGGTCAGGCCTGACCGGGCGGCCGCGGCCCCGAGGCGCGGCCCGCCATCCCTGAGCCTCAGCCCCTCAGTCGCTGCGGGGTGCCGCGGCAGCCGGCGCCCGCGGCGCCTGCGGTGCCCCCAGCGCCAGCCACAGCCCGCCCACGCAGCAGGCCATCGCCCCCCATTGCAGCGGCCCCAGGGGTTCGCCGTGCACCCACGCCCCGGAGACCATGGCCACAATGGGCACGGCAATCGACGACAAGCCGGCCACCTGTGCCGGGAGCAGCCCGACGATGGCAAACCATGCGGCGTTGCCGATGCACATGGGCACCAGCGCGATGTAGCCGATGACGGCGATGCTCGTCCAGCTGGGCCAGAACCAGTGGCCCTGGCCGAGCACCAGCGCCACCAGCGCGGTGGGCACAGCCGCCCCCAGCAGCTGCCAGCCGGTGGTGACGATGGCCGGGCTGTTGATGGGCTGGCGCTTGATGATCAGCGTGCCAATGGCCCAGCCCAGGCCGGCCAGCAGGCCCAGCATGAAGCCCAGCGGCGCCTTGGCATAGGCATCCATGCCGTCCCACATCAGCAGCGCCACGGCGCCGCCCCCCAGCGCGATGGCCAGCAGGGTGCGCCCGGTCATGCGTTGGCCCAGCACGGCCCAGCTCACCAGAGCCAGCCACAGCGGCATCGTGAAGCCCAGGATGGCAGCCTGCCCTGACGGGATCAGGATGGCGGCATAGGTGCTGGCGATGTTCCAGATCAGCAGGTAGCACAGCGTGGCGGCGGCCAGCGTGCCCCAGTGGCGGCGGTCCACGGCCAGGGGGTAGCCCTTGAGCCGGGCCACCAGCAACAGTGTGGGGCCGGCGATCATCAGGGCCACGGCGCGAAACGTCCACACCGACACTTCCCGCGTGGCCAGCGGGAACAGAGGCCAGTTGGTGCCCCAGACCAGGGTCAGCACCACCAGCAGCAGCAGGGCACGGGGTGGAACGGCAGCGTTCATCGGTGTGCAACTCCCACGTTCAGCAGGTGTGTCAGCCACAGCACCGCCAGCGACAGCAGCGTCACCGGGACGCCGATCCGGGCGTGGTGTCGCCAATCCAGCCGGATGCCTTCTCGGGCGGCCAGATCAGCCACGATGAGGTTGGCGATGCTGCCCACCAGCAGCAGGTTGCCCGCAAAGGTGCTGGCCAGGGCCAGCAGCACGCCGGTGTCGTGACCGGCACCTTGCAGGTGGGGCAACAGCAGCATCACCGCCGGTACGTTGGAGACCAGGTTGGACAGCAGCGCACCCAGCACCAGCAGGGTGCCTGGTTGCTGCAGGCTGATGCCCTGTGCGGCCAGCCATGCCACGGCCTCACCCGTCAGGCCGGTGGCCTGCACGGCGCGGTTCACCACGAACAGGCCTGCAAACAGCACCAGCAGCGGCCAGTCGATGGAGCCCATCACCTCGGCCGAGTGCAGGCGCCGGCTGAGCAGCAGCACACCGGCACCCACCAGCGCCACCATCTCCCGGGGAAGGTCGGTGGCGAGGAAAAAGCCCATCACGGTGACGGCCACCAGGAGGCCCTTGAGCGTCTGCGGACGGTCCAGCGCAGGGGCGGGTGCTTCATCGGCATGGATGGCCATGGCTGCGGAGGCCAGGCTGCGCCGCTGCGCCCAGGCCACCCAGCCCCAGGCCAGCAGCAGTGACAAGGCCACTGGCAACGCGGCCGACACCAGGTAGCGGCCAAAGCCCAGCGCCATCACCGAGCCGATCAGCATGTTCTGCGGGTTGCCGATCAGTGTCGCGGCCGAGCCGATGTTGGCGGCACAGGCCAGGCCCACCAGCGGCGGGACGGGGTTCATCCGACGCTGCAGACACAGCCTGGCCACCCACGGTGTCATGGCCAGGCAGACCACGTCGTTGGAGAAGACGGCCGACAGCAGCGCCGCCGTCAGCATCAGCGCCGCCAACAGGGCGGATTCCGAGCACTGCAGCTGCACCAGCCGGTGCGTGACGGCGGCATAGAAGCCGGCCAGGCGCAGCTGGGCCGAGATCACCATGAAGGCGAGCAGCAGCGCCATCGTGGGCAGGTCCACTGCACGGGTGGCGTCTTCCAGGCTCATGCCGGTGATCGCCAGCATCGCGATGCCGCCCAGCAAGGCCACGCCACTGCGGTCCAGCTTGACCCGTGGCAGGCCGCCCAGAAACATGCCCAGGTACACCACGGCAAACACCAGCCACACCAGCCAGAGCTCGCCCGCGGAAGACGGGGGCGAAGTGTCGAGTGGCAGGGTGGAGGGCGGGGTCATCGGCGAGACGGCAGCGCAGGGATCATAGGCGGCGCAGCCGGCAAGTCCGCTGGGCGGCAGGCGGCGCGCCACAATGCAGGGCAGGTGATCCCTCCCAGGTGGGCTGGGCGAGGCGGCCTTCCTGGCCGCCCCGACAACAGGTTTGACGCAAGGCTTGACACAGGAGTTGACCATGGCCATCCACCCCATCCTGAAAATGGGCGACCCCCGACTGCTGCGCGTGGCAGAGCCCGTCACGGCGTTTGGCACCCCGGAACTGCGGCAGCTGGTGCAGGACATGTTCGACACCATGCACGCCGCGCAGGGGGCGGGCCTGGCGGCGCCGCAGATCGGCGTCAACCTGCAGCTGGTGATCTTCGGCTTTCAGCGCAACGCGCGCTACCCGCAGGCCGAGCCGGTGCCGCCGACGGTGTTGATCAACCCCCAGATCACCGTGCTGGACGACCTCGCCAACCCGGGCCTGGAAGAGGGCTGGGAAGGCTGCCTGTCGGTGCCCGGTCTGCGCGGCAAGGTGCCCCGCCACCGCGCCATCCACTACCGTGGGTGGGACGCCGAGGGCCAGCCGTTTGAGCGCGAAGCGCGTGATTTCCACGCCCGCGTCGTGCAGCACGAGTGTGACCACCTGATCGGCCGCCTCTACCCCACGCGCATGACCGACATGACGCAGTTCGGCTTCACCAGCGTGCTGTTCCCTGACATGGACGTGGCCGAGGACGACTGACGCGCGCGCCACCGGTGCTGCGCCAAGGCCTGCGGCTGCGCCAAGGCGACCCGCGGCCCACCCCCGGGCTTCCGGGGCTTCGGGTTTCTTTACATGGCGGCCTGTACACGGCCCACCAGGGGTGTGCGTTGTGCTGACACGAGCCGGGCCCGCCGAGGTTCGCTCCCACCCCACCGGAGTGCCGATGACTGCCATGGCCCATGACCCTGAGCCCCAGCCCCTTGCGCCTGGACACCGCCTGACCTGGTTGAGCTTGCTGACTCTGCTGCCGCTGCTGGCCTGGGCACTGGCCTTCCCGGCGTTGGCGTCGCCGCGCTCGTCGGAGGTTGATCTTCCCGGGCGCGTTGGCCGTGTGGCCGATGTGCAGGGGCGCGCCTGGTTTTTCGACGAGGAGACCCGCCGCTGGAGCGATGCGCAGCGCAACCGCAGCATCACCGAAGGTGACCGCTTTTCCACCGACAGCGCCGGGCGCCTGCAACTGGCCGTCGGTTCCACCGAGCTGCGGCTGGGCCAGGACACCGAGATCAGCTTCGACCGGCTCGACGACGACCGTGTGCGGGTCTTCCTGCACCGTGGTTCGCTGGCCCTGCGGCTGCGCAGCCGCGAGCAGGTGCGCGAATGGGACGTGCGCACCGTCCATGGCCGATTCCGGCCAGAACGCACCGGCCACTACCGGATTGACCGCGACGATGCCCGCAGCGTGGCCACCGCCTGGCGCGGCAGCCTGTCCGTCGACACCGACGATTCGCGCCCCTGGGTGGTGGAAGCCGGCCGCAGCGTCGAGCTGATGCGCGAAGGCCGCGATGGCCAGGCCGTGACCTGGGGTGGCGTGGCGAAGGACGCGTTTTCCGATTGGGTGGCTCGCGACGAAGACCGCGACGACCGCCTGGCGTCGGAGCGCTGGATCTCGCCGGAGATGACCGGCGCTGACGAGCTGGAGCGGCACGGCCGCTGGGACCGCCATCCGGAATACGGGATGGTGTGGTCGCCGCTGCGCGTTGCGGTGGATTGGTCGCCCTTCCGCCATGGTCGCTGGACCTGGCATGTGCGCTGGGGCTGGACGTGGGTGGACGACGCCCCGTGGGGTTTTGCCACCTCCCACTACGGGCGCTGGTCACAGTGGGGTGGCCGCTGGGTGTGGGTGCCGGGTTCCTACGTGGCCCGCCCTGCCTACGCGCCGGCAGTGGTGTCGTGGGTGGGTGGCGTGACGCCCGGTGTATCGGTGTCGGTGGGTGTTGGGCCCTCCGTTGGCTGGCGGCCGCTTGCCCCGCGCGATGCCTACGTGCCACCCTTCAGGCACGCACCGCGCTACGTGGAGCGGGTGAACCAGCCCCACCGCTGGCCTGGCGTGCCGGCGCAGGTGCCCACCGGGCCGGTGATGTATGGCACCGGTGGTACGCCACAGGGTGTGAGCACTGCACCCTCGGCGGTGACGGTGTCGCGCCCTCCGGTGGAGGTGCCGGTGCAGCGTGAGCCGCGTGAGCCCCGGGTGGTCGGCGTGGTGGGGGGTGACCGCGTGGTGTCGATGCCGGCGCTGCCGCAGCAACCTGTCTACGCCCCTGCGCCGCAGCCCGTGCAGTCGCCAGTTCAACCGTCAGCCCCTGGCCAGCCTCTGGCGCAGCCCCAACCCGCCAGTCCCAAAGTCTCGCCGCGCGCCGAACCACCTGCACCCAAGATGCACCGGGGTGACGTCGGCCAGGACGCAGGGCGGCCTGGCGGGCGAGAGGTGGGCCTGGCGGCCGCCCGCGAGGCCCCGCGTGAACCCGCCAAGGAAGCGGTTCGCCCGGCCCGCGAGCCTTCACGCGAAGGCCTGCGGGAGCGCCAGGAACGCCAGTAGGCAGCGCGGCTTCCAGCGGTCTGCCCGGGCAACATGGCCTGGGCGACGTGTCCGGCTGGGCGAACTGGCTGGGCCTCGCCCGGCCGGGGTCAGCGTGCTGAACCGGCTCTGGTCAGCAGCGGGCGCAGCGCCGGCCAGACGTTGTCCAGCATCCGGGGCTGGGCCGCAGCCACCGGGTGGATGCGGTCGGGCTGAAAGTTGCTTTCAGCGCCGGGCACGTCGGCCACGCCCGCCAGGAAGAACGGCACCAGCGCGGTACCTTCGGCCTTGGCCACCTCGGCAAACAACTGCGCAAACTGCTGCCCATACTGGCGCCCGTAGTTGGGTGGCATCTGCATGCCGGCAATCAGCACCCGTGCCCCGGCGGCCTTGGCGGCCTGGGTCATCGCCAGCAGGTTGTCCCGGGTGGCGTTCAGCGGCAGCCCGCGCAGCGCGTCGTTGCCCCCCAGCTCAATGACGACCACCGCCGGCTTTTCGCGCTGAAGCAGCGCCGGCAGGCGTGAACGGCCGCCCGAGGTGGTGTCGCCGCTGATGCTGGCATTGACCACCCGCCAGGCCAGCTTCTCGGCGGCCAGCCGGCGTTCGAGCAAGGCCACCCAGCCGCTGCCGCGGGCAATGCCATATTCGGCCGAGAGGCTGTCGCCCACGACCAGGATGGCGGGTGCCTTGGCGGCTGTCGGCGTGGGTATCGGTGCAGATTTGGGCGCCGCAGCAGGCGCCGTTGCCTGGGCCAGCGCTGGCCCTGCCCCCACGGCGGATAGGGCCAAGGCGCTACAGTGGCGCAGCCATTGCCGCCGCGCCGCCGCCCGGCCCCCGAGTTCAACCCTGCACTTCATGAACCATCCCATCATTGCCGTTCAACGTGTCACCAAGCAAGTGGTGGACTCTAGCGGCACGCTGACCATCCTCCACGAGATCGACTTTGAGCTGCAGGCCCGGCAGTCGGCGGCCATCGTGGGCGCGTCCGGCTCCGGCAAGAGCACGCTGCTGTCGATCATGGCAGGGCTGGATACCCCCAGCACCGGTACGGTGCGGCTGGATGGCACGGACATCTTTGCGCTGGACGAAGACCAGCGCGCCGCCTTGCGGTCCCAGAAGGTGGGTTTTGTCTTCCAGAGCTTCCAGCTGCTGGCCAACCTGACCGCCCTGGAAAACGTGATGCTGCCCCTGGAGCTGCAGGGCCGCAGCGATGCCCGCAGCCAGGCCACCGAGCTGCTGCAGCGTGTGGGCCTGGGTGAACGCCTGAAGCACTACCCGAAGGTGCTGTCGGGGGGTGAACAGCAGCGCGTGGCGCTGGCCCGGGCCTTTGTGGTGCGCCCGTCGCTGCTGCTGGCCGACGAGCCCACGGGCAGCCTGGACTTCGCCACCGGCGAAAAGGTCATGCAGCTGATGTTTGACCTCAACCGCGAGGCCGGTACCACGCTGGTGATGGTCACGCATGACCGCGGCATCGCCGCGCGCTGTGACCGCCAGCTGCACATCGAAGCAGGCCGACTGCTGCCGCAGACGGCCTGAATCAGCCCCGCACCCGCCTCTGCCTCAGAGCACGTCCGACGCAAAGTCGGCCAGGCGAGAGCGTTCGCCACGCGCCAGCGTGATGTGGCCCGAATGCGGCCAGCCCTTGAAGCGGTCCACCGCGAAGGTCAGCCCTGAGGAGCCTTCGGTGAGGTAGGGCGTGTCGATCTGCGCCAGGTTGCCCAGGCAGACGATCTTGGTGCCCGGGCCTGCGCGGGTCACCAGCGTCTTCATCTGCTTGGGTGTGAGGTTCTGGGCCTCATCGATGATCACGTACTTGGACAGGAAGGTGCGCCCGCGCATGAAGTTCAGGCTCTTGATCTTGATCTTGCTGCGCACCAGGTCATTCGTGGCGGCGCGGCCCCATTCGCCGGCGCTCGAATCACTGCGCGCCAGCACTTCCAGGTTGTCGTCGAGCGCGCCCATCCAGGGGCCCATCTTCTCTTCCTCGTTGCCGGGCAGGAAGCCGATGTCCTCGCCCACGGGCACCGTCACGCGGGTGACGATGATCTCGCTGTAGCGGCGGTCTTCCAGCACCTGGCTCAGCCCGGCGGCCAGCGTCATCAGCGTCTTGCCGGTGCCGGCCGTGCCCGCCAGGGAGACAAAGTCGCAGTCAGGGTCTGTCAGCAGGTTGAGCGCAAAGTTCTGTTCGCGGTTGCGGGCGGTGACGCCCCAGACGGAGTTCTTGGCGTGGGTGAAGTCGCGCAGGGTCTTGAGGACGGCGGACTTGCCGGTGATCTCGGTCACCCGGGCGTACAGCGGTGCGGCGCCCGGGGTCTCGAGGTAGACAAACTGGTTGATCAGCAGTGACGGCACCAGCGGGCCGCTGATGCGGTAGTAGGTGTGGCCGCCGTGCTGCCAGCTGTCCATGGCCTTGCCGTGCAGTTCCCAGAAATCGGGCGGCAGGGCCAGCATGCCGGTGTAGAGCAGGTCGCCGTCTTCCAGCGTCTTGTCGTTGAAGTAGTCTTCGGCCGGCAGGCCCAGCGCGCGCGCCTTGACGCGCATGTTGATGTCCTTGGACACCAGCACCACGTCGCGCTCGGGTTGCTGCTCACGCAGCGTCTGCACCACCCCGAGGATCTGGTTGTCGGCCTTGCCCTGGGGCAGCCCGGCCGGCAGCTTGATCTCGAAGAAGGTGGTCTGGAAGAAGAGCCGGCCTGTGGCGTCGCGGTGGCCGGTCTTGCTCAGCGGGATGCCTTCCTTCGGGTCCAGCGAACCTTCGGTGGCGAGCGCGTCCAGGTCACGGCTTACCTGCCGCGCATTGCGGGCGACTTCGCTCATGCCCTTCTTGTGGCCGTCCAGTTCCTCCAGCGTGATCATGGGCAGGAAGATGTCGTGTTCAGCGAAGCGGAACAGGCTCATCGGGTCGTGCATCAGCACGTTCGTGTCCAGCACAAACAGCTTGCTGGGGCCGGAGGGTTCAGCCCTGGCGCGGGCTGAGCGCGGCGCGGGGGCCGGGGCAGGGATGGGTTTGGCCGTGGCCCGCGGTGCAGCGGGCCGCGTGTCGGCGGCCACCTTGGCGGGTGCCGGTGCCGGTGCACGGGCTGTAGGGTTGGCAGGCGTGGGGGTACGTGCCGGCGCGGGGGCCGGCGCGGGTGTGGCGCTCGCCCGGCCGACGGGTGCTGAGGCCTGTGTCGTCACAGGAGCCGGGCTGATGGCTGCGCTGGGCGCCGGGCTTGGGGCGGGGCGGGCTGCGGAGGCCTCCAGCGCCTGAGGGCTGTCGTCGAACAGCTGCGGCGTCAGCAGGCGGGCCACCGTTTCCTTGGCCTTGCGCCGCGCCGGGCGAGGCGCCACAGGGGCTTCGGCGTCGGCCAGGTCCAGGATGGCGGCTTTGTGGGCAGGTGGCTTGGGCAGGGGCATGACGGGGAGGCCTTGGGAAGGAGCTCGGAAAAAAGCAAAAAAGCCGTCGGGCAGGGCCCAGACGGCTCGTTCATGGGGTGGGCAGCGGCCGAAGCGTCAAGCTTGCCCTGACGATTGCAGTTCCTGGACGGCGGCCAGCACCTCGTCAACATGGCCCGCCACCTTGATGCCGCGCCATTCGGCCACCAGCACGCCGCTGGCGTCGATCAGGAAGGTGCTGCGCTCGATGCCCTTGACCTTCTTGCCGTACATGATCTTGTTCTTGACCACGCCAAACATGTGGCACAGCTTCTCTTCGGTGTCGGCGATGAGCTCGAAGGGCAATTGCAGCTGTGCCTTGAACTTGTCGTGCGACAGCATGTTGTCGCGCGAGACACCGAAGATCACGGCACCCGCCTTGACAAACTCCTTGTGCTTGTCGCGGAATTGCATCGCTTCGGTGGTGCAGCCTGGCGTGGCATCCTTCGGGTAGAAATAAAGGATGATGGCCTTGCCATGGAAGGCCGCTGGCGAAAATTTGACGCCGCCGGTGGCGGGCGCGTCGAATTCCGGTAGGGCTTTGTTGACGATGGGTGTCATGTGCGTTCTGGGTTCGATACGCCTGGAGCCTGATTGCTCCCTCTCGGCACAATCACCCCCGGCTGCTGATCCGAATTATAAAGCCGCGTGGCAGGGCTCGGTTTTCCGACGCGCGGCAACGTTGCGGCTGCGCCATGGCGGGGCCCTGCAGCGGCCCCATCGGCACCGTCAGCCCTGTGCAGCGGGTGTAGGCATCAGCAGCGCACCCACCACCGTGCGGCCTTCCGAGGCCAGCACGTTGTAGGTACGGCAGGCGGCGGCGGTGTCCATCGTTTCCAGCCCGATGCCGCGCTCGATCAACGAACGGTACAGCGCGGGCTTCACAAACTGCAGCTTCAAGCCGCTGCCGAAGATCACCAGGGCCGGCTGCAGCTCCAGGATGCGTTCGAAGTGGCTCACCTCCAACGCGTCAACGCTGGTGACACCCCAATCCAGCACGGCCCCTTGCCAGGGCACCAGCACGCTGTGCGTGTACACCTGCGCGTTGACCCACAGGCGCTGCGGCTCGTGCCGAGCGATCACGTTGACGCCTTCGGCGCGTTCTGGCTGAAACTTCATGTGGTCAAATTCTAGGTTCCCTGAAAAAGCCGGGCGTCACTGTGCAGGAGCCACCCTTTTGAACCCCAGACCATCCGTCAGGCCGATCGCCAAGTCCAGCAAGCTCGACAACGTCGGCTACGACATCCGTGGCCCGGTGCTCGACAAGGCCCGCCAGATGGAGGAAGAGGGCCAGCGCATCATCAAGCTGAACATCGGCAACGTGGCGGCCTTCGGCCTGCTGCCGCCCGATGAGATCGTGCAGGACATGATCCACAACCTGCCGTCGCAGGTGGCTGCTGGCTATACCGACAGCAAGGGCCTGTTTGCGCCGCGCAAGGCGGTGGTTCACTACACCCAGGAAAAGCATGTGGCCGGCGTGACCGTCGACGACGTCTACCTGGGCAACGGCGCCTCGGAACTGATCGCGATGGCGATGAACGCCCTGCTGGACGCCGGCGACGAGGTGCTCATTCCCTCGCCCGACTACCCGCTGCACACCGCGGTGGTGTCGTTGTCGGGCGGCACGCCGGTGCACTACCGCTGCGACGAAGGCTCGGGCTGGATGCCCGACATCGACGACATGCGGGCCAAGGTCACACCCCGCACCAAGGCCATCGTCGTCATCAACCCCAACAACCCCACGGGCGCGCTCTACCCGGTGCCGGTGCTGGAAGCCATCGTGGAGGTGGCGCGCCAGCACCAGCTGGTGGTGTTTGCCGACGAGATCTACGACAAGACGCTTTTTGACGGCGAAACCCACACCAGCATCGCCTCGCTGGCCGACGACGTCCTGTTTGTCACCTACAACGGCCTGAGCAAGAACTACCGCGCCTGCGGCTACCGCGCCGGCTGGATGGTGGTGTCTGGCGACAAGCGGCGCGCCAAGGACTACATCGAAGGCCTGAACATGCTGGCGTCGATGCGCCTGTGCGCCAACACGCCGGGGCAGCTGGCCATCCAGACGGCGCTGGGTGGCTACCAGAGCATCAAGGACCTGGTTGCCCCTGGCGGCCGCCTGTGCAAGCAGCGCGACAAGGCCTATGAACTGCTGACGCAGATTCCCGGTGTCAGCGTGGTCAAGCCCAAGGCGGCGCTGTACATGTTCCCGCGGCTGGACCCGAAGCTCTACCCCATCCAGGACGACCAGCAGTTTGCCTATGAACTGCTGGCGGAGGAAAAGGTGCTGATCGTCCAGGGCACTGGCTTCAACTGGCCCGACCCCGACCACTTCCGCGTGGTCTTCCTCCCCAACATCGATGACCTGACCGAAGCCATCGGCCGCATCGAACGCTTCCTGCACCACTACCGCAAACGGCACGCCTCATGAGCACACCTACCATTCAAGTCGGCCTGTTGGGCATCGGAACCGTGGGCAGCGGCACCTGGCAGGTGCTGCAGCGCAACCAGGAAGAGATCCGGCGCCGTGCCGGCCGCGGCATCGCCATCACCATGGTGGCTGACCTGGACGTCGCCCGTGCCCGCAGCATCGTGGGTGACCAGGCCCAGGTGGTCAGTGACGCGCGGGACATCATCCGCAACCCGGCCATCGACATCGTCGTCGAGCTGATCGGCGGCTATGGCATCGCCCGAACCCTGGTGATGGAAGCCATCGCCGCCGGCAAGCACGTGGTCACGGCCAACAAGGCGCTGCTGGCCGTGCACGGCACCGAGATCTTTGCCGCCGCCCGCGAAAAGGGCGTGGTCGTGGCCTTCGAGGCCGCGGTGGCCGGCGGCATCCCGATCATCAAGGCGCTGCGCGAAGGCCTGACGGCCAACCGCATCGAATGGATCGCCGGCATCATCAACGGCACCACCAACTTCATCCTCAGCGAGATGCGCAGCAAGGGCCTGGATTTCGCCGAGGTGCTGAAGGAAGCGCAGCGCCTGGGCTATGCCGAAGCCGACCCCACCTTCGACATCGAAGGCATCGATGCCGCCCACAAGGCGACCCTCATGAGCGCCATCGGCTTCGGTATTCCGGTGCAGTTCGACAAGGCCTATGTGGAAGGCATCACCCGGCTGTCGGCCGTCGACATCCGCTACGCCGAACAGCTGGGCTACCGCATCAAGCTGCTGGGCATCACCAAGCGGCGAGACAGCGGCATCGAGCTGCGGGTGCACCCCACGCTGGTGCCCACCAAGCGGCTGATCGCCAATGTGGAAGGCGCGATGAACGCGGTAGTGGTGCAGGGTGACGCCGTCGGCACCACGCTGTACTACGGCAAGGGCGCCGGCAGCGAACCCACGGCCAGCGCCGTGGTGGCTGACTTGGTGGACATCACCCGCCTGCACACGGCCAGCCCGCTGCACCGCGTGCCCTACCTGGCCTTCCAGCCAGGCGAGATGAAGGACACCCCGATCCTGCCCATCGACGAGGTGGTCACGGCCTTCTACCTGCGCCTGCGGGTGTCTGACGAACCGGGCGTGTTGTCCAGGGTGACGACCATCCTGGCCGACCAGGGCATCTCCATCGACGCGCTGCTGCAGCGCGAAAGCGCCGACGGTGAACACCAGACCGACGTGATCATCCTGACCCACGACACCGTCGAGGGCCGCATGCGTGTGGCGCTGGCCCAGATGCAGGCCCTGGGAACCGTGCTGGCGCCCATCGTCAGCCTGCGCAAGGAAGAGCTGGCCTGAGCCCAAGGGCTGCAGGTGGCGCGTGTGTCAAGCCCGGAGACCCGATGCCAGCCTTCGCCACGCCACCCGCACTTGTCCCCATGGCCCATGTCGACTGCGAGGTCGGGGATCTGGTCACGCTCGGCCGCGCCAAGTATGGTGAGCGGCGTTATGTGCCCATCCGCGGCGGCTTGATCAGCGGGCCCGAGCTGCAGGGCCGCATTGTCGAGGGTGGCATCGATTGGCAGGTGGCCCGGGCCGATGGTGTGCTGGACATTGCCGCGCACTACGTCGTGGAAGCCCCCGATGGCGCGCTGATCGAGGTGCAAAGTGACGGCATGCGCCACGGCCCACCTGAGGTGCTGGCGGCACTGGCACGAGGCGAGAGCCCGCCGGCGTCGAGCTATTTCTTCCGCACCCGGGTGCTGTTCACCACCGGGGCGCCCGCCTGGCTGCACCTGAACAAGGTGATGGCGCTGGCCACTGGGCAGCGTCAGGCCCGGCGTGTGCTGCTGGATCTCTACCGCATCACCTGAGAAAGCCGTTTCGCGCGGACCCTTGCTCAGCTCGGGAACTGCCGTGCCGCCGCAACGGGTGAGGCCCGAGACCAGACGCTGTGCTTGCGCGAGAATGCAGGCTCATTGTCTCTGGCGATACGGCGTTGAAATACTTGAGCACCCGCGGTGACAGCACCGCCCGCAGCTTCAGCGAGATCCTCCTGGAAGGGCTGGCCCCGGACGGCGGCCTGTACCTGCCGACGCATTACCCGGCGGTCGACACCACCACCTTGGCGCGCTGGCGGGGGCTGTCGTACGCCGATCTGGCGTTTGAGATCCTGTCGCTCTACATCGACGACATCCCGCCGGAAGACCTGAAGCGGCTGGTCAGCCGCACCTACACGGCCGAGGTCTTTGGCTCCGTGGCCATCACACCCCTGCGGCGCCTGGGTGCCGCGGAAGAGGGTGTGTGGATCCAGGAGCTGTCCAACGGGCCCACGCTGGCCTTCAAGGACATGGCCATGCAGCTGCTGGGGGCCTTGTTCGAATACGAACTGGCGCGCCGTGGCCAAACGCTCAACATCCTGGGCGCCACCTCGGGCGACACCGGCAGCGCCGCCGAATACGCGATGCGGGGCAAGCAGGGTGTCAAGGTCTTCATGCTGTCGCCCTTCGGCCGCATGAGCCCGTTCCAGCAGGCGCAGATGTTCAGCCTGCAGGACAGCAACATCCACAACCTGAGTGTCCAGGGCGTGTTCGACGACTGCCAGGACATCGTCAAGGCCGTGTCGAATGACCTTGCCTTCAAGCGGCGCTACAGCATCGGCACCGTCAATTCCATCAACTGGGCGCGCCTGCTGGCCCAGGTGGTGTACTACTTTGCCGGCTACTTCCAGGCCACCACGCACAACGGGCAGAAGGTCAGCTTTGCGGTGCCCTCGGGCAACTTTGGCAATGTCTGTGCCGGCCATGTGGCCCGCATGATGGGCCTGCCCATCGAACAACTGGTGGTGGCCACCAACGAAAACGACGTGCTGGACGAGTTTTTCCGCACCGGCCGCTACCGCGTGCGCGCCAGCGCCGAAACCTACGAGACCTCCAGTCCCTCGATGGACATCTCCAAGGCGAGCAACTTCGAGCGCTTTGTCTTTGACCTGCTGGGGCGTGATGGTGCCCGCACGGCCGCGCTGTTCGGCCCCGCTGTGTCGCGCGACGGCGGCTTCACGCTGACCGACGCCGAGCGCGAGCGCCTGCCGGGGTTTGGTTTTGTTTCCGGCCGCAGCACCCACGCCGACCGCCTGGCCACCATCCGCGACGCCTGGCAGCGCTGCGGCACGATGATCGACACGCACACCGCCGATGGCGTCAAGGTGGCCCTGGAACACCGCCACCCCGGCACGCCGATGATCGTGCTGGAAACCGCCTTGCCGGCCAAGTTTGCCGCCACCATCCAGGAAGCCCTGGGCCGCGAACCGGTACGGCCTGCGGGTCTGGACGGCATCGAGGCCCTGCCCAAGCGCTTCACCGTGGTGCCGGTGGATGTGGACACGGTCAAACGCTTCATCGAAGCGGAGGCCTGACGAGGTCTGCCCTTCGCCTGCCCCCTGTGACCCTTGCGCCGAGCTCACCGCGATGAAAGCTGCCCAACCCCTGCTGAGCCTGGACCAGGCCCTGGAACGCCTGCTGGCCGCGGGCGCTGCCCAGCGCATCACCGCCACCGAGGACGTCCCCACGCTGGAGACGCTGGGGCGCGTGCTGGCTCAGGCTGTGACGTCGCCGGTGGATGTTCCGCCCGCCGACAACACCTCGATGGACGGCTACGCCCTGCGCTGCGCCGATGTGCTGTCGCCGGGCACGGTGCTGCCGGTGTCGCAGCGCATCCCGGCCGGGCACCCGGGCGCGCCGCTGCAGCCGGGCACCGCCGCCCGCATCTTCACCGGCGCCCAGGTGCCGGCGGGTGCCGATGCCGTGGTGATGCAGGAGCAGACGCAGCAGCAGGACGACGGCCGCGTGCGGGTGGATGTGGTGCCCAGCCGCGGGCAGTGGATACGCCGGCGCGGTGAAGACATCGCCGTCGGCGCCGCGGTGCTGCAACCCGGCGAACGGCTGACGCCCCAGGCCATGGGTGTGGCGGCGTCGGTGGGTGCCGCGCACCTGCGCTGCCTGCGCCGCCCCCGCGTGGCGGTGTTTTCCACCGGCGACGAACTGCTGATGCCCGGTGAGCCGCCGCGGCCTGGCGCCATCTACAACTCCAACCGCTACACGCTGCGTGGCCTGCTGCAGGCGGCGGGCTGCGAGGTGCAAGACCTCGGCATCATTCCCGACCGCCTGGACGCCACACGCGCCGCGCTGCGGGACGCCGCGGCCTCGAACGACCTCATCGTCACCAGTGGCGGGGTGTCGGTGGGTGAAGAAGACCACCTGCGCCCCGCGGTGCTGGCCGAAGGCCGGCTGGACCTCTGGCAGATTGCGATGAAACCCGGCAAACCACTGGCCCTGGGCGCAGTCGGGCGGCCCGCAGGGCAGGGTGAAGCGCTGTTTGTGGGCCTGCCGGGCAACCCGGTGTCCAGCTGGGTGACATGCATCCTGGCCGTGCTGCCCTTGCTGCGGGCGCTGCAGGGCATGCCCCATCGCCCGCTGTCGCCGCTGCGGCTGAAGGCGGCGTTTGACTGGCCCAAGCCCGACCGCCGCCGCGAATTCCTGCGGGCCCGGCTGAACGCGTCGGGCGAGGTGGAGCTGTTTGCCAACCAGAGCTCCGGCGTGCTGACCTCGGCGCACTGGGCCCACGGCCTCGTCGACATGGCGTCTGGCCAGGTGGTCAGCGCGGGTGATACCGTGAGCTTCCTGCCTCTGGCAGACTTGCTGAACGCGTGAGGGGCCCTGGCCCCCGCGCTGCACCTTCCCCTGGACCCAACCCTGTGATGAAGATCCGCGTGCGTTTTTTTGCCTCCCTGCGTGAAGCCCTGGGGCCCGAGGAAAGCCTGGAACTGCCCGATGGCGCCCGCGTCGCTGACGCGCGCCTGCAGCTGATCAGCCGGGGTGGTGCGTACGCGCAGGCCCTGGCACCCGGCCGCGCCGTGCGCTGCTCGCTCAACCAGCAGATGGCCCAGGACGATGCGCCCTTGGCCGATGGTGCCGAGCTGGCCTTCTTCCCGCCCGTCACCGGGGGCTGAGGCATGGCATCACCGGCCACCCCCGCCCCAGCCCGCGTCAGCATCCAGACGGCAGACTTTGACACCGCGGCCGAGATCGCCGCGCTGCACGGCCAGCACGGGGGTGTCGGCGCCATCGTCAGCTTCACCGGCACGGTGCGGGACCGCGACGGCAATCTGGCCGGCCAGACCCCTGACAGCCTTATCACTGCGCTGGAACTGGAGCACTACCCCGGGATGACCGAACGGGCCATCGAGCAGATGATCGACGCGGCCTTCACGCGCTTCAACATCCTCGGCGCCCGTGTGGTTCACCGCGTGGGCCCCTTGAAGCCGCTGGACCGCATCGTGCTGGTGCTGGTGACGTCGGCGCACCGCGGTCAGGCCTTCCAGGCCTGTGAGTTCCTGATGGATTACCTGAAAACCCAGGCGCCGTTCTGGAAGAAGGAAAGCACTGCAGACGGTGGCAGCCAGTGGGTGGATGCCCGTGTCGCCGACGACAATGCCTTGTTGCGTTGGGGCATCGACATGTCCAATGCGGCGCCAGGCCCTGGCCCCCTCTGAGGCCTGGCCGAAGGCCCCACCCCAAGGCCCCCCAAGGCCCCCCAAGGCCCATTAGCAGGAACCGCCGCCCGATGGATACCCGCGCACTCCGCCAAGCCCTCGGCCGCTTCAGCACCGGGGTCACGATCATCACCTGCTGCTCGCCCGAAGGCGAGCGCATCGGGCTGACCGCCAATTCCTTCAGCTCGCTCTCGCTCAGCCCGCCGCTGGTGCTGTGGTCGCTGCGCAGCGTCAGCCCCAGCCTGGCGGCCTTCCTGGCGGCGCCCGGCTTTGCCATCAACGTGCTGGCGGAATCGCAGGTGGAGCTGAGCCGCCGCTTTGCGTCCGCCGTGACGGACAAGTTTGCCGAAGGCGCGTGGTCCGACGGCCTGCACGGCGCGCCCGTGCTGGCCGGCTGCCCGGCGGTGCTGGAGTGCAGCCGCTTCGATGCGCGCGAGATGGGTGACCACTGGCTGCTGGTCGGCCAGGTGGAGCGGGTGGTTGACGCGCCCATCGCGCCGCTGCTTTTCCAGTCAGGCCACTACCGCCTGCTGGGAGAGATCCTGTGACACCGCTGGCACTCGAAGCCAAGTGGGTTGATCTGTTCGCCCGCGTCTTTGCGCTCAATGGGGTGCAGCCCGGCGACGTGTGCGCCGTGCTGGCCGAAACCCAGACACGCCCCGAGCTGCCCAAGCTGGCCGAGTGGGCCCTGCTGACGCTGGGCGCCCGTCCTTTTCACCTCGTGCTGCCGGCGCGGCCCTTGTCAGCGCCCGTGCCGGTGCGCTCCACGGGCGCGAGTGACGCCATCGGCGGCCTGGCCCCGGTGGTGGCCGCGCTGTCGGGCTGTGCCTTCATCGCCGATTGCACCGTCGAAGGGCTGCAGCACGCGGCCGAACTGCCCGCCATCCTGAAAGGGGGTGCGCGGGTGCTGGCCATCAGCCACGAACACCCGGAGATCCTCGAGCGCTGCGAACCCCTGGCCACCGACGAGGCCCCGGTGCGCGAGGCGATGCGGCGGCTGAAGGCGGCGCGCGAGATGCGTGTCACCAGCGCCGCCGGAACCGACCTGGTGGTGTCGTTGGCCGGCGCCAAGGTGGGCGGCGTGTGGGGCTTCACCACGCGCCCGGGCAGCTTGTCGCACTGGCCTGGTGGGCTGGTGCTGGCCTTCCCGGCAGCAGGCGCCGTGCAGGGCCGCCTGGTGCTGGACAGGGGCGACGTCAACCTGACCTTCAAGCGCTACCTGCAGGACCCCGTGACGCTGCACATCGAGAACGACCATGTCAGCCGCATCGAAGGCCACAGCATGGACGCCGACATGATGCGCGGCTATTTCGACGCCTGGGGTGATGCGGCGGCCTACGCCACGTCGCACGTGGGCTGGGGCCTGAACCGCCGCGCCCGCTGGGACGCGATGACCTTCTACGACAAGGCCGATTTCAACGGCACCGAACTGCGCGCCTTTGCGGGGAATTTCCTCTATTCCACCGGCGCCAACGAGGTGGCCGGCCGGCACACGCTGGGCCACTTCGACCTCCCGCTGCGCCACTGCAGCATCAGCCTTGATGGCACCGACGTGGTCAGCCAGGGCCGGCTGCTGTGATGCCGGGCCTGCTCAACCCCCCTCAACCCTGAACCGCCACCGCAGGCAAGCCCACCATGTTGGCCCACCAGATCGACGGCGATGGCCCGCTCACCGTGGCGCTGCTGCACGGCGTGGGCGGAGGGCGCAGCATCTGGGACACCCGCCACAGTGGCACGGCAGCCGCGCTGGCGGCCGCGGGCTTTCGGGTCATCGCGCTGGATTTGCCGGGTTATGGCGGCTCGCCGCTGAGCACCGCCGGCCCGCCGCCGCTCAGCACCGCCGGCATGGCCCGCGCGGTGGCCAATGCCTTGCAGGCCCTGAATGCCCGCCCGGCGGTGCTGCTGGGCCACAGCATGGGCGGCATGGTGGCGCAGGAACTCTGGGTGCAGGACCCTCAGGCCGTGTGCGCCCTGGTGCTGGCCTGCAGCTCACCGGCTTTTGGCAAGCCCGATGGGGCCTGGCAGCAGGCTTTCCTGAACAGCCGGCTGGCGCCGCTGGACGCCGGCGAAGGCATGCCGGCACTGGCGCAGCGCCTGGTGGCCGGGATGGTGGCGCCGGGCTGCCCGCCCGACGTGCAGGCGCGCGGCGCCGCCGTGATGGCCCAGGTGCCCGAAGCCACCTACCGCGCAGCGCTGCAGGCCATCGTCGGCTTTGACCGCCGCGCTGGCTTGCCCACCATCACCGTGCCCACGCTGTGCCTGGCCGCCGAACACGACCGCACGGCGCCCCCCGAGGTGATGCAGCGCATGGCCGAGCGCATCCCCGGGGGCACGTACGCCTGCATCGGCGGGGCCGGGCACCTGGCCAATGTCGAGCAGCCCCAGGCCTTTGCCGATGCAGTGACAGCCTTTTTGCGCCAGCATCTGGGCGCACCGTAGAACAACGCTTTAGCCGAGACAAGACCATGCCCGCACCCGCTCACATCGCCGGCAACCCCAGCTGGCTCACGGCCCAGCAGCGTGAGCTGATCGACTTGGCCAGCACCCTGGGCCGCGAACGTTTTGCGCCCCGCGCTGCCCGCTGGGACCGCGAAGCCAGCTTCCCCTTCGACAACTACGCTGACCTGCGCGAAGCCGGGCTGCTGGGCATCTGCGTGCCGCAGGCCTACGGCGGCCTGGGCGCCGATTTCGCCACCTACGTGATGGTGGCTGCCGAGATCGGCCGGCACTGCGGCGCCACCGCACTCACCTGGAACATGCACGTCAGCTCGGCGATGTGGTCAGGCTTCATCGCCGACCAGCTTGAGATGAGCGCCGAGCAGCGGGCCGACCACGAGCGCTGCCGCGCCGTGCACTACGCCCGCGTGGTGCAGGAAGGCAAGGTCTACGCCCAGCCCTTCTCCGAAGGCGGCAGCGCCGCCGCCGGCAAGGCGCCTTTTGGCACGGTGGCGCGCCGCGCCGATGGGGGCTACCTGGTCAGTGGCCGCAAGATCTTTGCGTCCTTGTCGGGCGCTGCCGACTACTACGGCGTGCTGTGCACGCTGGACAAGCCCGGTGCCACACAACGCGACGCCATGTACCTGGCCGTGCCGGCTGACGCACCCGGTGTCAGCGTCGACGGCGACTGGGACCCGCTGGGCATGCGCGGCACCGTCTCGCGCAACCTGACGTTCAAGGACGTCTGGGTACCCGACACCGCGCGCATGATGCCCGAGGGCCTGTATTTCCAGGCTGCGATGCGCTTTCCGCACATGTTTGCCACCTTGTCGCCCACCTACATGGGCCTGGCCCAGGCCGCCTACGACTTCACCGTCCAGTACCTGCGCGGCGAAGTGCCCGGCATGCCACCCGTCAAGCGGCGCATGTACCCGACCAAGCAGGTGGCGGTGGCCGAGATGCGCATCAAGCTGGAGCAGACCCGCGCGCTGTTCCTGCAGAACGCCCGCGAGGCCCGCGTCGACCCCGACCGCGACACCCGCATGCGCCTGTACGCCGCGCACTACACGGTGATGGAAAACGCCAACGACATCGCCCGCCTGGCCATCCGCACCTGCGGCGGCCAATCGATGCTCAAGAGCCTGCCGCTGGAGCGCATCTACCGCGATTCACGCTGCGGCTCACTGATGCTGCCCTGGACGGCCGAGCTGTGTGTGGACCGGCTCGGCCGCGAGTGCCTGTATGAGCCCGGTGAGCGCGACGAGGTCATCGAGTGACACTCGGCCTGTCAGCCGAGGCGGTGGCGGCCATCACCAGCCCCGACGCCGGCTGGCGCCTTCAGCTGGCGCAAGACCCGCAGGCGCTGTGTGTCGATGGCCCCGAGGCGGTGCTGACACGGGCCGACTTTGAAGCCCTGGTGGCTGAGGAAACGCATCGCCTGCAGGCCGAGGGGGTGGGCGCCACCGACACCGTGGCCTGGCTGGGGCACAACAGCGCCGCCATGCTGGCCGCCTTGTTGGCCTGCGAGCGCCTGGGTGCCGTCTTCATGCCGCTGAACTGGCGCCTGAGCGCCGACGAGCTGCTGGGCTGCCTGCGCCATGCCGGCGTGGCCGTGCTGCGTGTGATGCCGGAATGGCAGGCGCTGGGCGACACGCTGCGGCACGGCCTGACAACCCAGGGCTGGGCAAAGGGCAGCGGCCAGCCCGGCGACCTGCTGCTGGTTTACACCTCCGGCACCACTGGCGAGGCCAAGGGCGCGCGCCATGGCGCGGCCGAGATGGCAGCCAACGCCCGCGCCGCCATCACCGTGCAAGGGCTGGGTGCCCACGACCGTGTGCTGGCCGTGTTGCCCCTGTTCCATGTGGGTGGGCTGTGCATCCAGCTGCTGCCGGCCCTGCTGTGTGGCGCCACGCTGCGGCTGCACCCGCGCTTCGAGCCTGGGGCCTGGTTGGCCGATGTCGCTGCCTGGGGGGCCAGCACCAGCCTGATGGTGCCGGCCACCCTGCGGGCCGTCATCGAGCACCCCGCCTGGGACCGTACGCCGCTGGACAGCCTGCGCTTTCTGAACAGCGGCTCGTCGGTGGTGCCGCTGGGCCTGATCGAGGCTTTCCACCAGCGGGGCGTGCCGGTGGCGCAGGTGTATGGCGCCACGGAAACCGGGCCGTTTTCCATTGCCTCGCGGCCTGAAGACGCCATGGCGCACCCGCACAGCACCGGGCGCCCGGCGCCGGGTGTGCAGGTGCAGCTGGCGGGTGCCCAGGCCGTGGGTGATGTTGGCGAGATCTGGGTCAAGGGCGACAACGTCATGCGGGGCTACCACCGGATGCCCGGCCACCCGGACTTTACCGATGGCTGGTTTCGCTCCGGTGACCTGGCCCGTTGCGACGCCGAAGGGCGTTTCGAGGTGGTGGGCCGCTGCAAGGACATGATCATCTCTGGCGGCGAGAACATCTACCCCGCCGAGATCGAGCACCTGGTGGCCAGCGTTCCAGCGGTGGCCGAATGTGCGGTGGTGGGCCTGCCCGATGCGCGCTGGGGTGAAGTGCCGGTGCTGGCCGTGGTGCTGCGCAGCGGCGCCGAGTGGGATGAAGCGCAGCTGCGCAACGCCTACACCCAGCGTCTGGCGCGCTTCAAGCAGCCGCGTCGCCTGGTGCAGATGGCGTCACTGCCCAAGACGGCGCTGGGCAAGGTGCAGAAGTCCCGCTTGGTCGCGATGCTGCAGGACCCCGCCGGTTGACGGGTTGGGGCCGTTGCCTCAGTTCAAGGGTTCGCGTGCCGCGGGTTCTGTCGGCGAAGTGGGTTGTGCCGACGCCGCGGGCCACCACTCGGCCGCCACCAGCGCCTGGTCCATCAGGCGCATCAGCGCGGTGGACAAGTCGTCATTGAGCTGCATGTCCAGGCTGCGGCCCTCGTGTTCCCGGATCCGGATCACCAGGCCCCGCGGTGGGCTGCCGCCAGCGGCCGGTGGCGAGAGCTCGACGTTGTCCGGCAGCAGCGGTTCAGGCCCCAGGGGCCGTGAACGGGGCCGTGCATCAAAAGGTGCCTGGAAGTTGGCGCCCGGCAGCGGGCGCTGGCGCGCCACGTCCGCCATCATGGCCTGCGCTTCGGGCACGGCCATGGCTCGGCCGCTGCTGATGGGCGCCAGCGCGGCCTCGGCCACCAGCTTCTGGAACGGCGGCCACAGGCGCATCATCAGCCGGCGTGTCAGCCAGACGCTGTAGAGCGCGCCGTCGCGGGTGCGGATGTGCCAGAGCAGGCGGTCGGCACGCTGCTCGTAGACGAGTTGCATCTGGAATATATCCATCTCCCTGATTGTAGGAAGGCCTTGAAGGCCGCCATTCGTGCCTCACATGCGAGATGTTGGCAGACGGTCGCGCAGCGTCCGAATCTGCCTCAGGCAGTCATCCCCATTCGACGAGGTGCCCGATGCGACTCGACAAGCTCACCACCGCCTTCCAGCAAGCCCTGGCCGACGCCCAAAGCGCGGCTGTGGCGCGCGACAACCCCTATGTGGAGCCTTCCCACCTGCTGGCCGCGATGCTGGCGCAGCCCGACGGGCCACGTGCCCTGCTGGAGCGGGCCGGCGCTGACGCCGCGGCCCTGGCCACCGCCATGCAGACCAGCATCAACAACCTGCCCCAGGTGCAGGGTGGTGGGCAGGTCCAGGCCGGGCGCGACCTGGTGCAGCTGCTGCAGATGGCCGACAAGGAAGCCGGAAAGCGCGGCGACAACTTCATCGCCAGCGAGATGTTCCTGCTGGCCCTGGCCGACGCCAAGACCGACCTTGGCGGCGTGGTGCGCGGCCACGGCCTGACGCGCAAGGCGCTGGAGGCCGCCATCGAGGCCGTGCGCGGTGGCCAGAAGGTCGATTCCGCCGAGGCCGAAGGCCAGCGCGAGGCCCTGAAGAAATACACGCTCGACCTCACCGAGCGCGCCCGGCTGGGCAAGCTGGACCCGGTGATTGGCCGCGACGACGAGATCCGCCGCGCCATCCAGGTGCTGCAGCGCCGCAGCAAGAACAACCCGGTGCTGATCGGTGAGCCCGGTGTGGGCAAGACGGCCATCGTGGAAGGCCTGGCCCAGCGCATCGTGGCCGGCGAAGTGCCCGAATCCCTGAAGGACAAGAAGGTGCTGGTGCTGGACATGGCCGGCCTGCTGGCCGGCGCCAAGTACCGTGGCGAGTTCGAGGAACGGCTGAAGGCCGTGCTCAAGGAAGTCAGCCAGGACGATGGCCGCATCATCCTGTTCATCGACGAGCTGCACACCATGGTGGGCGCGGGCAAGGCCGAAGGCGCCATCGACGCCGGCAACATGCTCAAGCCGGCCCTGGCCCGCGGTGAACTGCACTGCATCGGCGCCACCACGCTGAACGAGTACCGCAAGTACGTCGAGAAGGACGCCGCGCTGGAGCGCCGCTTCCAGAAGGTGCTGGTCGATGAACCCACGGTGGAGGCCACCATCGCCATCCTGCGCGGGCTGCAGGAGAAGTACGAAGTTCACCACGGCGTGGAGATCACCGACCCGGCCATCGTGGCCGCGGCTGAGCTGAGCCACCGCTACATCACCGACCGTTTCCTGCCCGACAAGGCCATCGACCTGATCGACGAGGCGGCGGCCAAGATCAAGATCGAGATCGACTCCAAGCCCGAGGCGATGGACAAGCTCGACCGCCGGCTGATCCAGCTGAAGATCGAGCGCGAGGCCGTGCGCAAGGAAAAGGACGAGGCCTCGATCAAGCGCATGGGCCTGATCGAAGAGGAAATCCTCAAGCTGGAACGCGAGTACGCGGACCTGGAGGAGATCTGGAAATCGGAGAAGGCCACCGCCCAGGGCAGTGCGCAGGTCAAGGAAGAGATCGACCGCATCCGCTTCCAGATCGAGGAGTTCAAGCGCAAGGGCAACTTCGACAAGGTGGCCGAGCTGCAGTACGGCAAGCTGCCGGAGCTGGACAAGCGCCTGAAGGAAGCCCAGGCCAAGGAGGCCGGCAAGAAGGGCGGCGGCAAGGACGGCAAGGGTGGCCCACAACTGCTGCGCACGATGGTGGGCGCTGAAGAGATCGCCGAGGTGGTGTCGCGCTCCACGGGCATCCCGGTCAGCAAGCTGATGCAGGGTGAGCGCGACAAGCTGCTGCAGATGGAAGACAAGCTGCACGAGCGGGTGGTTGGCCAGGACGAGGCCATCGTCGCCGTCGCCGATGCCATCCGCCGCAGCCGCGCCGGCCTGAGTGACCCGAACCGCCCGCTGGGAAGCTTCCTGTTCCTGGGCCCCACGGGCGTGGGCAAGACGGAGCTCTGCAAGGCCCTGGCCGGCTTCCTGTTCGACAGCGAAGACCACATGGTGCGCATCGACATGAGCGAGTTCATGGAGAAGCACTCCGTGAGCCGCCTGATCGGCGCGCCCCCGGGTTATGTCGGCTACGACGAAGGTGGCTACCTGACGGAAGCCGTGCGCCGCAAGCCCTATTCCGTGCTGCTGCTGGACGAAGTCGAGAAGGCCCATCCCGATGTGTTCAACGTCCTGCTGCAGGTGCTGGACGATGGCCGCCTGACCGACGGCCAGGGCCGCACCGTGGACTTCAAGAACTGCGTCATCGTGATGACCAGCAACCTGGGCTCGTCCATCATCATGCAGATGGCGGGGCAGCCGGCCGATGACATCAAGGAAGCCGTCTGGACCGAGGTCAAGCAGCACTTCCGGCCCGAGTTCCTCAACCGCATCGACGAGACCGTGGTATTCCATGCGCTGGATGAGAAGCACATCCAGCGCATCGCGAAGATCCAGCTGCGACAGCTCGAGCTGCGGCTGGAGAAGATGGACATGAAGCTGGACGTCAGCCCTCAGGCCCTGGCCGAACTGGCCAAGGTCGGGTTCGACCCGGTGTTCGGTGCACGGCCGCTGAAGCGGGCCATCCAGCAGCGCATCGAGAACCCGGTGGCCAAGCTCATCCTGCAGGGCCGTTTCGGGCCCAAGGATGTGATTCCGGTGACGCTGCAAGGCACCGAGTTCAGCTTCGGGCGGGTGGTGCACTGAGGCGGGCAGCGCTTGTTATGCTGCCTGCATGAACGAGCGCACCCTCCTCATTCACCGGGCTGATGTCATCGCGACGCTGGACGACGAGCGTCGCGAACTGCCTGAGGCCAGCGTCTGGGTCAAGGGCCCGGCCATTGCCGCCATCGGGCCCGCTGAATCGATGCCGCCCGAGGCCTTGCAGGCCGACGAGGTGATCGACGCCCGCGGGCATGTGCTGGTACCGGGCCTGGTGAATACCCACCACCACATGTACCAGTCGCTGACGCGGGCGGTGCCGGCCGCGCAGAACGCCGAACTCTTCGGCTGGCTGCGCACGCTCTACCCGCTGTGGGCCGGGCTGACACCCGAGATGGCGCGCGTCAGCGCCCAGGTGGCGATGGCCGAGTTGCTGCTGTCGGGCTGCACCACCAGCTCCGACCACCTCTACCTGTACCCCAATGGCGTCCGGCTGGACGACACCATCGAGGCAGCGCAGGGCATCGGCCTGCGGTTTCACCCCACCCGCGGCTCGATGAGTGTGGGCGAAAGCGCCGGTGGCCTGCCGCCTGACCGCCTGGTGGAACGAGAAGCCGACATCCTGCGCGATACCCAGCGGGTCATCGAGGCCCACCATCAGCCGCAGCGCCACGCGATGGTGCGGGTGGGTGTGGCGCCGTGTTCCCCGTTCAGCGTGAGCCCAGGCCTGATGCGCGACGCCGCGGCACTGGCCCGCAGCTTCGGCACGCGGCTGCACACCCACCTGGCCGAGAACGACCACGACGTGGCCTACAGCCGCGAACGCTTTGGCAAGACGCCCGCCGAATACGCCCAAGACCTGGGCTGGCTGGGCAGCGATGTCTGGCACGCGCACTGCGTGAAGCTGGACACACCCGGCATGGCCCTGTTTGCGCGTACCGGCACGGGGGTGGCCCATTGCCCCTGCAGCAACATGCGGCTGGCCTCCGGCATCGCGCCCGTGCGGCGCATGTGGGACGCCGGCGTGCCGGTGGGCCTGGGTGTGGATGGCAGTGCCAGCAACGACGCCGGCCACCTGCTCAACGAGGCCCGTCAGGCGATGCTGCTGGCCCGGGTAGGCCGCGCGCTGGAACCGTTTGGGTGCGACCATGGCCCGGCCAGCTTCACGGCGCGCGACGCCCTGGAACTGGCCACCCGCGGCGGCGCGCGGGTGCTGGGCCGCGACGACATCGGCCACCTGGCGCCCGGCATGTCGGCCGACCTGGCCTTGTTCGACACCCGCAGCCTGGGCCTGGCTGGCGCCGCGGTGCACGACGCGATTGGCGCGCTGCTGTTGTGCAGCTCGGCCACCGCGGCCTACTCCGTCGTCAACGGCCGCGTGGTGGTCAGGGAAGGGCGGCTGACCACGCTGGAGCTGGAGCCGCTGCTGGAGCGGCACAACGCGCTGGCGCGCGTGCTGGTGGGCGGGTGATGGGGTGGTAACGATGGCTTGAGTGCTGCCTGAACGACAACGACACCGTGCGCGAGCGGCCAGAGGGAGAATCGCGGGCTGAACAGCCAACGGCCGGCTCGACAGCGCGTCCAGAATCCACCCTCGGAGCCATCCATCCGCGCATGACCCACGCTTCCTACACGACCTTGCCGCAGTGGCCCAACGCCTACCCGGCCAGTGGCGCCTGCGCCACCCTGAAACGCCTCAACGAGGATTTCATCGTCACCGAGCTGCCGCTGCAGCTGCCCACCGGTGAGGGCGAACACATCTGGCTGGAACTCGAGAAGAACGGTGCCAATACCGCCTTTGTCGCCCAGCAGTTGGCCGAGGCCGCCAAGGTGCAGGAAAGGGACGTGGGCTACGCAGGTCTGAAGGACCGTTACGCCGTCACGCGCCAGTGGTTCAGCATCTATCTGCCGAAGGGCGAGACGCCCGATCTGACCCAGCTTCAGCACCCGGAGTTCAAGGTGCTGAGCCAAAGCCGCCACGTGAAGAAGCTGCGCCCTGGAGACTTGAAGGGCAACCGGTTCCGCATCGTGCTGCGTGATGTGACCGGCGACCACGTCGCCATCGAGGCCAATCTCAAGGCCGTTGCGTCACAGGGCGTGCCCAATTACTTCGGGGCCCAGCGCTTCGGCCATGAGGGCGGCAATGTCGAACAGGGCAGGGCCATGCTGGCGCGCGAGATCCGCGTGCGCAACCCGAAGAAGAAGGGCATCTTCCTGTCGGCCGTGCGCTCCTTCGTCTTCAATGAAGTTCTGGCGCTGCGCATGCAGCAAGGGCTCTGGGGCAAGACCCTGCCCGGTGATGTGCTGGACGAGGCGGGCCGGCCCACGGGGCCGCTGTGGGGGCGGGGCCGCGTGAGTACCACCGATGCAGCCCAGGCCCTGGAGAACGGCGTGGCCGAACGTCACGCCGCCTTGTGCGATGGCATGGAGCACGCCGGCTTGGATCAGGAGCGCCGCGCCCTGGTGGCCAGCCCAGCGGACATGTCATGGGAGTGGCCGCAAGCCGATCAATTGCTGCTCACCTTCTCCTTGCCCGCCGGAAACTACGCCACCTCGGTTCTCAGCGAGATCCTCCACACGGCGGAGCCTGATCGGCATACCGAGAGCGAGTCTGCCGCTGCCGAATTGATGTGAAGGCGGCCATCGGCGGCCAATCGCCGATCAATCGCCGATCAATCGCCTGATTGAGATGTACTACCGGTCCGATCAGTTTTGGCTGCTGGCAGCGATGGCACCAAGCGGTCAGCAGCTGAAGTCGGCTCCGAGCCGATGACCGGTGCCCACCAGATCACCCGCCCGCCAACGGCCGCCCCTGCTTCTGCGTCTGCGCGTCAGACCTTGTCTCCTCAGCCGCCGCGCCCAGGCCACCGCCCCTGCGCAGTGCCGAGCCTGGCCGCTGGCTTTGCAGCACCGGGAAGAACATCTGGCGTGACCAGTGTTCAGCCCCGTGCTGGATGTCGTCCTGCAGGCCCACACGGGCGGGGTAGCGCCGGGTGATGTGGGCCGTGCCCAGCAGCATGTCCCACACAAACAGCAGGTTGCCGAAGTTGCCCTTGTAGTGGCCCACGCCATCGGCGTTGGTCAGGGCGTGGTGGGCCCAGTGCGTGGCCGGTGTGGAGATGGTGCGTTCCAGCACCCACATCAGCGGGCGCAGTGCAGGGATGCGGTAGAGCGGCTCGTCCCAGCGCCAGGCGCAGTGCGCCCCCAGGATGACCACCAGCTTGACGACGATGTAGCCGGCATAGACGGCGCCAAAGCCCAGGAACAGCAGTACGCCGCCGATCCACAGGCCCGGCATCATCAGGTAGTAGAAGAAGTTGTTGCGGTAGGTGATGCGGATGCTCATGTAGCTGGCCGTGTGGTGCGCACGGTGCAGCGGCCACAGCAGCGGTGTGTGCGAGGCCCGGTGCCAGAGGTACTGCGTGAAGTCGTCGGCCACCAGCAAGATGGCCACCATGGCCCACCAGGGCAGGTCGGCCCAGGCGCCCCGGGCCTGGGGCATGAACCAGGTGCACAGCCAGCCTGAGACGCCCAGCGCCAGCGGCTGGGCCACCGCCAGCAGGCTGAGGAACATGAAGAGCTCCAGCTTGGCGTCGTTGGCGGTGGATTTGACAGTCTGCCGGTAGCGTCCGGTGAGCCATTCCATGGCCGCATAACTGAGCATGGCCACCACGATCAGCAGATTCTGGGTCTGGGTATCCATCGGTGTTGTCTCCATCTTGACCGGGTGTTGAAGCACCCTGGCCGCGCAGCGTAGTGGGCCTGTACCGATGCGTCCATTGCAATCTTCGGGTAGTGTTGATGCAAGGAACGCAACATGCACCTGGATCTTCGCCGCCTCCAGCACCTGTTGGCCCTGGACGACCACCGCCACTTCGCCAGGGCCGCTGAACAGGTGCACCTGAGCCAACCGGCGTTCAGCCGGAGCATCCAGGCGCTGGAACAGGCGTTGGGCCAGCGCCTGTTCGAGCGTGGCGCCGGGCACATTCGCCCCACGCCGGCCGGTGTGCTGCTGCTGGAGCGCGCCCGGCGCATGGAACAGGAGGCCCGCCAGCTGCTGCGAGACCTGCAGCGTTTCGGGCAACTTCAGCTGGGTGACCTGGCCTTTGGCGTCGGCCCTTTTCCTGCGGCCACCTTTGTGCCCGAGGCGGTGGCGGCACTGCGCCGTGAGCACCCTGAACTGAGGCTGCGCGTGGAAACGGGCAACTGGGCCCGCCTGCTGGAGCAGCTGCGCAGCGAAGCGCTGGAATTCTTCGTGGCCGACCTGCGTGAACTGCCGCGCGACGCCGATCTCAGCCTGGTGCCGATGGGCGTGCAGGCGGGTGGCTTCTATGGGCGCAGCGGTCACCCCCTGGCCGGGCAGCACTGCACGCTGCAGCAGATGTGGTCGTACGGTGTGGCGTCCACCCGCCTGCCGGCGCCGGTGAAAACGGCCCTGGCGCGCGCGCTGGGCCTGGGCCCTGGCGAACCCCTGACCCTGGCGCTGGAATGTGACGACCTGGCCCTGCTGCGCGCCGTGGGGCAGTCCAGTGACACGGTGATCGGGATGACGGCAGCGGCGGCGCTGGACACCCTGGCAGGCACCCCGGCGGCCGGCCATGCGTCGCCGCGCAGCCCTTGGGTGCGCCTGAATGTGGCTGACGTACCGCCGCTGACGCTGCACACCGGGCTGGTCAGCTTGCGGCAGCGCAGCCCGTCACCGGCCGCGCAGCGGGCCATGGCCATGCTGGCGCAGGCCGCGGAGCAGGTTCAGCCTTCGGCCACCTGAACCCGTGCGCGGCCCTGGGTCTTGGCGGCCCGCAGGGCGCGTTCGGCCTGGGACAGCAGTGCTTCGAGCGTCGTGCCGGTGGCGCCATAGGCCACCACGCCGCCCGAGAAGCTGCTGGGCGGCAGGCGGTGTTCCTCGTGCTGCTGCGGCAGGGCCTGCCAGGCCGCGAGCATGCGTTCCAGCACGCTGCGTGCGGCGTCGGCGGGTGTGCCGTCGCACACCAGCACAAACTCGCCGCTGGCCAGCCGGCAGAGCAGGTCGCTGGCCCGGGTGCCGCCGCGCAGCAGCGCGCTGAAGCGCTGCAGCACGGCGTCGCCGGCCTCGTGGCCGTGTTCGTCGTTCAAGGGCTTGAAGTGGTCCAGGTCGAGCATGGCCACCGACAGCGGCCGCTG
>JAJTDE010000169.1 GCA_021298085.1 Rubrivivax sp.
ACGGCGTGCAGTGGCGCAGCTGGCCCGCGCCCGATGGCCAGCACATCGACCAGATCACCGAGGTGGTCAAGCAGCTGACCACCAACCCCGACTCGCGCCGCATCATCGTCAGCGCCTGGAACGTGGCCGATCTGCCCAAGATGGCCTTGATGCCCTGCCATGCGCTGTTCCAGTTCTACGTGCAGCCAGCCGTCGCCGACGGCGGCAGGCCGCGCCTCAGCTGCCAGCTCTACCAGCGCAGCGCCGACCTGTTCCTGGGTGTGCCCTTCAACATCGCCAGCTATGCACTGCTGACCCACATGCTGGCCCAGCAGTGCGGCATGGACGTGGGCGACTTCATCTGGACGGGCGGCGATTGCCACATCTACGCCAACCACCACGAACAGGTCACGCTGCAGCTGTCGCGCGAGCCGCGGCCCTACCCCCAGCTGAAGCTCCTGCGCCAGCCCGCGTCGATCTTCGACTACCAGCTGGAGGACTTTGCCTTCGAGGGATACGACCCGCACCCGGCCATCAAGGCACCCGTGGCGGTGTGACACGCCAGCCCTCCGATACCCACTGCCAGGCCCGCGCATGACGTCTGCCCTTGCCCATGCCCGTGCCGATGCGCCAGCGCACGCCGTCCGCCCCGCCACGGTGACGCTGATCGCCGCGGTCTGCCGCAACGGTGTGATCGGCCGCGGCGCGGAGCTGGTCTTTCGCGACGCCAAGGACGCCCAACACTTCAAGCACGCCACCCTGGGCAAGCCGGTGATCATGGGCCGGAAGACCTGGGAATCGCTGCCGGCGCGTTTCCGGCCCCTGCCCGGCCGGCGCAACCTGGTGGTCAGCCGCCACAGCGGCTACAGCGCCCCGGGCGCCGAGGTCCTTGGCAGCCTGGAAGCGGCCCTCGCGGCAGTGGCCAACGCGCCCGAGGCCATGGTGATGGGTGGCGGTGAGCTCTACGCCCAGGCCCTGCCCCTGTCCAGCCGCCTGGTGCTGACGGAAGTCGATGCGGAGCCCGACGGCGACGTCTTCTTCCCGCCCTGGCCGCGGGAGGACTTCGAGCGGGTTTCCCAGCTGCCCCACACCGCCGCCGATGGCACGGCGTTCTGCATCAGCACCTACCAGCGGCTGCCCGGTGGGCTGCTGGCCGAGCTGACGCGCCTGGAACGCGAGCTGCACCACCCCGGTGTACGCAGCTCGGCCGAACGGCTGAGCCAGCTGCTGCACCCGGCGTTCCATGAGGTGGGGCGTTCGGGCCGACGCTACGACCGCGCCACCTGCATCCGCTTCCTGCTGCAGGATGCCGCCCCACCCGACGTGCAGTCCGACACCTACACCCTGCAGCGCGTCGCCGACGACCAGGCCTTGCTGAGCTACCGCTCGGCCCAGCGCGGCCCGCAGGGGCTGCAGCTGCACACCTGGCGGGTGTCGCTGTGGCAGCGCGGCGCGGCGGGCTGGCAGCTGCGCTACCACCAGGGCACACCGGCAGCCGAACCCTGGTAAGGGCTGTTGCGCCAAGCAAGCCAAGCCGCACCCGGCCTGGGCGACCCTTTTTGCGCGACATTTGAGCCTGCCCCCCAAGGAGGCCTGCCATGACCCCAGACATCCAGGTTCGCACCGTGCGCGTCGAGTTCTTGCGCGCCGGCCCGGCCCACAACCAGCTGCTGTCGCCGCTGACGCCCTACCTGGCCGTGTGCGACGACGCCGAGGCTGGCGTGGTCAACGTGCCCTTCGAGCAGCACACCTTCGAGCGGCGCATGCGCGCGATGCGCCACCAGGACCAGGCCGCCGACGCGGGTGATCGCCCCGCCCCGAAGGACCGCCTGCCGTCCCTGCGAGAACTGGGCGTGGCGATGGCCCGCCTGCTGGGTTCAGTGCCACGTTTTCCAGGCTCGCTCGGCGCCGACCCGAACGGGCGCGACACGGTGGTGCGGGTGAGCCTGACACTGACGGCCTCCGAGCTGGCTGCCCTGCCCTTTGAGCTGGCCAAAGTGCCCATCGGCCCTGACGCCTGCAGCGAAAACTGGCTCAGCGTGCAGAGCAAGGTGCCCGTGGTCATCACGCGGCGCACCCGCAATGTCTCGATCACGCGGATGCAATGGCTGGCCACGCCGCGGGTGCTGTTCATCTCGGCCGGGCAGGACCACGGTGAGGTGCCGTTCCAGGAACACCTGAATGCGCTGGTCGAGGCCGTCAGGCCCTTTGCGCTGGGCAGCCGCTTCGGCCAGAAGGCCAAGCTGCAGAACCTGCCCGACAAGGACGGCATCAACGTGCGCAAGACCTTCGGCGACACGCTCACCGTGCTGTCCAACGCCACGCTGGACGGTGTGGTGCGCGAGTGCAGCCGCCAGGCCTACACCCACGTGCACATCCTGGGCCATGGCGACCGCGACGACGACCTGGGTGACAGCACCTACGGGCTGCGGCTGCACCCGGACGACGGACTCATCACCGGCGAGCGTCTGGCCAGTGCCCTGACCACCATGGTCGACGGCGGCCTGCACCGCCCGCAGGTGGTCACGCTGGCCACCTGCGACAGCGCCAACACCAGTGACGTCGTCAACCCGGGCGCCAGCCTGGCCCACGCGCTGCACCAGGCCGGCATTGCGCTGGTGGTGGCCTCCCAGGTGCCGCTGGGCTTTCAGGGTTCGGTGCTGTTTGCCGAGACCTTCTACGGTGGCCTGCTGTGGGGTGAACACCCCTGGGTGCTGATGCACCGCGTCCGCACCACGCTGCACAGCCGGCTCAAGCCCGTGGAACACGATTGGGCCAGCCTGGTGGTCTACGAATGCCTGCCCACCGAGATGGGCGACGCGCTGGAACGCGCCACCTACCAGCAATGCCGCCGCGCGGTGGAGGTGGCCTATGCCAGCGGCCGCTGGGTGGGCAGCGACGCGCTGGACAAGGCCATCGAACGCCTGGCCGCCACCGGCCAGCGCTACGGCATGGAAGCCCGTGCCCTGCGGGCCGACACGCGCATGATCAACGCCCGCGACGAGGCCTTTGACCTGGCCCTCAACCCCGGCACCCGCAGCCAGGCCGAGCTGCGCGAATCGCTGCGCTACCAGCGCTGGTGCATGGACGAGGCGCTGGCCGACTACCAGGCCGCGGTCGACGGCTTTCTGGTCAACGCCGGCCAGGGCCTGCGGGCGCCCTTCCGCCAGCTGCTGGCACGCTTTTCCATCCAGATCGTGCTGGGCAAGCCGCTGGACTGGGGCGACTGGCACGCCGCCCGCATCTGGGCCGAGACCTTGATGGTGCACCCCAAGGCCGCGCCTGAAGACCAGGGTTGGGCACAGGCCTGCCTGGCCGAGCTGTGGCTGCTGAAGGTGCTGGACGTCACCGACAACGTGCGCCACTGCCTGTTGCGCGCCACCGAGGCCCTGCGCGCCACGGTGCAGGTGCGTCAGCCGCGGGATGGCTTCAGCGAGTCGCCCGTCTACTGGATGGAGTACCGGCTGTTTGGCTACCTGGACGCCTGGGGCAACCCGCAGCTGCGCGAAGGCAGCCTGCTGGGCACCGACGCCGCCCCGGGCACCGAGGCGCCGCTGGACATGACGCCGGTGGTCGACGGCGCCCGCCGGCTGCTGACGCAGCTGCACCGGCTGGACAGCAGCATGGGCCTGCAGGACGCCGCGCCGGCAACGCCCGCCATGGCCGCCGCAGCGGCGATGGCGCCCAGCCGCGGCATGGCGGGCACCGACGCCCACCACCTCGCCGCGCCCAGCGCGGCGGGCGCCGAGCCGGAGGCCATGCAGGAGAGCGTGACCTCCAGCGCCGCGGTGCCGCTGTCCTATGCCCAGGCGATGGCACCCAGTGCCGCCACCAGCCTGCTGCGCGTCACGCCCGCCAACAGCAGCGCAGCCACGGCCACGCAATCGCTTCTTCAGGCCGTCACCGGTCGAGCGGGTCAGGCTGCTGGCGCGGCCAGGCCACCGGCACCGGCCACCCACGCGGCCACCCGCGCGGCCACCACCTCGGGCGCCGCCAAGCCACGGCCCACACCCAAGCCCACGCCGCCGGGCCCTGCCGCGGCGGGCCCGGCCACCCACCTCAGCCTGGAGCTGCTGCCCGCCGAGCAGGGCGACTGCCTGTGGCTGGAATGGGGCTTGCGGGATGGCCCGCGCCACCGGCTGCTGATGGACTGCGGCACCGAAGGCTCGTTCAAGCGCTCGCTGGGCCCGCGCCTGCAAGCCTTGCCGCCCGGGCAGCGGCACCTTGAGCTGTTCATCCTCTCGCACATCGACGGTGACCACATCGGCGGCGGCATCGCCCTGCTGCAGCAGGCCAAGGCACTGGGGCTGACCTTTGGCGACATCTGGTTCAACGGCCGGCACCACCTGGAGCAGCGCGCACTGCTCAGCGGCAAGGACGGCGACGACTTCAGCACCCTGCTCCAGCGAGAACAGCTGCCCTGGAACGGCTGGTCACGCGGCGGGCCCATCGTGCGCCCCGCGCAGGCCAGCGCCGGGCTGCCCACCATCCCCCTGGCCGGTGGCCTGACGCTCACACTGCTCTCACCCACGCCACAGACGCTGGTGCAGCTGGCCGGCACCTGGGACGCCGACCTGGCCAAACCCGGCAAACGCCGCCTGCTGTCCGGCCGCAAGGCCGACCCGGAAACCGACCTCGACACCCTGGCCAAGCGCCGGTTCGACGCCGACGACTCACGGCCGAACGGCAGCAGCATCGCGGTGCTGGCCGAGTTTGCCGGCCAGCGACTGCTGCTGGCCTCTGACGCCTACGCCGACGTGCTGGCCCAGGCCATCCGGGCCCTGCTGCCAACCGGCCAGGCGCGGCTGCGGCTGGACGCCTTCAAGCTGTCGCACCATGGCAGCCGCCGGAACGTCAACGACGAACTGATGGCGCTGATCGACTGCCCGCATTACCTCATCTCCACCAGCGGGGCCGTCTTTTCCCACCCCGACCGTGAAGCCCTGGCGCGGGTGGTGCGACGCAGCCATGCGCCGGCCCAGCTGTGGTTCAACCACCCCCTGCCCGAACGCAACCGGGCCTACCACGCCATCTGGCAGGACCGCAGCTTCCAGCAGCGCTGGGGGTTTCAGGCGCATTACCCGGCCGACAGCAGCGCGGGGCTGCGGCTGCAGTGGGCAGGGGATGGGCAGGCCAGTCTCAGCCCGGCTGCCGTTCCAGCCACTGCATGAGGTTGGTGGGACGGTAGTCGGCCAGGGCCTGCTGGCGCTGCAGCGCTGACGGGTGCACCTGCTCCTGCGCGCCCGGCTCTTCGCCGATGGGCCGCCAGTGGCAGGGCAGCAGCCGGTACACGCCTTGGCGGCTGTCGTGCAGCGGCACCTCCAGGCGGCTGCGGCTGAAGGCGCCCAGGTACCGTTCATCCAGCACCAGGCCCAGCGCCTTGGCGTGATCCAGCACCCAGTTCAGCGCGTGGTTGGCGTGGTCGTCATAGTCATAACCGCCGCCGATGTCGGTGTGCACGCCGGCAAACCAGGCCTGGTGCAGCTGGCCTGGCCAGCCTGTGGCGTCAAACAGCGTCGGCTTGAAGGAGACGCGGTTCTCATCGATGGCCAGGGCATGCGCCGCATGCTGGATCAGCGGCGACAGGCCCACCGCGTGGTAGCTGTGCCGCGCGGGGTTGAACCAGTTGGCCACCTGGCCGAGGACACCCGGCGGCCCCAGCGCACCCACGGTGTCCCACACGCCAATGAAGCGAATGGGGGGCGTCTGGGCGCGGCGGTCCTTCAGGCGCGGCCAGCCCTGGCGGTTGGGCTCGACAAAGAGGTGGTTCCAGGCCGCGCTGCCTGGGCCCGCACCGCTGGCGTAGCAGTGGAACAGGTCGGGCACGTAGTAGTCCTCGTCCTTGCTCACCAGGCCGGCAAAGTGGATGAAGCCCGCCAGGCTGCGCACGGTGAAGGCCCCGCGGCTGAAGCCGAAGAAGTAGAGCTCGTCGCCCGGTGTGTGGTTGTAGACGATGAAGCGGTACATCTCGCGGATGTTGTGCTCCATGCCGGCACCGAAGGCGCCGCCGGTGAGCTGGTCCAGTGGGCCGCCGGTGCCCACGCCCGGGTGGTAGTACGTCAGCTGGCTGACGCCGGCACCATCGTGCGTGCACACCGCGCGGGCCGTCTTGGTGACATTGGTCGGCCGCCGGGTGCCGGTCTTGGGGTCGAACCGGTCACGTTCGTTCCAGGTGCCATCGGCACAGATCACGATGCGCTTCATCGGGGGCCTCCAAGGCTGCGGCGCGAAGCCCAGTCTACGGCAAGGCCGCCCGAACCTGGGTGGCTCGCTGTTGTGGCCTAATCCGACCTTCGTCTTTACTTTTTCGACTGCGCCATGGGCAACAAGATCATCACCGAAGCCGACCGCCGCGCCTCCCCGCGCCCTGCCACCCCGCAAGGCACCAACAACACCGCCGGGCAAGGCGGTGGCCAGCGCCGCAGCCTGGAGCGCGGTTCACACACCCGCAGCAAGAAGAACCCGGGCAAGCGCCCGCACAAGGGCGGCTGAGCCGTCCGCCGCGCCGCCCGCCCCGGGTGGCGCACCCCCTGCCGCTGACCCTGCCGCTGAGCGCATGCTGCGCATCACCGAACTGCGGCTGCCCCTCGACCACCCGCCGGCCGATCTGCGCCTGGCGGTGCTGGCCCGGCTGAAACTCGCCGAGGGGCAACTGCACGACTTCACCGTGTTCAAGCGGGCCTACGACGCCCGCAAGAAGACGGCGATCGTGCTCATCTATACGCTGGACTGCCAGCTGGCGCCGGGGGTGGACGAAGCCGCCGTGCTTCGGCGCGTGGCGGCAGACCGGCACATCAAACCCAGCCCCGACACTGACTACCGGCTGCTGGCCCAGGCCCCGGCCGGGTTTGCAGCCGGGTCGCCCGACACGGCGCCCCGGCGCCCGGTGGTGGTGGGCTTTGGCCCCTGCGGCCTCTTTGCGGCACTGATCCTCGCGCAGATGGGCCTGCGGCCACTGGTGCTGGAACGCGGCCGCCAGGTCCGCGAACGCACCCAGGACACCTGGGGCCTGTGGCGCCGCAGCGTGCTGGACCCGGAATCCAACGTGCAGTTTGGCGAGGGCGGTGCCGGCACCTTCTCTGACGGCAAGCTCTGGAGCCAGATCAGCGACCCTCGCCACCTCACCCGCAAGGTGCTGCAGGAATTTGTCAAGGCCGGCGCACCGGACGAGATCCTCTACGTCAGCAAGCCGCACATCGGCACCTTCCGGCTCGTCAGCATGATCGAGAAGATGCGCGCCGACATCACCGCGCTGGGCGGCGAAGTCCGTTTCGGCCAGCGCGTGACGGATGTGCTGATCGAACACGGGCACATCCGCGGCCTGCAGCTGGCCAGTGGCGAACAGATCCGCGCCGACCATGTCGTGCTGGCCCTGGGCCACAGCGCCCGCGACACCTTCGCGATGCTGCACGACCGCGGTGTGTCCATGGAAGCCAAGCCGTTTTCCATCGGCTTTCGCATCGAACACCCGCAGGGTGTCATCGACCGTGCACGTTTCGGGCCGAATGCCGGCCACCCCATCCTGGGTGCGGCCGACTACCGGCTGGTGCACCACGCCCGCAACGGACGCGCCGTCTACAGCTTCTGCATGTGCCCAGGTGGCACGGTGGTGGCGGCCACGTCCGAACCCGGCCGGGTGGTCACCAATGGCATGAGCCAGTATTCCCGCAATGAACGCAACGCCAATGCCGGCATGGTGGTGGGCATCTCGCCGCAAGACTACCGGCAGGACGGCCGCACCGACGGCCCCGTCAACCCGCTGGACGGCATCGCCTTCCAGCGTTTTTGGGAAAGCCGCGCCTTTGAACTCGGCGGCGGCGACTACCGTGCCCCAGGGCAGCGCCTGGCCGATTTTGTGAAGCGCCAGCCCAGCAGCGCCTTTGACACCGTGCAGCCGTCGTACAAGCCCGGCGTCACGCCCACCAACCTGGCGCAACCCGGGCGCGGTGCATTGCCTGAGTACGCGCTGGACGCGCTGCGCGAGGCCCTGCCCGCCTTCGAGCGGCAGATCCAGGGTTTTGGCATGCCCGACGCCGTGCTCACCGGCGTGGAGACACGCACCTCCTCGCCGCTGCGCATCACCCGCGGCCCTCGCCTGCAGAGCCTGAACGTGGCCGGCCTGTACCCCGCCGGTGAAGGTGCGGGTTATGCCGGCGGCATCATGTC
>JAJTDE010000339.1 GCA_021298085.1 Rubrivivax sp.
CCGACCCTGGTGCGCGTGGTCAAGAAGATCGAGGCCCGGGGCGCACTGGACATCGCCAAGCGCTCGCTGCAGACCTGCGGGCAGATCATGCGGTATGCCGTGGCCCACGGCTATATCCAGCGCAACCCGGCCGCTGACATCAAGCCGGCCGACGTGCTGAAGAACCGCCAGCAGACCAACTACGCCCGCATCGAGGCCCGCGAACTGCCCGACCTGCTGCGCAAGATGGCGGTTTACGACGGCAGCCCGCACACCCGCGGCGCGCTGAGCCTCATCGCCCTGACCTTTGTGCGAACGTCCGAGCTGGTCGAAGCCACCTGGGACGAGTTCGACCTGGACGCTGGCGAGTGGCGCATTCCTGCCCAGCGCATGAAGATGCGAACGCCACACATCGTGCCGCTGTCGCACCAGGCGCTGGACACCTTGCGCTGCCTGCACGAACTGCGCAATCTCTCGACCTACGTGTTCCCCGGCGAGCGGGACCACGAGAAGCCCATGTCCAACAACACCATCCTCAAAGCGCTGGAGCGCATGGGCTACAAGGGCCGGATGACAGGACATGGCTGGCGCGGGGTGGCGTCCACCCTGCTGCACGAGAAGGGGTTCGACCATGCGGTCATCGAGCTGCAGCTGGCGCACCAGGAACGCAACCGCGTCAGCGCGTCCTACAACTGGGCAACCTACTTGGCGCCGCGGCGCGTGATGATGCAGTGGTGGGCAGACCACCTGGACGCCCTTCGCACAGGACGGCCGGCGCCCGAGGCACAGCCAGCGCGCTTCAGTGGCATGAGCGGTATCAGCGGCACCACCGGCTTCGGCGGCCAGGCCAGCGTGCTGCGTTAGGCACCCGGGTTAGCCATCTGGTCTATCCACCCGCGTTTCGGGTGCCTAACGGCCGCTCAGCGCATGAATTGCCGGCGATTCCATCGGCCTTCGGCGGGTGCACGTCGGTAGATTGTGGGCATCCAATCCCGGAGGATGCCCATGCAATCGATCACGTCCCAGACCATCCGCCAGTTCACGCTGGCCCATGAACCCACGATGCTGCTGCGCATCGGTGCAGTGATGCACACGACCGGCCTGGGCCGGTCGACCATCTACCGCCCGATCACAGCGGGTGATTTCCCAGCGCCCATCCGCATCAGTGCACGCGCCGTGGCGTGGCGCAGGACCGATGTCGAAACGTGGACAGCGGCGCGGCCATCCACGGCCCATTGACACCGCCGTGCAACCTGCAAAGCCGTTACATGCAAATCGATTGCAGCACCCTGCGCATTCGTTCACGCGCTGTGCATCGTCATCCCGCAGTCAAGTAGCACACGGCGTTCATTCCAGCGGCTAACTTAAAAACACAGCACACGTGGCCGGTACCCCAGGAGAGGAACTGACATGAGAGACAAGCCCGAGCGACGCATCAACTGCCGACACCGATCACCGGAACTGGCCAATGCCGACAGCAGCCTGCAGTTCCAGATGAGGCCACTGAAGGATGGCGTGGGTGTCGAGTGGACCCGCCGCATTGAACAGCGTTCGCGTGTCCACGGTTGGCACATCGTCGACGACGCGGAGCAGTTCCAGAGCGGCTGCGATGCGGACGAGCTTCGCCACCATGATCCTCGCCTTCACCAGGCACTGAAACAGGAGTACCAGCGTGTTCGAGAACTTGCACCGTCTGCCAGCCACGAGCCCGATGCGCACACCCCTGGCCCTGTCGAGCCACCCGGAACTCTCCAGGATGGCAGCGCTTCATCGTGCCGAAAGCCCCTTTGGCCTGCTCGATGGCATTCGCCGGTTCGGTTCGGCGTTTGGCGTACGTTCAGCTCTCTTCGCGCACGTCACGCCCGACCCCACGCACCGGGTGCTGCACCACCTGATGCTGGCCTGTGACACCCCGCTGGCCAACAGCATCCGCAACTGCACGACGCTGGAGCGCCACCCGTGGATGCGCCATGCTGAACGCCATGCGGAAACCGTCTGCGCGTCGGAGCTCCACCCAAGAGCCCCTCAGCCAGGCTCGCCCACCATCGATCTTGAAGGCCAGGGCTTCCGATCAGCGCTGCTGATTCCGGTGCATGGCGCAGGCAACTCAGGCCGCTTCAGCCTGCTGTGCCTGGGTTCCCACCAGCCGGGTTACTTCGAGAGCTCGTCGCCGCCCACCGTTCGGCTGCTGGCGGAAGCCCTGGCCACCGAACTGCACCAGTGGTGGATCATCGAGATGCGCCGGCAACTGCGCGCCACGGCCAGCCTTCGCGAGAGTGACCTTCAGCTGCTGAGCATGGAGCATGAAGGCATGAGCACCAAGGAGATCGCCCGCGTGCTGGACATCAGCTGCGCCTCGGTCGATTCGCGGTTTCAGCGCATCAATGTGCGGCTGGGTTGCCCGAGCCGCAAGGCAGCTGCACAGAGGGCGGCTTGTTATGGGTTGATTTGAGGTGGGGCGGGTGGACGCTGAAGGTTGGGCGGGAGAGCGGGACGATTCTTTGCCGCTGAACCGACGTGCCTGCCATCACGG
>JAJTDE010000039.1 GCA_021298085.1 Rubrivivax sp.
GCCTAACTTGAATTCGCCCGCAGAAACTGCGGAATAACACAGTAACAGATGAGCGCCGACACCCAATCCAGGCCCCGCACAGCCGCCCACCCAGCCGCAGAGCCAACAGCCCGCGGCATGCTGCAAACGCAGTTTCGGGCGGCCATGCGGGTGCGCCACTACAGCCTGCGCACTGAGCGCACGTACTGGCAGTGGATCAGGCGTTTTGTGCTGTGGTCTGGCAAGCGGCACCCGCGCGACATGGGCGCCGCAGAGATCGGCCAGTTCCTGAGCTGGCTGGCCACTGATGGCGAGGTGTCGGCCAGCACTCAGCGCCAGGCGCTGGCGGCCCTGCTGTTCCTGTATCAGCAGGTGCTGGCGATTGAGCTGCCGTACATCGACAGCATCGTGCGGGCCAAGCAGCCAAAGCGGCTGCCAGTTGTGCTGAGCCGCGAAGAGGTGGCCGCCATTTGGCGGCACATCCCCGACGCCTGCCCGCGCGGCCTGGCCCTGCGTTTGATGTACGGCACCGGCCTTCGCTTGATGGAAGCGCTACGCCTGCGCATGCAGGATGTGGACTTTTCCACAGGCAGCATCACTGTGCGCGGCGGCAAAGGCGACAAAGACCGCACCGTGATGTTGCCGCGGACGCTGGAGCCGCAACTGCGCGAGTTGATGCGCCAGCGGGAGGCCTGGCACGTGGTGGACATGGCCACCGGGCATGCGGACGTTGAACTGCCGAACGCCCTGCACCGCAAGTACCCACAGGCGCCGCGGCAGCTTGGCTGGCAATTCATTTTTGCCACTGAGCACTACTGCACGTGCCCACGCACTGGCGCCGTGCGGCGGCACCACCTGCACGAAGAGGGCATCCAGCGGCTGATGGCCAAGGCGGTGCAACTGGCCCGCATCGGCAAGCGCGCCACCCCGCACACCCTGCGCCACTCGTTTGCCACCCACCTGCTGCAGGCGGGCTATGACATCCGCACCATTCAGACGCTGCTGGGCCACTCGGATGTTGAAACGACCATGATTTACACCCACGTGCTGCCAGCCAGCCAGGGCGGCCGGGGCGTCATCAGCCCGCTTGATGCCCTGGCGTAAGCCAGCCAGGGCAGTTGCACTACACTGCGCGCCTCGCTAGGGGTGCTGGCTGCGGCCGGCTGAGAAAGTCCCTTTGAACCTGAGGCGCCGTTGTTGGCGCAGGCACACCGCGTTTACGTGGCGTGCATGAGGTAAGCCCCGCGCAGCCGATCTAAACTCAGGCGATGACGCCACGGGTTTACAGCTACATCCGATTCAGCCACGCGCGCCAGGCCGCCGGAGCCAGCACCGAACGGCAGGCAGCCTATGCCAAGCGCTGGGCCGACGAGAACGGGCTGCAGCTCGATGCCGAGCTGACGATGCGCGATGAGGGGCTGAGCGCCTACCACCAGAGGCATGTGAAGGCCGGCGCCTTGGGCGCGTTCCTGCGCGCCGTCTCGGATGGGCTCATCGCCCCAGGCAGCGTGCTGGTGGTGGAGGCCCTGGACAGGCTCAGCCGCGCCGAACCGCTGCAGGCTCAGGCCCAGCTCGGCAGCATCATCAATGCGGGCATCAGCGTAGTCACGGCCAGCGATGGGAAGGTGTACAGCCGGGACAGACTCAAGGCCAACCCCATGGATTTGGTCTACAGCCTACTGGTGATGATCCGCGCGCACGAAGAGAGCGACACCAAGAGCACCAGAGTACGCGACGCCATCCGGCGCCAGGTGGACGGCTGGAAGGCCGGCACATACCGCGGCCTTGTGAGCTACGGCCCCACCCCGAGCTGGCTACGCCGCGCAGGCGACCGATGGGAGTTTGTGCCGGAGCGTGCCGAGGCAGTGCGCCTGGCCGCGGCCATGTGCCTGCAAGGCGCTGGCACAGCGCGCATCGCCCAGGCACTGCATGAGCGTGACCTGCGCACCAGTGATGCCCCACCCACCAGCGGCGCCCTGGTGCGCCTGTTTGCGCAGCCAGCCCTGATGGGCGACAAACACCTGCAGCTTGATGGCACAGAGCACGTGCTGCAGGGCTACTACCCGCCGCTGCTGGAGCCAGCCACCTGGCAGGCGCTGCGGGCCGCGGCCGACGCCAAAGGCCGCAAGGCCGTGCGCGGTGAAATCCCGTCCATCCTGACGGGCTACGGCATCACCACCTGCGGGTATTGCGGCTCAGCGCTCAAGGCGCAGACCATGGCCAGCAAGCGCAGGGCTGACGGCAGCCTGGCTGACGGCCACCGCCGGCTGCAGTGCGTGCGCGTCAACGCGGGCGACGGCTGCCCGGTGCCCGGCAGTTGCTCAGCCGCGCCCATCGAACGCGCCATCATTCGCTATTGCTCGGATGTCATCAACCTGCAGAGGCTCTATGACGGAGACAGCGCCGCCGGCCCGCGCGCTGTAGTGGCCCAGCTCGCCGATGAGGCGCAGCGCATCGAGAGCCAACTGCAGCGGCTGACGGACGCGCTGCTGACGACAGAGAGCCCGCCCGAGGCATTCGTACGCAGGGCCAAAGAGCTGGAGCAAGCAAAGGCCCGCTCTGATGACGCCCTGCGCGCGGCAGAGGCTGAGCTGCAGGCCGCAGCAAGAGCCGGCACCGATGGCGCACACCTGCGCTGGCGCTCCATTGCTGATGGTGTGGAGGCGCTCGACTATGACGCCAGGATGCGCGCCCGCCAACTCGTGGCCGACACGTTTTCTCGGCTCACCATCTGGATGCAGGGCACCAGGCCGCACAGCAAGCGCAGCGGGCCCATTGACGTGATGCTGACAGCCCGAGGAGGGCTGACGCGCTGGCTGCGGGTGCAGCCGTCAGGCGATTGGGTAGCCGGCGAAGAGGCCGACAGCGCCGGGTAGGCCCATCAGCGCGGCCAGGCTTTGACCAGCGCGGCATGCCGGGCGCGGCACTCTGCCGCCGCAGACTCGCGCACCGCGACCACCTCCAGCAGCGCACCCAGCGGCACATCACCGGCCGGGTATGCCGGCCCAGCATCGCACAGGGCGGCCAGCGCAGCCGGCGGCGGCTCAATCGCCTGCGGGCTTGGCACCGGCTGACTGCCGCAGCCTGTCAACAGCACCAGCAGGCACCAGCACGTCAGCAAGTTGCACCGCATCACCACCCCCCGCCGGGCAGGCCGGCACACTCAACGCATCACGCAGACCCACCCGGGCCTGCTCAAGCTGAGCACGGATTGCAGCCCGGCCAGCCTCGTATTCAGCGGCGGCGGCCTGCGAATCACGGGCGCGCTGCTGCGCCTGCAGCCGCGCCGCCTCGGCCTGCACTGCATTGGCCTCGGCCCACTCCAGCCGAACCGCTGACGCACCAACCGAGCGACCATGCAGCCAGGCACCGCCGGCCAGCACAGCCGCGGCCACCAGCACGCCAACCGCGATCCAGCCAGAGGGCAGCATCACGCACCACCCGGGCCACGGGCCTGGAGCGCACTGGCCACGGCCTTGATGGCATCCACAGCCGATGTGCCGACATTCCCACCCATGTAGTACAGCACGGTGGACGTGGCCCACATCACGAGCTGCCCGCCGTCAATCCAGGCGCAGTGCCGCGCCACCATGGCGCACGCCAGGGAGACAACAGCCAGCCAGAGCTTGCGGCTGCGCCATGCCGCGCGCCCCTTTGCTGGCACACCGCTTTCGGCACTCATGACACAAGCGCCCGGTACTTGGGCAGCTCTTTGAGCATCACGTGGCGGGAATGGTCCCGGTTGATGTCGCAGGCGCTGCGCTTGCCGTAGAGTGCGGCGCGGCTCTTGGTGCAGGTGTGCTCGACGTGGCCCCACCAGCGCTGCGGATCACACCCGGCTTTGACCTGGCAGGCCCGCCTGTCGCTCTGGACGCCGCCCAGGCCGCCGTTGTACGCGGCGTTGGCCATGGTCAAACGCTCCCACGGGTCAGACACGGCACGCAAGGCCTGCCAGTTGCCACGGGACATCAAGACCACCGCCCGTATCTGCAAATCAGGCCGCTGATAGACGTTTGCCCAACTCCATTCACGCAACGCCGGGTGCCTGTCGCGCATGTCGGCCAGGCTGTCAAAGCGCAGCGAACCATCCGGCCGCCATGCCCTCGTGATCTGGCCCAGGCCGGCGCCTTCCTCGCGCGCCGTCTTGAGCTGGGCCGTAGGGCTCCAGCAACTGCGCAGTGACGGGCAACCGCTTTCATGGGCGATCAGTGCGGCGGTGTAGTGCGGCCATTGCAACTCTGGCCAGTGCTGCCGAGACTCAGCCAGGATGATGGGCGCAAACTTGGCAGCGCGCGGGTCAGGCGTCTGCGCGTGGGCGCGGCCGGCAAAGAGGCCGACCACAGCATTGAACACAATGCTCAGCGCAATGAGAGCCAGGCCGGCACCGATTGGGTGCTCACCAGCTTTGGCGAACAGTCGGCGGGCATCCGCCTCCTTGTAATCGTGCGTGGCCTTGCGGCCCCAGTGGGCCAGCAACAGCGCCACCATGCCAGAGCCAATGCCCAGCAGCCACAGGCCAGTGCTGGTGCCCTTGTCGGGGTCAGTGACCAGCAGGCCAACGATGGCCGCCAGAGAGCCGCCCACCATGAATTTGTACCGGAAGCGCATGGCCTTCCACCGCTCAACGATTTGCATTTGCAACCTCCACTGGTTGACCCTTGAAAACCGGCGACAGCACGCCGCCGAGCTTGATGGAATACGCCAGCGCCAGGCCGTAATCCGTGAAAAACTCGACCGTGGCGCAGTTGATTTCAACGACCCAGGCAAATGGCTTTGACCTATCAATCATGGCGCACCACCACTGCTGTGCGTAAACCAGCCCTTTGCGGCAGCAAACCCCAACACCGCCACCCCAGCCAGCCAGAATATACGGGTCACCAGGCTTTTGCCGATTTGCCCATATACCTTTTCCAGCGCACGATCAGCCGCAGCATTGGCTATGGCCTCCATGTCTTTAGTTGTCAGTGGTCTTGTATCTTCTGGCATGATTTACCCTGAATACTTGCTTATCTTTTGATTGCGGCCCAGCGGAATTGCAACTCTGCCCAAAACACGGACATAACCCACCCTGACTGTTGAGTGGGTTCGGCAAAGACCGTCATAGTCAACGTCTGCCCGGCCGGCACAGTTGAATTGGCAACAATGGTAGCCGGCATCAACTCAGACACGTTCGGCGAAACCTTTTTGTAATCAATCGCTTCGGAGCCAGTAAGTTGCAGACCGAAAAACGACTTGACTGCGCCTCCACCCCCCAAATCCACCTGTGATCTGCGGTGCACAAACGCCAACGTGATTTCCACAACAACCGGCCCCGTGGTTGTGTTTGTCCAGGCCGTGGTGGCGACTGTGTGGCGGCCAGCCCCCACTGTTGTACTGCTCACCGACCCATCGGCCGGCGTGGAGAAATAAGCGTCAGTCACAGCGCCTGGCGCTAGTTGTTGCGTGGCAATATCCCGCACCGCAGACATGGGCCCAAACACCACACGGTCTGCCCTGGCGCCAACGTCCAGAAAACTCGAATCGAGATACAGCGGCTGAGTAATCACCGCAGCCACCGAACGAAACGCAACACCGTTTTTCAGGTAACGCACCGTGGCGCCGTCATACGTCACCGCCAGGCTGTCGCCGGCCGCATACGTAGTCAGCGACCCCAGCAAAACTCCACTTTCCGCCACGAACAAAACGCCGACCTCGACATATATTGCATAGTCAAGAGTTTGCCAACTATCGCTAAATGTCGGGTCAGTGTTTAATCCAACCATAAACCGCAAGTTGGCGGCGACAGGCGCAAAACTCACGAAAGCGCCGCCTGCGTAGCTTTCACGCGAGTATGCGGCGGCATCCCATGAGCCAGGCGATGACGTCTTTTCGATGCTGTTGCCGGCAATTGCCAGCCCTCCGCTGGCCACCAGCGTGACGTCCCTCGTTGCATTGTCAGAAGGCCGGCCGGCGCCTGTCACCTGGGGCCAAAGCGCACGCTTTCCGGCCTCGGTCGCCACCGCCCTGAGCAACGCCTCACGCGCCGCGTAGTAATCGCTCCACTTGGCCTGGTCAACGGCCGGTGTAATGGGCGTGTCTGTTGTCGTGTCAGCCCACCCAGGCGAGAGCGAGCTGAGGTAGCTGCCCAGCGCACTGTGAGCCGCTGCGTAGGTGTTCCCCAGGGTCGTCAGGCCATACGCCGATGCTTGAGCGACCACACCCGCCACCTCGGCCGCAATTGCATTCCATTCCCGAATCACTGCCGGCTTTTCTGCCGCGTCTAGATACCCGTTGCTGCGCATCGTGGCCAGGGCACTCAGCGCACTGGTGGCATTTGCCGACGCTGTGTTTGCCGTGCTCAAAGCGTTGGCCGCATTTGCCTCTACGTTCTGCGCCAGTGTGCCGCCCACCAGCGTGCCGGCCGGAGCACCGACCGTGGCTCCGTCTTGCGGACGGCCAGAGCCAGTGACCGAAGACCATACGGCACGCTTCCCGGCCTCCACCTCAACACCGCGCAGCAAAGCCTCGCGCGCCGAGTAGTAATCACTCCACTTGGCTTGGTCAACAGCAGGCGTAATAGGCGTGTCTGATGTGGTATCAGCCCACCCAGGCGAGAGCGCGCTGAGGTAACTACCCAGCGCACTGTGAGCCGCTGCGTAGGCGTTCCCCAAGGCCGTCAAACCATACGCCGACGCCTGAGCGACCACGCCAGCCACCTCGGCCGCAATTGCATTCCATTCCCGAATCACTGCCGGCTTTTCTGCCGCGTCGAGAAAGCCATTGCTGCGCATTGTTTGCAACGTAGACAACGCGCTCGTGGCATTCGTCGCTGCCGTGTTGGCGGCCTGAGAGGCGGCCTGCGCAGCAGCTTGAGCCGCACGCGCTTCGGTGACATCAACCAGGATCAGGTCTGTGAAGCCCTGCTCTACTGCGCTTGCACCAGGCCCCGCTGAATACTGCATCCAGTATCCAACCTGCATGTAAGCCACATTGGACGGAATAGGGCGCGATGTTCCAGCGCCAAAATCCGCTCCAACACGCACCCATTGGTTTTGCGGCGTGATGGCACCACCGTACACATACCCCGCAAATGTGCCGCCCCAGCCTGTTGCCGCCCCAAACACCTCAACGCCCGCAGCCGTGAACATGCGCACAAACAAATAACTGTTTCTGGTGTTGCCAGTCTGCGCCCAAGCCAAAGTAGTAAGGTTATAGGTGCGTGCGCCGTCGGCGGGAATCTTGCGCTTATCTGTGACCACCACATCCTGATTGGAGCCCGTACCCTTTGAGCCCCAGTAGTGCGTGCCGATCATGCCCGCCGCAGCAGATCGGAGCCGATAACTCGACGCAGACGCCGCGTTGTGCGAACGATCCCACGCCAGCTCATCTGCAATGCCGGGGTCACTGTTCAGCACGCTGCCGCCAGTGCCCGACCTGGCCGGCATCCTGGCCACGAGCTGCGGGCTCCACTGGCCGTGAATGCCAAGCGCGTTCACAAAGCGCGCACGGAACAGGTAGTGCACTCCAGCATTGAAGCCCGTCAACGTGGTTTCTGCAGCGTTGCCTGGCGCTCTGGGCGCAGCGATCCAATCACCCGCTGGCAACGCACTGGCCGCCAGCCAATACTGAATCTCAACGCCACCGGAGGAAGACACCGAGCGATCAGCCGGGGCAGACCACTGCACGCGCGCCCGCGTCACCGACGTGCCATCACTCAGCAGATCGGTGCCGGCCGTCACCGCCAGGGGGCCCATCGCCGGCACATCCCCAGGGTCAGGCAGCGAGGTGTTGGGCGTCACATCCAGCACGGCAAAAGTGCCGTCTGGCTGATAGATGGCTGCCGCGGTTTCCTTCAGCGTCAGGGTGACACCGCCGGTCATTGAGAACTGCCAGTCAACCAGCTCGAAGGTTTTGGCCACCCAGCCGAACCGCGGCAGGGTCACCGCCACGACGTCGAACAACTCCAGCGCAAAGGCCCGCAGGTTGCACGTCAGCACCACCGTGAGGGCGTTGCGCGCATCGCGCATAAGCACGCCACAGACGTGCTGCGCGTGGATGGTGTCGGTGACGCCACCCAGCGTAATCTCACGTGGCAGCTCGCGGCCGTCTGCGGTGATGTAGGTTGCCGCGCGCAGCTCAGGAGCCTGCACCACCACGTATTTCTGCGCCTTGTCCGATATGTTGGCGCGGTAGACGTTGACGGCCTCATCAGCCGGCGGCTCAGGCACAACCTGCACCGGCTGGGAGTCAATCACCCAATCCTCGGTGATGGTGGCCACAGGCGCACGGTAAGCGCCAGCCACTACCCGCAGTTGGCCACCGGCCCAGCCAGCTTTGCCGGCCATGGCTTCCACCATCTCTTGAAAGGAGCCCCAAGGGTCACCGTCATCCAGCTTGCAGACGATGCCGCAGGTGTACAGCGGCAGCGTCTGCGTACCGCCAGCCGTGGTGAACACTTGCGACACGTCGCAGGCATTGGCTGCAGCGTTGAACGACGCAGCGCCGATATCTGACGCCGATACGCCACCACCGCGGCTGTACAGCGCCCAGTCTCTGGCAATCAGCGCAGGGTTTTCAGTCCACACCGTGTTGCCGGTCCGGGGATCAAGCACGCGAGCACCGCGCAGCACGGCGCTGATGTCGGGGATGCCTGTCGGGAACACATCCGGGTTGAACTCAAGGTCAACCACCAGGCACGCGATACCCGCGAACCGATGGGCAGAAGTAATCAGGTCAGGAAACAGCGGCTGCAGAACCGTGCTGAGGTTTTGGCCAGGCGCCCCAGTGAAGGTACGCACACGGACATAGCTCTGCGTCGTTGATGCCTGCCAGGAAACCGTGACCGACGCGCCAGGCGCCCCACCGCTGGCCGTTACCACAGAGCCGCTTACAGACGTCTGCAAGGCCAGCTCGTCAGCAGAACTGCTGGCCTGCTGGACCACTGACACCGATGTGATCGTGGCACCTGCGCCTACGTTGTAGGACAGATTGCCGGCACCATCGAGCACCGCCTGAGCGCTGCTACTCGGCCGATTGGTCTGCAAATACGGAGCGGTCTGCACCCAACCTTCTGCGTCCAGCGTGACCAGCTCGTCACCAAAGTACACGCCCTCGATGGCGTCTACCTCATGGCCAGCCAGCGCAATCACGAGGGTGTAAAACTGCTTGTCAGCCCCGCGCGTGGCTTTGAACAAGATTCCGTCTACGTTGCGCACCCGGCCGTAGCAGCGGCTGCGTGGGCCGCTGACGGTGGCCGTCATCACCAGCCGGTCCTCCAGGCTGGCGTTGTAAGCCTCGATTGCCTTGCGCTTGGCCTTGCGCCGCTGGTAGTTCCCAACGGCAATGCTGCCCGCTGCAAACGCCGCATATGTCAGCGCCGTGATCTGCGCGGCCGTCAGAACGCTGGTCGCAGTCAGCGTGGCCGTGGCAATGTATGCCGCTACTGCTTGTGGCACGTGCACCTCCAGGCGCGCAGCACGGCGTCAGGCCGCACTACCGCCAAACCAACCGCCGCCTGTGCCAGCCAGGCATCACCACCCTGCACCACCAGCGCAGGGCCCTCGTCACTCACCACCAGGCCGACGTCACCAGCTTGAGCCAAAGCCGGCACGATTTCCTCGCCCAGCGCTTGCTCTGCCAGCGCCTCGATAGACGTGCCTCGCAGCACGCGGCCAGCCTGCAGAGCCGATGAGTACACGCCACGCAGCGGCGCCGCCGGGTCGTGCCCGGTGACGGCCAGCACGGCATCGGCGGCCCACAAACAGCAGTCACGCACACCCCATTCAAACGGCTGTCCCGCCCGGTCATTTACTAGGCCCGCCAGGCGCATTTGCCAATCGGGCAAGCGCAGCGCAGGCACGCGCAGAACCGCCGGGGTCACTTGCGCCCCCACGAGGCCGCCGGCCACACATCGCGGTGCGTGGACTGGCTCACCAAGTACTCCAGCGCACGGTCACCGGCCGAGATGGTCTGCTGGTCACCGTCGGTGTAGCGCAAAGGCTTTGGGCGGCTGAAGATGCGAGCCATGGGCAACGCGCTGACGCCGATGGTCGGCCCATTGATCGTGAGCTGGTCCAGCACCAAGTTGCCGATCAACACGGCATCCTCCACGGCATGCGTGACGGCATTGAGGATGGCCAGGCGAATGGTGCACGCGCGCCCGCGGGCCGTCTGCGAGAGAGCGAGGGACAAGTTTTCGCTGGGCACGCCAGACAGCGTGAACTGCAACGCCTGCGCATCTCCGCTGGTGTCGCGCACGACATCGAGCGCCCCCAGTGATCCGGCCCCGAGGTATGTGTTGCCGCCCCAGACGATGGACACCGGAGAGCTGGCCAGGCGCAGCGCTGGGCTGAACGCCATGTCAACCAGCAGGGCCACCGTCACCTGGGGAGCCGAGAGTGCCGCAGCCGCGGCTGTTGTCATCGTGCGCATGGCCTACCAAACCTCTTCAAGGTCAAAGGCCGCGCCATCGATCATGCCGGGCGCATGCATCACCGTGGCCAACCAAGATGGCAGCACAAACTCCCCGGCCGGCCTATCCCATCGGACCTCCGAACCACTGGCAATTGACGCTCGCACGCGATGCACCACGGGCACAGAGCCCGCGCCTGCGCCGTTCAGTTGGAGGTCTGAGGCGACCATGAACATTTGACCGCCGCATCCCAGCATGTCACCGGCACGCAGCGTGCTGTTGGCCGTGCCCCCAGTGATGGGCAACGCGGTGGCGCCACGCGACACGCTGGCCGACAACGTAGGCGACCCGCGCATGGTGCCGATGGGGAATGGACGGCCGAAGTGCCAAGCCCGCACGCGGTGAACGCCGCCGCGGAGTTGGAAAAACAGCGCCTCGACCCGACCAGCATTGACGCGGCGCGCCTGCGGCAGGGTGACGCTCATCACCCAGCGCTCCCCCACAAAGTCCACCACCTGCAGGTTGCCGTTGTAGGCGCCTCGGAATTGCTCACCGGAGCCCTGGCTGCCGATGGCGCAGCGCGCTGGCGTTAAGGCCGCCGGCCAGTCAAAGACGGCCATCAGACCACCCCTTTCTGTCGCAGCATCATCCCCACGCGGCCCTCAATCTGCTGCTGCATGAGCTGCAGGGCCGTCACGAGCTCGTTGCGCGTCACCCCGGCCTGGACGTTGTAGGTGTTGTAGGTGACCGGCTGCGCGCCGCCAGAAGAAGCAATACCCAGCCGGCCATCCTTGCCACGCTTGAGCGGCATGATGGCCTCAGGGCCAGCCTCGCCCATGAGGCCCATGGAGCCGCCGCGCATGGGGAAGTACGTCGGCGCACCCACCACAGTGCCGCTGGCAAACGCCTTGACCGGCACGGGGGCGCCATTGAGAAACGCGCCGCCCTTTGCGAAGCCGAAGAGGCTTGCAATGGTGCCCAGGATGCTGCCGCCCACGCCCTTGCCTTTGGGGAACAAGTACTCCCCAACATCCGCCGCGATGGCCTGCGCCGCCATGTCCAGCAGCATGTTGCCCCACAGCTTGCTGATGCTGTCAAAGTCGCCCTTCAGCGTTGCTTTGATGGTGGTTCCCAGGCTGTCCTGAATGTTGCGCTGGAACTCTTCAAAGAACACCGTCATGCCATCGAGCACCGGCTGCACCTCTTGAGGTATCTCGCCCATGCGCGCCTTGACAGCTTCGCTGAATTTCTCGATGGCTTCTGTGCTGCCGACCGCACCCAGGCGGCCCTGCTCATAAGCCTCGGCCAGCAATTGCATGTCACTGCGCAGCGTCTCAAGCTGAGCGCTTGGCGTGGCTTGAATCAAGCTGTTCAAGCGCTCCATCTGCCCGTTGAATTTGCCCATTGCTTCCTCGGTTGGAATGACCCAACCGAACTCCGTCAGGCGCTCACGTGACAGTGACTCCTGCAGCTTGCCGGCAAACGCCGATTGGATCGGCTCGCCACGAATTGGCGCTTTGCCTTTCCCCGTGTCTGGCAGCCTACTAAGTGGCGCGTTTGCTGTGGCAGGCCTGGCTCGCGCATCCCGCGCGTCATACACGCCCGCGGGGAAAACAGCGTCAGCACCTGCTCGCCGCCCCAGCAACTGCTCGGAGCGCTTATCAATCTCCTGCCGCGCGGCAGCAGCATCACGCACTACGGCCTCTCGAATCTCCTTGAAGCCCGCGAAGTCGCCACGAGCCAAGGCCGCGCCCTGTGCAGCAATGGCGCCAGCCTCAACAGCAATTTGCTTGAAGACGTACACGACATTGGCGCCCAGCACCGTCAGCGCTTCAAACGGGACCATGATGCCCGCCATGAAACTGCCGTCTTTGCCGATGGCGTTGACACCACTCAGCCGATCAATCATTTCGTTGAGGGTTGGCAATGCAGCCAGCGCAATGGATTGGCCAAAGCCTTGCACCGAAGCCGACAGCCGGTCGATGTTGGCGCGGTACTCTTTTGCAGCCTTGATGCCCTCGTCTGACATCACCTTGCCCGCACGGGCCGCCTCGTCTCCTAACCTGCGGAACTCCGTGCCGTTGTCCCGCAACAGCGGCAGCAACAACGCAGAATCACTGGCGATGGCCTCCATGTAGAAGGTCATCTCGTTTTGCGAGATGTTGGCTTTTTGCAGGCTGTTGACGTAAAGCTGCAACGCCTCAGCGCCGCCAAGGTTCCGGAACTGCTTGGCAGTCACACCGACCCGTGGCGCAATCTTCTCGAAGAAGTCGGCCATGGGGCCCGCGCCCGTCTGCAGGAAATCTCCCACCTTGTCCTGCACATCCTTCAGGATGCCGGCCAGCTTGTCCTGCTCAATGCCTGCGGTCTTTGCGCCGTAGGCCATGCGCTGGAATGTGTCGCTGCTGGTGCCGCTGAGTTTGGCCAGGCGCTCAATGCTGACGGCCGCTGTGGCAGTCTGGTCAACAAACGCCGTGATTTGCGACACCACCGCAGTACCACCAAATACGCCCGCCACCGATGCGGTGGTGGCTTTCAACTTGGCCCAACGCGCCTCCACCTGCGCCGCATGCTTTTCGTGCATGCGCGTGGCCTGGTCCAGGTTCTGCTGGAGCGTGGCAACCTTGGCAATCAGGTCAATGGAGAGCGTAGCAAGGGCAGCAGTCACTTGGCTTTTCCTTTGGCGTCTTCCGCGTCGTCATCTTTGGCGTTGAGGTAGCTGCGAACAGCCTGCAGCCTGGTCATAAGACCGGCCACGTCTTCCACCCCCAGCCAGGCGCAGATGACAGGCAAGCCGGCCCAGTCATATCCACCCATGCCGTTGGCCAACAGGCCGTGCACCCGCATGGCCACCAGGTCATCGGGCCCGGCGACCGGGGCAGCTTCGCCCTCCCATTGGCAGCCCTCGGCCACCTCCAGGAGGGCTGTCAGTTTTTTGTGGCTGCCGCCGCTTTGCTCAGGTGGTCATCCACCGCCTGAGCGATGCGCACCGCCAGGCGCGACACCAGCGCCGCGTTGTCGGTCAGCCACTCGCGCAACAGCTTCGAGTCAAACGGCTGCTCTGCGGTCAGGCCACAGCCAGGCAGAACGTCCTCCGGCGTGATGCCGCGCCAGCCGTCCACGTACTGCAGAACCTGCTCCAGGCCGATGCCGCCGGCCGCAGCCAGCATGTGCATCTCGGTTTCAGGCGGCCGCAGAAAGCTGATGGCCTTGTCTGGCACATCATCCTTGAGGTACACCCACGAGCGGCGTTGTTCACGCAGCCTGGCAACCAGCTCGATGCTCATGCGTCAACCTCAGGCAGCAACCACAAAGCCCTTCACGCGCACCGTCAGGCTGCCCGTGCCCAGCGCGTTGACGCCCAGGCTTTCACCGGGCATGGACGGCTCGCCATAAAACACCCGCTTGGCGCCATCGGCCAGCGTGATGTCAAACACCAGCGACACGCCAGCTTTGGCAGCGTCGATGATCGCCTGCATGCCAGCAGACGGCGCGGTGTAGCTCTTGACGTTCAGCGTCACGTTTTGGGCCGCCAGGAGCCCGTTTTCATTGCGCGCAATCACATCCACCAGACACGTGGTGTCCAGCTCGGAAGCCTCGCCACCGCCAACGCTGTACTGGTCCACCTCGCTCAGCACGTGCCAGGTGCTCACGGGCACAAACTGGCACGAGCCGCTGAAATCGCTGTAGCTGCTGGTGTTCAGGCCGCGCAGCTCAAAGGTGCCCGTGGCCTGGTTGGCGACGATGGCGGCCTGGCCTTCGAGCTGCACCATGCCGGTGACGTTGGTGAAGTAGCCAACCGCGCCATTGGCCAAGCCGTGTGCAGCACTGCTGGCCACGCCCGGGTTGGCTTTGGTGACGGCGGTAACTGTCTTGGCGGCTGTCATGACGTTGGCCACGCGCACAGTTACCCCGCGGCCCTTTGCAAAGTTAGGCATTTGATGCTCCAGAAGAATAGCCAGCCACAAACAGGCCAGCGGGTAAGAAACTCAACTCAAACGGACCACACAAGCCGCACTGTAGTCACGTGCAAACCTGTTTCAGCATCCAGGTCTGGCGCCCTGGCAATCAGCCAGCAGGCACTGGCGGCCTCGCTGTGCTCAACAGCCAGCACCAGGGCATCGGCAACAGCCTCAGCAGCCGCGCTTGTCTCTGCCCAGCATTCGGCGTCGATGGTCCCCAACTCCTCGGCTATGGTGCCGTCCAGAGTGCGCTCCACACTGTGCTGGACACCGTAGACCACCAGCGGCAGATCGGCGCCTTGTGGCGCAGCGCTCAGGGCCACACGTTGGCCCACCAATGCCACCAGGGGCGCATGTGCCACAGCACGCGCCCGGAAATCAATCTCGATGCTCATTGGCTACCCGGCAGGCTGATGCCCTTGCGCGCAGCCAGCCGCTGGATGGCCGGCCCCGCCTTGGCAATGAAAATGCGCAAAGCCTGAGGCAGCAGCGCCGCGGCTTTGGTCAGCATGCGGAACCCCGCGATAGCACCGACGGCACGCAGCCTGCGCGTGCGCCGCAGACCGAGGCGCGGACGCCCAACGCGCGTGGCTGCCGCACGAGCTTGGCGGCCGAACTCGACCCAACGCCAATAGAACGGGTCATTGGGGCTTTTTGCGCCGCGCTGGCTCTTTGGCGCCGGGCGCACGTTGACGAACACGCCGACATTCCCCAGCTTGCGCTCCCGCTTGCTGCTGCGCACCGTGATGGCATCGCGCAGCGTGCCGGGCTTCCTGCGTCCTGCGCGCACTGCCGCATCATTGCCATCGAGTACAGGCGTCAAGCGCCTGGCCTCATTGCGGACCACCCGCGCGCCGGCCGCCAACGGTTGCCGCAGCGCCTGGTTGCGCAGCTTGACCGGGAAGGCCTTCAACTGCGCCCGCAGATCAGGCAGGCCGCTTACCTTGGACTCAATCACCGCTCACCGTCCCTGGCGCCCGTGCTGGCAAACACGTCAATAGCCATCCGCGCACCTTTGACGTCTTGCGGCGGCCGCACAATGTCGTAGGCCACACCTTGCCACATGATGCGCTGCGTGATGCTGTCCATCAGCAGATCGGCGCGGTATCGCACGCGCACCTCAATGGTTGCCTCACTGCGCACAGCGCCGGCCTGCATTTGCTCCCGGCCGCCCGTCGTGAGCACACGAGCCCACACAGTGGCGTGATCCTGCCAACCCTTGGATTCCTGGCCAAGGCTATCCACGGTAGCCACGCGCCGCTGGAAGGTGACGCGCTGCGTCAGTTCGCCCGCGGGGATCACAGCCGGTACACCCTCAAGCCATCGAGCAGCGCATCGTGGTAACGATTCGGCAGCTCCGTGACGGTGAAGCCAGCGGCCATGCTTTCGCGCATGCGGCAAGCTGTGCCGATGTGCATCAGCATCCACTGTCGGGCCTGCGCCGGCACTGCCGTAGCGTCTGCGCCATAGCCAACGGTGAAACGCACGCGCACGGCATTGGCGCTGGCGGCCGTGGCCGGCCATGCACCCGAGGATGCGGGCAGCACGTAGCCCACACCCAGGGCGTGATCCGCGTCCAGCACGTAGGCTTCGGTGGCCAGCGTTTGCTCTGTGCCGGCCTGGCTCAGGTACTTGACACTCACCACCTCTTGCACAGGCGACAAGCCCAGCTCAATGGCGCCGGCGGGGAATGCGTCATAGATCGCCTCCCAGGTCTGCGTGATCCAGCGGCGGCCGGTTTCATGCTCAGCGGCAAGGGATGCGGATTCGATGGCGGCCTGCAGCCAAGTGTCTTCGGCGGCATCGTCGATCTTCAGATGCAGCTTGGCCGCGGCCAGCGTGATGGGCTGGGTTGCGGGGGCGGTGATGAGTCTCAGTGCCATGATGGGTTACCGGATGCTGCCGCAGAGGTTGGGCGTTCGCGCGGCCGCCAGGTTTGGCGAACGGGCTGCACTGATGACAGGGCGAGCGGGCGCCGCCGATGCGCGCATTTGGTTTTCAGGCTCACCGTCAAACTGCAGCGGGTCAGCGTCCAGTGTCAGCGGGTCGTCGTCCAGGGCGAGGGGATCTAGGCTCACTGCAAGCGCTCCGCGTGCTCGCTGGCCATCACAAAGCGCTCAAGCTGCCCCAGGTCGTAGGTCGCTGGGTACGGCAGCATCAGCATCTCTGCGGCGGCCTCGGAACAGAATTTCTTGCCTGGGTTGTGGCCTACTGGCGGCAGCAGGATACCCAGCAAGCCGCGCCGGTCGTAGCGGGCCTTTTTGTTGCTCTTGAGCCAGTCGATGGGGTCAATGTGCGGGCCAGTCCATCGGTACACGCGCCATTTATCGGCGCTGCTGATGTCAATCACCTTGCCCCGAACGCCGCCGTCCAGCCACGATGCGGACACGCACAGGTGCACGCCCTGCACGGGTATCGCCACCTCGCAGTGGGCGCTGTCGCCACCGCGAAGGAGCGTCACCACGCGGGCAAAGGGCCGGGTGTCGCTGTGGCGGAAGGCGATGAGGATCACGCATCGCCCTCCGGGGCAAACGAACCGCACAAGCGGAAAAAGTCGTCCACTTGCTCGGCGGTTTTGCTCAGCGGCGGCCCCATCAACGCGGACACCAACAGCGGGTTGTTGCGCAAATAGTCGCGGCTGGTGAAGAAGTCGGAGCGAGCCACCTCGCGCGGCAGCTCCGGCATTTGATTGACAAGAGTATTCACCGCAGCATCAATCTGAGGCATCGTCGTGCCCAGCCAGCCCATCTGCATCAACCCACGGTATAGCTGTCGCTTTGTGACGCTCTGCGGCACCGGCTCGGGCTGCTCTCCCTGCTCTGGCGGCTGCGGAATGTCGTCGCCGTGCATGTACCAGATCACCGATCCATCAGTCTGCACCGCACCTCGGATTGCCCCGGCCGGCATTGGCTCACGGATTGATGAGGCTGTGATTGGCATGATCACTCCACAAAAATTGCTGCTGCCGAGAGACTCGCAGTGGATACTGGGCTTGCGCCTTGCTGCACGGACAGGCTGATGTACAGCGCGTTCGTAAGGCTCGGAACCGTCAGCGTTGCCGGTGCGCCGTTTTGGGTCGTCTGCGCATCGGGGGACACAGACACGGCTGTGATGCCGGCCTCATAGGATTGCAGCGTGGTGTTGTCCAGCACCATAAGCACACGCGGCAGCACGCCGGCTCGCACAGCACCCGCAAAGTTATTGCTGTACACCACCGTGTCCGATGCAGTGCCAGTAGTCCCAATGCGGATTCGCGGGTTTTTGTTTGCTGGGTCGGTTCCGCTGAAGACCCACCGGCTTCGCACGCCAAACTCCCGGACACCGACCAGCAGACCAGCAGGCAGCAGCACCGAAGCGAGAATCTGCTCTGCCGTCGATCCGCCTGACACGCCGTCCACCTGGGTGCGAGAGTGATAAATCATCTGCCTGCCAGCCGGGAGCCACACAGCCCCATCGCTGGCCCAGCGAGTCCCCAAAACTCCGCCAGCGCAAAGAGCGCCAAGCACGGTGTATGTGCGGCCAGCGGTGACGGTCGTAGCGCCAGGCAAATCAGCAAAGGTGGCGACTTCGTAGGAGCCGCCACCGCCGCCACCCGTGGCGGTCAGCGTGCCGCCAGACAGCAAGAGCCCCGAGCCAATCGCAATCTCTTCTGCGCCGCCAGCGCCCGCCGTAGATCGGCCCAGCAGTCGGGCCGTTGACATCGTGAGCCCGCTGGAGCCAATCGCTCCACGGCTGGCAAAGATGGTCCCGAGCGCGGTTTTGATGGTGCCCCAGGTGATACGTCGCAGCGCATTGGATGCCGTGCTGTCGGCCAGCGGGAAGTTGTCCGCATCCTGTGGTGTCGTGTCCTCGGTGGCCGCTGCGATGCCGGGGCCAGAGGGTGTGCGAGCGTCTGTGCCTTGTGCTGCGGTTGCGTAATCAGTCGCCGCAGTCGTGGCCGCAGTCCCAAGGCCCAACGCCGTCCGCTGTGCGGCAGCGTCCGCAGCCGTGAGCACGGCCCGCCCTGCTGCTGTGCTGTCGCCGATGGTTGCGGCAAGCTGCGTGCCGGTGTGCGTAGCCCTGTCGCGCAGTTGCGCATCCGTCGCGTTAGCTGTCGCACCAGAGGCAATGCCTGCCAACTTTGTGTGCTGCAAAGGCGACATAAGCCCTGCGTTTGTTCCGTCCGCAAGGGTCAGTGATGCGTCAGCACCGCTGCTGCTGGCAACAACGCCGCCAGTAGGTGACGCGGACCAGCTCAAATCGGTAGAGCCGCCACCGCCACCGCCGCCAGTGTCATCAGTGCCCCACGCCGCCGTGGTTGTGCCGGTGGCCTTCAGCACCTGCCCGCTGGTGGGCGTATTGGTGACGGTGACGCCACCCAGCGCCTTGGTAATTGCCTGCCATACCCGCTGCGCCGTCCAGGCCCTGCGGGTCGTCGCAGTGCCGGCTTCGGCTTCGGCTTGATCCACTGTGGCAGCGGTCCACTCGCGCGAGTCAGTGCCCTGCGCAGCCGTAGCGTATGCCGTTGAATCAGTCGCAGCGGCAGTGCCCAGCGTCGGGCGGCCTGACAGGTCACCGTATGCGCCGCTTGTGGCTACAGTCGCCAGCGCCGACTCCAGCGCATAGCCCGGGTGCGGATCAGCAGCACCAGCGTGTGCCGCTACAGCCGATGCAGCCGTGCCAGATGCCTCTTTGCCGTCCAGCGCGGTTTGTAGCCCAGCCACAGTGCTGATGGCCTGCGTGCCAGTGTGCGTGGCCCTGTCGCGCAGTTGCGCGTCAGTGGCGTTGGCTGTCGCACCCGCGGCCACGCCTGCCAGCTTGGTATGCTGAGCCGGCGCCATCAAGCCCGCATTGGTGCCATCCGCCAGCGGCAGCGCGGCATCCGTGCCCGTGTCGCTCACCACCGTGCCGCCCGTGGCAGATGGCGTGTAGGTCAGATTCGTGGCCCCACCGCCGCCCTCGCTCACGGTCAAATCACCTGAGCCCAGCAAGCTGTTGCCGTTGATTGTCTTGATGTTGGTGCCGCTGACCAGCACCGCCTGATACAGGCCGTTCAGCGCGGCCTTGAGGTTCGCCCAGGTCAGCCGCTTGAGCCCGCCACTGGCTGCGCTGTCGCTGATGGGCAGGGAGTCAGCATCGGCCAGCGTCGTCTTGCTTGTGGCCGCAGCAATGGCCGGGCCGCTCGGTGTCCGCGCGTCGGTCAGCCGCGAGTCACCACCCGTGACCACCTGGCCAGAGCCCGCGTCACCTGACGTTGGCAGCGGCAATCCGATGTCTCGGCGGATGTCGCTCTGATCGGTGGAGCTGAGCGGATTACCGGCGCGCTTGAGGGTGGACATGAGACTGACCTATGCGGCCTTTGCCGCCGCGTTTTGACGAACAACCTGCCGCCGCTGCAGAGCCAACGGCTTGAGCGACGCGCTACGCGCCACCGAGGGAGGCTCCGGCCGGCTCACGCACTGTTCAGTGCTGGGCAAAAACTCAGCCACCATGGCCTGGCTCACCAAATGCACAGCCAGGCTGGTGTGGACGGTTGCAACGTCACCGGGCGAAAAACTGCCGATGACGGTGCAACAGCCCGAGCGGATGAACTTGATTTTTTGCATGGTCAATGTGGCCGGCGCCACTTGCATGTGCCGGCCACTCACGTCACAAGCGACGATCAGGAGGCCGGCGGCGTCAGGTCACCACCGCGCAGGGCGGCCGGCACTTCGCTGGCGATCGCCAGGCGGCGCTCGGCGCGCAACGTGATCAGGTTGCGGGTGAAGTTGTCGCTGTCGCTCTCCGACATGGCCACGGTGACATCCTCGCGGTTGTAAATCGTGCCGTGCTGGCGGAAATCACCGACCGCGAACGTGTCGGCCGCCATGCCCACAGACTGCACAACACGCACGCCGAACAACATCGGGTTGCCGGCCATGTCATAAGACACACGCACGGCGTTGCTGGCGGAGGTCAGCAGCTCGATTTCAATCTGAGCCCAGTCGGCTGCATTCAGCAGGATGGCCGAAGCGGTGTAACCCGCGTTGAACAGGTCGGCGATGACGCGACGAATCAGCACCACGCGGGCCAGCGTAGAGCCCAGGGCACCAGACAGGTAGCCGTGGGGCGTGAAGTTGCCGGAGCGCATCAGGCCAGACAGGTTCGGGGCGGTGGCGTTGCCGGAAATCAGTTGGGACTCGACGCGGCGCTGCACACCGAAACGCATGCGGGTGTCGATGTAGGCAGCCAGGGCAGGCGCATCGCTGGCCAGTTGGCGGCTGATCTTGATCCAGTGGGCAACAGTAGACACCGGCATGTTCACCAGGCTGAACGTGATGTCCGTTTCAGGCTTCACAGCGCCTTCGGCCGTTTCTGCCGCGTTGTTCACAAACGACGCTTCACGAGTGAACTCGATGGCGTTGCTGCTCGTCGGCACCGACGCATACAGCGACTCGACGGTCAGAGCCGGGAACGCACCAGGGACAATCGCGGCCTGACGGTCAGGCGCCACGGTGGCGGCAGCGCCGACCACGGTGTTCTTGATCTCCACCCGGGCACGCATGCCACCGCTTTCAATGGCGCCCTTGTAGAGCGCCGCGCCCACGAACTGCTTGCCCCACGAATCGCCCTTGGCCTCGCCACCTTCGGGCATGGCGCCACGGCGCTGCTCAAGTTGCAGCAGGCGGTCGGCCAACTCGCGCTGATCCACGCCGAGCTTGTCCAGCGCGGCCTTGGTGTCGGCGCTGACCTTGCCCAGGGTCTTCAGCTCGCCCTCGGCCTTCTCCGATTGCGTTTGGAGGGTCTGCTCGATGGTTTCGAGACTCTTGAGAATGGTGTCCAGAGACATGATTGGTTCCTTGAGGATTGATTGACAAACGCTTCAGCGCACGAGCTGCTTGAAGCGCGACCGGATCACCAGCCCCGCCACACGCTGCTCAATATCGGCATACGCCTTCGCCTCACTGGCCGCTGGCTCGGCATCCCGCCCAACATGCAGCACCTGCTTGGCGCGGGCCACCAGCGCGGTGGCGGCCCCTTTGCTGAGGCCGCCTGCGTCCCGCAGAAAGCGCTCGAAATCACGCACGGTTTCCAGCTCGGCAATCGCCTCGCTCACCGCATCACTTTTGACGGCATCCACCCGGGCCGCACGGTCGGCCGGAAACGCCACCGGGCTGATTTCCATCAGGCTCGACCAGCGTCGGATGACGCGCCCGGTTTCGGTTTCGTCGTAGTCGCCTTTCTTGACCATGCCGCCAACGCTGAGCCCGTCAAGGGTGCCGTGCTTCATCGCGGCGTACACATCGCGCGACAGAGACATATCCAGCGTCAGCTCACCCTCGACAAACAGGCCCTTCTCGTCCTCTTTGGCCGTCAGCCACTTGCCAATTGGCAAGCCCGCAGCGCCACTGGCGTTGAAGTTGAAGACCGAATGCTCCAAAAACATCTTGGGCATGCCGTTCGTGCGCAGGGTGGACTGAAACGCGCCTTTGACGATGGTGTCTCCATAGCTGTCAACACCCCCAAACACGCTGGCATAACCCGCGAAGCGGCCGGCGCCGCTGTCGTCCAGCTTCAGCTCCACATCACTGAGAGACAGGCTCTTGCGAAGAAGCATTTGTGCCTCCTGTTGGTTTGATCTTGCCGAGCATGTCAATCGGCACAAGGTTGGTCTGCACGGTCAGTTGATCGGCCATCGGCGATGTGCTGCGCGGCAGGTTCTCCAACTGGCGGATTTCATTGCGCGTCATGCCGCCGTTCTGGCTGAGCTGGGCGTAAATGCCGGCGCGATCTTTGAGGTTGCCGCGCAGCAATGCATCCATGCTGAATTCCGCCTGCAAGCGCACCCGCTGGGCTGGCGTCATTACCGCCTTGCGCAGGGCCTGCTCAATGCCGACGATCACGGGCCGAATGCTGAGCTTGTGCCAGCCATCCACAATCTGCTCAATGCCAGAGCCCCAGGTGGTCACGTTGCTGTGGTACACCAGCACGGGCGGCACGTCATACCACCGGCACAGTTCCTCGACACCGAAGTTTCGGGTTTCCAGTAGCTTGAGCTGTTCGGGGGTGAGGCTCAGAACCTCATACTTCATGCTGGCCTCAAGCACATACAGCCTGGACATGGGGCCCGCTGACATTTCCCCGAACCGCTCACGGATGCGCTCGCGCTGTTCATTCGTCAGAATCTTGTCCACCATCAGCACGCCAGTGGGCTTGCCGCCGTTGGCATACAGCCGTGATGCAACGCCCTGCGCCTTGGCCATTTCATCGACGGTGGCACGCATGAATTCGAGCTTCGACAGCCCTATGGTGCCGTTGCCCAGGTTTTTCAGGTGCAGCACGTTCTCAGCCGCCAGAATCGCCACGTCCGCGTTGATGCGGTACTCGTACAGCACCGAGCCATCCCGCTGCACCTCCACCCGCACCTGATCCGATGGCATGGGCCACAGCGAAACCGCCTCGCCTGTGCGCTCATCGCGCTCAATACGCACATACGCATTGCCGCGTAGGTCGTAGTTCATCATCACCGCGCGCCAGAAGTCGAACGGCGTCATACGAGCGTTGGGGCTGCTGTGCAGCAGCTCGTAAAGCCGCGTGCCACGGGCCATGCTTTTTTGCCCGTCGCCGGCCACCTGATACACGAACAGCGGCAGCGATGCGATGACGTTGGCGCGGCGCTCGATGCAGCTCCAAACGGCGCTGATTTGCAGCGCTGCGTCTGCGCTGAGCTGCGCAACCTCGGGCACAAGTTGCGCGCCCGGGAGGCCGCGCTGCACGCCCTGCGTTTCCGCCAGGGCGCGGCTGCCACCCAAACCGAACCAGCCGAGAAATGACTTCAGTGTCGGCATGTCAGCCCACCAGCATGCCGTTGATGGCGGCGTCTATAGACTCTTCGGCGTTGCGCAGCGCGCGGCTCAAGGCCATGATCACCGCCACCGGCCCGTCAATCTTGTTCTCTACCCGCTCTTTGCGCGGGTAAATGTTGTCCTTGGCATCCCGGTGGCAAACCACGTTGGACACCATCCAGGCCATGGCCGGGTTGTTGTCGTGTTCGAGCTTGCCCTGCAGCACCAGAGCCTCCAGTGACTTCATCGGTTCGCTGAGGTTCTGCACGGTCTGGCGCACCTCCACCATGGGCAGCCCCTCAGCCATCAGATGGTTGGCCAGGTGCGTGGCTTGCCACGGGTCGAAGGGGACTTCACGCAGGTCAGCCAGTTGCGCCGCGTCGGCGCGTAGCTGGTCTTCGATCAGGTCGTAATCCGTCACCTCACCCGGGGTGGCCACCATGTGCCCGCTGCGCACCCAGCCGTCATACTGGCTGTTGGCGCCGATTTCCACAGCCCGCTCTGGCAGCCAGAAACGGCCTTTTGTGATCAGGTAGTAACGATCATCCTCAGCATCGTGAAACACCATCGGCGCCGCAGCAATGTCCACCTTGCTGGCCAGGTCCAGCGGGACCCAGCACGGCAGGTGGCGCACCTTTTCCAGCGTCAACAGGTCGTTGCCGCAGCGGTCCCATGCGCGCATGTCCATCCATGCGGCATCGGCGTTTACCCACACGTTGAGGTGTTTGGTCAGGAAATTGGCCTGCGCGCTGGGCATAGCCTGGGCCTTGGTGCAGGCCGCCCGCAGCACATCCTCAAACACGGAAACGCCGTAGTTCGGGTTGGCCTTGGGCCACACGGCTGGGTCTTGCCAGTCGTCGCCCTCGTCCAGCGTGTAGATGATCCCGAACTGGCGATCATCCTGCGTCACGCCGTCCAGAATCTTGGTGATGTGCGTGCGGCGCTCGTAGCAGATGCCGGCGCGGTCACTGCCTGCGGTTGTGATGTTCCACAGCAGCGCCTGCTCGCGCGCGCCGCGCGCCGTGTCCAGCACGTCATAAACCGCCCGGGTCTTGTGCGCGTGCAACTCGTCGATGCTGGCGAAATGCACATTCAGGCCGTCCAGCGTGGACCCCTCGGCCGCCAGCGGCTGCAGCTTGCTGGCCGTGTGCGGCTGATAGAGCACGTGCTGGCTTACCTCAACGCCCAGGTGCATGCGCATGTCAGCGTCGCGCGCCGTCATCGCCCGCGCATCGTCAAACACAATGCGCGCCTGGTCGCGCGTGGTGGCCGCGGTGTAGACCTCGGCACCGGCTTCACCATCGGCGGCCAGCATGAACAGGCACAGGCCGGCCGTCAGCGTCGATTTGGCGTTCTTGCGGGCCACCTCGATGTAAGCCTCAACGAACCGGCGCAGCCGCGTCACGCGATGCACCCAGCCAAAAACGACCGTCACAATGAACACCTGCCAGGGTTCAAGGGTGATTTTTCTGCGCTCGCGCGCCCACTTGCCCTTGATGTGGGGCAGCAGCTCCACAAACGCGCAGGGCCTTTCAGCCCTTGCCGCGTCAAACTCCCACGGGTATGACGGGTCATTTTTGGCCCGCTCAAGGTCTTGCAGGTGGCGCTCGCACGCGCGGCGCACCCACTTGCACGCCACCACACTGCCCGCAACGACATCCTGGGCATACCGTAGGCCACTCTCAGCGTAATTGACACTTTGGGCCATGCGCTCATGTGCCCTGGCTGAATTGGCCCCAGCCAGGCGCAGATTCGATTCCGGGCAGCCCCAACTGGCCGCCGTTGCTTGGCGTCACCCGCGAACGGCTGGACGGGTCCATGCCAAACGCCTTCAGGTAGGTGTGCACCTGGGCGCGCAGCGTGTTCAGCATCTGCACCGCCACCGTCTGCGCTTGATACCCTTTGTCCGTGGTGAAGTAGAACGCCGAGGCCGGGTCGAAAGTCTCGCCACGCTCGGCGGCATACGCCGCCCGCGCCGCCATGCTGGCGTTGATTGACTCTTCCATCAGCACCATGTGGCCCCAGGCCTGGCAGTAGAGCGCCAGGGCCGCGCGGTCAATGCGGCTGATGAGGCCCAGGCCTTGCAGCTCCACCGTGATGCGCTTCCACTCTTTGCGCGCCTCTTTGGTGAGGTGAGCCGGCGCATCTGGCACAACCACCTCGGGATTGACGCCATCGGCCAGGTTGATGGGTCTTTTTCCGGGGTTTCCCGAAATGAGCTTGAGCACATTCGGCTTGGGTTGAGGTCCGCGCTGCCCCATGGCTTAACCCCCCCCTTCCAAAACCTGCGCGCATGAAAATCCGACTGAACGGTCGGTCCCTTGTGCCGCCCCCTGGACTTTCGACCCCCCCTCCCCGGGCGCCCCCGTGCGGGTCTGGCGCAGCCGAGCGAAGTAGGCGGCCTCATCCCAGCGCCCCAGGCGCTCTGCAGCCGTCTTGGCCAAGTGCACCTCGTGGCTGATGGCCTGCAGGTTGCTGTCGTCATCGGTGCCGCCTGCAGCCTTGCTGACGATGTGGTCCACTGCCGATGCACTGATGAGGTAGCCGTGCCGCAGCGACGGCTGGCACAGCCCACCATCCCGGCGCATGATGCGCTCACGGATGCGGGACCATGCCGCGCCATACCCGCGCTGGTGCCGCGTGCCGCGCGAGCGATCAGCGAAGGAGCCAGCCCGCACGATGTGCTCTGGGCAGCGCGCCCCACCGTGCACAAGCACACCGCAGCCAGGTGCGGTACAGGGGCGGGGAGCGGCGGAGGGCATGGAAAGCAAAGCCCCGGCATCGTGAGATACAGGGTCTTGGTGTGGGCGCTACCGTGTGAGGTAGTGCCGAGGTTGCCGAACTCTACCCGTGCTGGCGTATGTTGCAGTTTGACTGCGTTACGGTGTGGTCACTGGCCAGCCTTCCCGCCAGCCACCTGTGCGCCTCTTCCACCCGCTTGCCAATGGTGTCGGGCTGGCACCCATCCACCAGCGCTGCAGCCTCGGCCGCCTGACGCTTGAGCACATACACCGCGGTGACCGTGGCCAGCAGCTTCGGCCGCTCCCGGCCCAGCTCAACCAGCGCCTGGTGCACCACGTGCGTCTGTTTGTTGCCCGGCACACTCTTCAGCGTCGGCGTGAGCCCAGGCGTCGGCGGGCTCCACGATGGGTGCAGCACGCTCTTGACGGGGTATCCTGACCCATCACCCACCGTCACCGCCAGCGCCCAGCGCTGCAGCATGTCGTCCACCCAGCCAATGCGCGCCATCACTGCACTCCTTCATCGTCTGCCCAATCGCCGATGCGCTGCCGGGCACCGTCGAAACAGAATCTCAGGCTGTCGGTGGCGCCGTTCTTGTGCTTGCACACATGCGCTTCCAGCAGCGGTTTGTCGGCCTCTTTGCGTGACAGCAGGTACGGCCGGCGCAGCAGCATGATGAGATCGGCCGCGCCCTCGATGTCGCCACTGTCCCGAAGGTCCCCCATCTGCGGCGGGCCGGTGCGCTTGTCAGCCTCCCGGTTAAGCTGACTCAGCAGCACCACCCAGGTGTTCAGCTCTTTGGCCATCTGCTTGAGCCCGTTGGCCAGCGCGCCCAGCGACTGGTTGCGGTTGTCGCCCTCACCCGTCATCAACTGCAGGTAGTCAATGACCACCATCGCACAGTCGCGGTGCTTGCGCTTGACGTGCTGCACATGCCGGCGCACATCACCCAGCGTGAGCGAGGGTTGATCGCACATCGACACCTGCAGCGGCTGCAGTAGCTCGATGCCCTCGGTGACGCCTGACCACATGTTGTCTGGCGCGTGCTTTGGGTTGCGGATGTCGGCCAGGTTGACGCCGCCGGCCGCCGCCACGTGCCGTGCGGTGAGCATCTGCAGGCTGTCCTCCTGGGTCAGCATCAGCACCCGGTTGCGACGCGCCACGCTGCGGCACAGCGACAGGGAAAACGCGGTCTTGCCGTTCGACGGCCTGGCGCCCACCACCCACACCTCACCCCGGCGGCCACCCTCAGCGGTCAGCCTGTCCAGCGCACGCAGCCCCGTGGGCATGGCGTCGGTTTCGCCCGATGCACGGCGCTCCAGGGCGTCGATGAACGCGAGTGACAGCGGCTGCAGGTCTTGCGGCTCATACCCGCCCTGGCCATCCTGCAGCCTCAGCAGCTCAGTCACCGCGCGGTCAATCATCGCGTCGGTGTCCACCTGCCCTTTTCCCCAGGCCTGCGCCGACAGCGCCTCAGCCGCGGCAATCACCCGGCGCCGGCGGGAGCTTTCCAGCACCAGACGGGCATATTCCGTGGCGTGCGCCGCGTTGGGCACTGACTCCAACAGCGCCTGCAGGTAAGCCCGCGTCTGGCCTGCAGCCTCGGCACTGTCGGCCGGCTCATCGACACCGCAGCCGATGGCTTGGCCGCGCTGGCGCAGCACCTCGGCCACCGTCAGCACATCAGCCGGCCGGCCAGCCGTCACCAGGGCAGTGGCCGCGCCCCACACCGCGCGGTGTTCCCACACGTAGAAGTCAGCGTCATCCATGGGCGGCACCTTGTCCAGCACGCTGTTGTCGCACAGCAGCCCGCCTATCAGCCCTTGCTCAGCCTGCAGGCTGTGGGGCGGCACTCGCAGCTCGCCCGTCATCTGCCGCCCGCCTTGCGGCCTGCCAGTTGCGCAGCCAGGTCACGCAAGCGCTGACGCGCCGCCGCTGCCGCAGCCGGGTCCACGGCTGGCGCCTCGGCTTCCTGTTGGGCCCGCTGTGCAGCCCTGGCCGCGTCAGCCGCTGCCTGCTCGCGCAGCCGTTCGCCCAGCTCAGCAAAGCGCTCGATGTGCGCCTCATCGCGCAGGATCAGCTCAAGGCCTGCGTACTCGGTGTCACGGTCATTGGCGCCGCGGTGCCATGCACTGGCCGCGCAGCCTTCAATGGCCAGCTCCAGGGTTTCAGCGTCGTACAGAGCCAGCGCCTTGCTGATGATCTTGCGCCGATCAGGGCCGAGTGCACAGCGCTTGGGGTTCTTGCCCAGCATGAAGACCCAGTGAGCGAAGATGCGCTCAACCTCGGGTGTTTCTGTGGCCATCGGTGGCCGTTTGCGCGCTCGCTGACCATCGAGCATGGATAACTGGAGAACTGGAGACATTCACTCACTCCTACAAAAACCAGGGAACCACTGGAGGAAACTTGGCTGCTTTCTGGTGGACGGACCTAGCCCACCCTTGGCGCCAAGTCCTTCACTACTGCTCACCGGAGCCACGTAGACCCGCCAGCCTTGCGACGCAGGGGTGCTGGCTTCGCCGCCCCTTGCCACTTTTTCAACGTCTTCCCCCGAGTAGTGGCTTCTTCCCTGGCCGCTCGCGGTTTCCCCGCCAGCCAGGTGCATCAATGACCCGGCCGGCGCTACATCGGGCGCGCCTCGTGTGTTGATGACCCACGCCCCAGCCAGCAGGCCTGCAGGGCATCCAGCGCCTCCATGGCCCCGGTGCTGGTCTGTTCGTGCTGGGCAGCCGGCCAGACCTTCGCAGGCCGCCCACCGTCCAACACACACACGCCAGCGCTCACCAGCCGGCTGACGCTGTAGCGCGCCACCGCGTACCCCACATTGGCCCGCTGCGCCAGCTCGCGCACCGTGCCCGGCTGTTCATCGGCGGCCTGCAGCAGCGCCTGTGCCACCGGGCCGTACTGCCCACGGATGCGGGCCATCAGCGGCATCCCCCACGCTCGCTGCGCACAAATGCACGGCATTGCGGGCTCTTTTCGGGGAATGCCATCAAGGCCGATTTGCCGATGCCGATGTCATCGGCATGGCCGCCACCACCCAAAAAGAAGCCCCGACCCACACGGGCCGGGGCAAATCCCGCAAAGCGGGAGGGAGGAGACAACTGAAGAAATGCGGCGGCACTCATGCAGCACCCCGCGAACACATGGTGTTGCACACAACCGCAGCCCCCGCACTCGATGGGCGCGCAGCCGCTGCCGCCCTGCAGCGCATGGCATGCTGCAGCATTGCGTCCACCGTCACCGCACCGCCTGTGACCTCTGCCACACGCGGGATAAGGCCCAAAGGCACCCCGGATTCGCGCCACAGCGAAACCGCCGCCTTTGTGCGCGACAACTGATCGGCAAGCCAAGTTGCCTTGCCAGCGTTTTCAGGCATGTCAAGCCACTGATGGAGTTCCATGGCCGAAGTTTAGGCGATCTTAAACCTACTTGTAAAGCACCCCCTAAACCAGTGGGTTGTACGCTGTTCGCGCCATGCACTCCCTACGCCGCATCAAACTACAAGCTCTCATAGAAGGCCGTTTCAACGGCGATAGGGGAGCGTTTTTGGAAGCATCAGGACTCTCGAAAGGCCGGCTCAGCCAATTGCTGAACCCTGAAGAACCTTTCGGCGACACCGCCGCGCGCAACCTAGAGGATCGGCTGCACCTTGATCCGGGGTTTTTCGACGCAATGGACGCAAGAACCCTTGCGTTTGCACTGAATTTCGACCGACTGCCCGAGCACCAAAAGCAGCAGTGGGAGAACATCGTGGAGGTGCTGGCCAAACCAGCACCGGGCACCTAGTGGTTTCCCTTGTCAGACGAAACGGGTTTAGGTTTGACTTGACAGGCGGTTTAGGTTGACCTAAAGTGCGTTCCATCAACCCGATGGAGCGCACGATGCTCAGCCAACCAACCCCGCAAGCACCAGCCACCGCGCTGCACGCCGCCCTGGCGCGCTACCGCACGGTGCACGACCTGCTGACCGCCGCGCACGACCAGGCGCAGCCCAATCGCTTTGCCGCCCAGCCGGCCGTGCACCCCGCACTGGCCGCGCCCACCGTCACCCTGCAGAGTGCCGCGCAATGAGTGCCGCCGCCCTGCTGATGCGCGCCATTGCCGCTGTGGCTTTCTGCGCCGCCTGCGCGCTGGTGCTGGCGTTTGCCAGCCCCGCCCACGCCAAGCTGGCCACGGATGACTGGCTGGCAGGCGCCCACCTGTTCAGCCGCCACGAAAACGCCGCGGCCTTCAAAGACGGCAACCGCGGCGCCTACGTGCAGCACCTGCGCACCGGCATCACGGCCGGCATCGTGCGCAACAGCTACGGACGCACCAGCGCCTACCTCGGGCACACCTGGCACACGGCAGATGGGCGCTTTGCGTTGACGGCCGGCGCCATCACCGGATACCCGGACAGCCCGGTATCACCGCTGCTGATTCCCAGCATGCGCCTGCCGCTGACGCGCAACCTGGCCGCGCGCCTGAGCTACCTGCCCAAGCCACCGCGGTATGGCGCCAGCAGCGCCGTGCACCTCAGTGTTGAAACCACGTGGGGCCGCTGACATGCGCAGGCCCAACACCGCCACCTGGCCCAGCGCACTGCTGGCCATCTTCACCGGCGCCGGCATTGCCACCGGCACCATGTACGGGCACCTCGTGCCCACTGCTGCGCAAGCCGTGTGGCATGCGCTGGGAGGTCTGCTGTGATTCGAGGTTTTGTGCAACTGCTGCGCGACATCATCGCGCTACCCGGGCAACTGGCCGAAGAGGCGCGCGACATGCGCCGCCGCAGCGCCATCCACCGCCAGATTGATGAGCTGGACATGCGCGAGGCTCAGCTTCAACTGCGCCACGCCTGGCTGATGCGCGCCGTTGACTTCAGCGACGACGAGGCCCGCACGCAGGCCCAGGCCGCGCTGCAGCAAGTCAACCACGATCTGCTGGAGCTGGCGAAGACCCGCCGCCGCCTGCGCGTCAGCCTGAGCCAACTGCGCCTGGTGCTGTGATGCCAACGGCCACCCAACGCGCCCATGCAGCCGCTGCGCCGCTGGCCATCCGCATCAGCGGCCGGCTGCTGTGCGATGCAGTGGTGCGCTACACCGTGGGCGCAGAGCCCCGGGCGCTGCTGGTGGCCGAGCTGGACGGCGCGCACGGCCTGCCCATCGTGGCGCAGCAAGACCTTGGCACCAGCCCCACCGCGCACATGGCCGCCCACAGCAAGTGCGCCAGCCTGCGGCAGCACGCCAGGGTGACGGCCTTTGGCGAAAGCATCAGCCTGTGGGTGCGCAACGGCGCCCCAGCGCTGCGCCTGAACTTCTGCAGCGACCTCATCCCCGAAACCTACATCACCCGCCTGACGCGCGGGCAAGACTGAAAGAGCACCCCATGGGCAGACCCCAAGACCCCGAGCGCGCGGCATCCATCGCCCGCATGGTGGACATGTGCGACACCGCACCGTGCACCAAATCGCAACTGATGCACGCCTTTGACGCACCCGAATGGATGATCAACCACTGGACGTATGCGGCCAGCAAAGACAACCGCATCACGTTCAGCCGGGCCGTCAATGGCTGGATCACGCCGCGCCTGGGCAAAGAGCTGGGCGTGTGCGGCCAGCAGCAGGACACCGCCCGCGTGCCGTTGCGGCCCGTGTGGGACACCACCACGCCCGTGGTTGAGCACAAAGACGGGGTGATCTACACCACGTGCCCGGCCCCCCGCCACCCGTACCACGCAGACCCGTCTGTGTGCGGCCGAGGCGCAATCTCCGGCGATTGGATGGCCAGGCGCCAGGGCGTGGCCGTGCCCAGCCGCGTGCCCGGCCTGACCGGCGGGCCGGCGGCTGAACTGCCCGTCAACCGCGCGCACCTGCTGGGCCTGGAAAGCCTGCAGCCCATCACCACCACGCACACGGAGGCAGCATGAAGCTGTATCTCTCCGGGCCCATGACCGGCCTGCCTGACGACAATTTCCCCGCCTTCCACAAGGCCGCGGCCGCGCTGCGCGCCATGGGGCACGAGGTGGTCAACCCTGCCGAGCTGGTGGTGGACACGCCGCGCGAGAGCCCCGAGTTTTGGAGCGCCTGCCTGCGCGCCGACCTGAAGGCCATGCTCGATTGCGACGGCATCGCGCTGCTGCAAGGCTGGTGGGCCAGCAAAGGCGCCAATCTGGAGCTGCACGTGGCGCACCGCGTCAACATGCAGGTGCTGTTTGTGCCGGAGTTGCTGCAGAAACGGCGCTACTACGACCAGGTGCAGGCCGCCGCAGCCGAGGGCGTTGCGCAGGGGCAGGCGTCATGATTGGCACGCAACCCACCGGCCGGCTGCCCGGTGTTGTGATCAGCGCCGTCGGGCACGAGGGGCTGAGCGTTACCGCCAACGGCAGGCCCGCGCGCCTGGCCGTGGTGGACGAAAACGGCCAGGTGCTGGTGGCCGGGCCCGAGGTGGCCCAGGAAGCCGAGGCCGTGGCCATCAACATGTACCGCAAGATTTGGCAGCACCAGGGCCATCTGCGTGTGCACAGCAAGCCGCTGGGCGCCTGAAACCATGGGCCGCACCAGCAAACCCCGCAAGACCTACCGGCCTGGCCGTGTGAACCCGCTGGCCATGCTGGCAGCGTTCCAGGGCTCGGCCCTGCTGACGCTGGACGACCGCCTGACCTGGCAAAGCGAGCTGCACGAGGCACTGACCGCCGTCAGCCGCGGCCAGGCCAGAAAAGCCCAATGGGCCGCGCTGTTCGATGCCATCAACCTCACCGAGGAACTCTGCCGCATGCGCCTGGCAACCGACGCCGATGGCGTGGTGCCGGCCGCACAGGATGCCGTCTGTGCAGTGCTGGACAGGCAGCAGGCCAGCGGTGTGCGCGCGGTGCGGGCCACAGAGCTGCAGGCGCTGCGCGATTTGGTGGCCGCGTTTGCCGACCTGATGGCAGGCATCACGCACAAAGACAAGTACGACGCGGAGGCGCGAGTGGCAGAGCGCGTGCGTCGGGTGCTGGCGCAGCCGGCTGAACGGGAAGGCGTGAGGGTGTTCGATGCAGCACGATACTGAACAGCTAACGCCCTGGTTTGTGGGCGTACAGCCTGCGCGGCCGGGGTGGTATGACGTGACCCTGCGGGCCGGGTGGAACACGGTGCGGCTGCTGTGGAAGAACGGCAGTTGGTGGGTATCAGGCCATGACGGCATGTTGCACCGGCTTGACTGCCGCATCTACAACACGCTGCGGTGGCGCGGGCTTTTGAAGGGCACGCAGCAATGATGCACGCGCCGCTCAAGCAATACAGCCACGAGCCGGCGCCCGGCGGCTGGGACGTAGTGACCAGCGAAGGCATCTATTCTAGCGGCCCGTTCCTGAGCGAGCACCTGGCAGCCGCGGAAGCGGTGCGCCTCAATCGCGCAGTGCTGCGAAACGAAGGAAAGCACACGCACGATTACCCGGCATGCGCTGTCTTCCGATGCGGGAAATGCACATGTGATGCATGCAACGAGCAACCAAACCACCCGAGCAGCCCAGCCGGAGGCCACACGTCATGAGCAACGGTGACCCGTGGGAAATGCCCGGCGGGCATCGAGCCATTGAGGTGTCTGGAACCACTAGAACCGTGCTGAGGCTGAGCGTGATCGACCCTTCATGGCCATTCATGAAGCCGCCAATTGAGGTGGCCAGGGTACTGTGCAAGCGCTTGCCCATGAGGTACTACCACGGGCAGGTGCCGGATGCGCCATTTTGAGATTGGAGCAACAAAGAATGACGAAACGCGAACTGATGGAGCTGGCCGGCATTAGCACGCTGGCTGGTGGCGGCGTGATCGCAGCGCTTGCGCTGCTGGTGCTTTACATCGCTGCGCTTGGCGCGGCTGCTGGTGCGTTCTTAGGTGCCGCAGTTTGGGTGTTTCGCGCCATCACGGGATCGTGAGAGAGCACCTTAACCCCCCGCTCAGCCGACAAGGAGGCGAAACCAAATGACCGAAGAGAACCGAAGCACAGACGCCGACGCTGGTCGGCTGGAGCACGGAGTTAGGCCGCGTGCGTGGGTGATTTTTTTGGATGACGGCAATGCACGCATGTGGACCACGTTGCAGCCGCACGTTCAAAAGCTGGCAGACGCCGAAGGCCTAGAGGTGACGCCGCTGTACGACAAAGCCGCGATTGACGCCGCTCGCATGGCTGGCGTGCATTCAGTGCATGAGCAGACAGCGCTGATTGTGCGCGCTGCGCTCGAACTGCTGGAAGCGGTGGAAGGCTGCGAAGCATTCCCGCCCGAGAAAATGGCCGCGTTGCGGCGCGTCTTTGGAGCGTAACGATGTTTAATTTTTCAGACCGTGACCTGTACGCATTCCTCGCCGCCGTTGCCGCCATCCTGGTCGGCTTTGGCGTCTTGCTGGCCTGGCTCGCGCCCGTCGTGTGGCGCTGGGTGAAGCCCTTGCTGCACGCTCTGACGGCCTAACCCCCAGCTAACGGGCCGAGCCTTGCGAGGTCCGCGTTGAGCGTGGAGTTAGGCTGTGGCCAAACAGAAAGGAAGACGATGGATA
>JAJTDE010000170.1 GCA_021298085.1 Rubrivivax sp.
CGTCAGCGGTCTGGTTCGGCATGCCGCGAATGCCACGCCGTTTCCAGAGCGCGCACTTCGTAGGGTGGCTGAGGTTTCTCACTAATCAGGATTCGTGATGTCGCCACTGGCCCGGATGATGTGTTCGAGTTCCTCTCGTGTCATGGCGTGCCCGAGTGTTTCTGGGCAAACAGTGCACCCGGGTTCGCGGCGTCGGTGCTGTTAATCACAATGCCAGATCTCAACTGCCGCACCTGTTCAAGGATGTCTTGACGAACGTCCTCAGACAGTACAACAACCAGCGGCGAAGCTTGCCTCAGTTGCTGCGCACGGCGAGTGCGCCCAAGAACCTTGCGCCAGGCGCCCGTGCTGAGGACACTTTGCCACTCGCGCCAAAGGCTGGCGGAGCGGGCATCACCGGTGGCTAGCCAACGGTTGACGACGTCAAGCGCCTGCGTCACCAAGGTCTTGTCCTTTTTGGCCAACCTCACGGCCTCAGTGTGCAGTGCGAGGCTTTGCATGTCCTGCAGGCGGTGGCTGGTTTCATCGCCACTGATGCGAACTTGCACAACAGATGCTGCGCGCCTTGAACGCGCCGAGGCCGAGCCAGGCACAGACGCCTGGAACGCGCCGTTTGCCAACAGGGCAAGTTCGCCACCTACACCCAGAATAGACATCACGCGCACATAGGTACCGATGGACGGCCCAGGGTCGCCCGATTCCACCGCGCGAAGGGTATTGCGGGTAATGCCTGCGCGAGCGGCCATCTCGACCGTGCCGAGCCCATGGGCCTTGCGCAACTGCTGGAGGCGGTCGCCCAACTGGAGCAGCAGTTGACGTTCAAGAACGGGGCTTAGAGGGGACTCGCTCATTTGGTCACTATTATGACCAAAGGTCCGCATTTTGGTTAACGCGATGACCACGTGATTCGTGGAAGAACGACTGCCAACCACGCCCCGGCCGCGTCAACCACACCCCCTCAAGGCCCCAGCACCGGCACCCCCCGCACCCGGTGCTCCACCTCCGCCATCCAGCCCTTGAAGCGGGCTGACCCATAACCCCCCAGTTGAGCCTTCAGCTGTTCAGCCGAGAGCTGGCTGGGCAGCCCCTGCACCGAAGGCATCAGGAAGGCATCGCTGCGCATCAGCGCCACGCGGCCAGCCAGCTGGGCCGGCGCACGGCGTGACAGCAAACCAAACTCCGCACCCGCGCGGTCAGCCGCCAGGTCGTCGAAGCTGAAGCCGGAGCCCTTCGGGTCACCCAGGTCAGCCAGTTCCTTGTACAGCCCCACGGCGTCGGCCAGCATGGGGTGGGCGCCTTGCGCCAGCAGGGCAGACAGCAGGTAGTGCAGCGCGTGGTCATGCCGGCCGGCGAGTTCTACCGTGCGGTAGGCCGGCAGCGGGCAGATGAAGCCTGGCGCGAGCAGGGCGGGCGGCACCTGGGTGGCGTAGAGCACCGCGGCCAGTGTGGCCAGCTGGAACTCCTGCGCCAGCGGCAACGGCAGCGCAGAAGAAGACGGGGGTGGTGGGGTGGCCGCACCCGCCATGGGCGCGGCGTGGCTGGCGGCGGCCGCCAGCAGCGGCTGCAGCACGGTGTGCAGCGCCAAGGGGCCCTGCCCGGCGCTGGGTGCCTGCCCTGCGCGCGGCTGCAGCACCTGCACCAGCCGCTGGCAGTAGGGCTGCAGCCGTTCCAGCGGCACCCCGGGCAGCAGCAGCGGGCCCAGTTGCTGGCCCAGCAGCCAGGGCGGCAGCAGCTGAAGACGAACGCCCTGGGGCTGGATGTCCACCTGCTGCACAGCCGCCAGCGCCAAGGCCACTTGGTTGACGCGCGCTTGCCAGCCCAGCCGCTGCACCGCCCAGCGGGCCAGTGCCTGGGCGCGCGGGCCCGTGGGCAGGCTGATGCGGCCGACTTGCAGCGCCTGCAGCTGGGGCAGGCGTTTTTCGGGCCGCTGCTGAAGGCTGACGTGCAGGTTAAGCCAACGGGGCAGCCAGGCTGGAAGCTGCTCCGGCAGCCTGGGGCCCAGCCGCGGCAGCGCCTGCAGCGGCAGGCTGATGGACAGTTCTGCCCGCTGCGGCAGCAGCACCACCTGGGTGGCCAGGCCGCCCTGCGGCCACGCGCGGGTGGCCAGGTCTTGTGCCAGGGCGTGCAGGGCTTCGGGGGGAAGGTGTTCAACCGGCGGCGTAGCGGCCACAACGCCGGGCGCCTGCACTACGGGCGGTGCCTCAAGGCCCTGAAGGCCCTGCAAGGCCAAGGTGCGCAGCCAGCTCACCGCCTGGTGCGCCTGGCCGGGCGCCAAGGCCACCGCATCGGCCGGCCGCAGCACCGCGGGCGAAGGGGCCAGCAAGGCCCACGCCAGCGCCATGGTCAGCACCAGCAGCAGCACCGTACCGGCCGCACACAGCTTGGCCAATGCTTTCAGCAAGGCCATGGGCGAACGTCTGCCCGCAGATCGCGCCAAAGGGTGCACCGAGTGGCCCCGTTGGGGCGAAGCCGACGCGCTCAACGGGCGGCCGGCTGGTTCTGCTGGTAGGCCAGCAGCGTCAGCACCCGTTGGCGCGTCAGCTGCAGCGCCATGTCCGCGCGCGAGAAGGCGGCGGAGCTGCCGTGGCGCTGCGCGGTGAACTGGCCGTCGATCAAGTGCTGTTCAGCCGCGCGCCAGGCCAACCACTGGCGCTGGGCGCGTACCAGGGCCTGGCGGGCGTCGCCGGGCAGCACGGCCAGCAGTGTCTGGTAAGCCTGGTTCAGTTCGGCGTCCAGAAAGGCGGCGTAGGCCCGGGCGGCGGCGGCTTGCTGCGGGCCACCCGCGTCAACACTCCAGCGGCTGCGCAGCGGCTCTTCGCGGGCCTTGAACGCAGCGACGGCATCCGGGGTGTCGGGGTTGTCGAGGGCCCATGCCACGGGGTGCATGGCGGCCAGGGGCAGCCAGGCCATGCCCAGCGTCGCCCGCAGCCAAGCCCGGCGCGTGGTTCCGCTACCAACGGGCATATACCGCCCGTGTAAACACGCGCCACTCGGCCGCGCGCCGGTTGTCCAGACCCTTCATCACCCGGCCTTGGGACTTGTTCCAGGCCTTCCAGGCCGCCTCCAGGCTGGCATGGCCAGTAGAGGCCTGCGGATCATTCACCAGCTTGACCACGGAAGAGCCCTTGAAACCCGACACGCCGATGTTGAAAGCCAACATCACCAACGCATCAAACTCGTACTGTTGAAGTCCAGTGGCGATGCTGCCCCGTACCGCGTCCTCAAAGGGCGCGAGGTCAGCCAGGAACAACGCGTCAGCCTGGTCTTCTGTGATGCCACGTTCGTAAGCCGCCCACTCTTCCCGCGCAATCAAGTGGCCAAAGCCGATGGTGGCACCGGCCACCCAGGCGGAAACATCGCGGCCGGTCTGATCGTCATACGGCGTGAGGCGCAATGTTTCGACCGCCTTGAGCAGGGCAACGCCGTCGGGGCCCAGTGACAGCGCTTCTGGCGCGAAGCCGCCGGGCACGGAAAACAACCAGGCCGAACGTGCAGGCGCCTCGGGCGACGGGCACAAGAGCCCTGGCAGGGTCGCTGGGAAGCGGCAGAGGGTGCCGCCAGGAATGAGCGGTGTACGGCTGACGCACAGCGCACCGGGTAGGCGGTATCCGGCCATGGGTTGCGGTGACGGGTGATGAGAGACGGGTTGTAGGGTAAGCCATGGATGGCAGGCGCACGGACCTTCCATTGACCATGCAGTAGCGACGCACGAATGCACCGCACGCGGTGCACAATCAACGTTCATTTGCGGCCATTGGACTACACCATGAGTACCCTGCGGTGGTCAGACATTGTCGACAACCCGCTCCTGCAAAACCTTCCGTTCAAGATCGAGTTGAACCGTTGGGGCAAGATCGAAATGAGCCCCGCCAGCAACCAGCATGGCGCTTTGCAGGTGGACTTGGCCACTGAGCTCAAGAAGCGCCGCGGCGGGCGGGTGCTGGTGGAGTGCAGCATTCAGACGTCTGATGGCGTGCGGGTGGCCGACGTCGCCTGGGTGTCCAACGCCCGTTTGAAACGGCTGGGCTGGTGTACGCCCTTCACAGAGGCGCCAGAAATTTGCGTGGAGATCATGTCGCCCGCCAACACCTGGGCCGAGATGCACATGAAAGCCGGGCTTTACCTGGCTGCCGGCGCCCAGCAGGTGTGGGTGGTTGGGCTGGATGGCAAGCGGACGGTGATCAACCCACCCGCCGCCTAGCTGAATGAACGGGCGGAGTTGGAACTCTCGCTCGCCATCACTGCGCGGTCCATACGCGGAAACTGACATGCTTCGCGGCCGAGTGAAAGTCCTTGTCAGTCGTCAGGAGAGCCAGGTCGTACCGTAGGCACAGTTGAATGAGCAACGCGTCAATGGTGCCGACCTGAACGCCCCGCCTGCGGCATGCATTTCGAACTTCGGCCGCTTGAATGTGGTCGTCGCGATCCGGCTGCAAGAAGCCCAGCGCGCCGAGTCGCTCAACCAGCTGGTCGCGAGCCTTGGGTCCAGAGAAGCCTTGGAGGAGTTCTTGAAGCACCAAGCCCGTTGTGAAGACTTGATAGCCTCCCTCAAGGGCTTGACGCAACATCTGCACTTCGGGAACCGCGTTGTCGGCATCCCTTCTGAATGCGAGTGACCAAACGCTTGTGTCAACCAGCAGACTCACAGCTTTCTTGCCCGCTCAGCCTTGTAGTCGAATTTGGCGTCCCATTCGAGCTTCCCGAACAGATCTGAAACACGTTTCTGCTCCCGCCGAGCAATGAATTCTTGCAGCGCTCGGGTTACAGCGGCCTTTTTTGTGGGCTCGCCGCTCACCTTGAAGGCTCGTTCAAGTAAATCCTGATCCAGCGCGAGATTCGTTGCCATGTGTAGCTCCTATGCGGCGAGCCTACACAGATGCAAGGAAGTTAACAAGTGGTACGCCGGTGCTCTCCCGCGCTGCTCGGCCATCTTTGGCCAACCAGCTCCGCCACAGCCAACATAGATATCGCTTTACGGCCGTTTTTGCTAGCATCTACATCATGCCAAAACGCTCCCCCACCTCACTGGAACTGCCACCACAGGTGAGTTCCCACCTGCGTGAGCTGGGGGCCAACCTGGCCATTGCCCGCAAGCGGCGGAAAGAATCCATCAAGGCATGGGCGGGCCGCATCGGCGTCTCAGAACCCACTCTGGCCCGCATGGAGCAGGGGGACCCTGGCGTCGCTTTCGGCACCTACGCCACCGCCTTGTGGCTGATGGGCCGTGCTCAGGCCATCCCGGAACTGGCCGCGCCGCAGCTTGACATGGGCGCATTGGAGAACGAAGTACGGGCTGCCCGTGCACGCGCGGTGCGCGCGCCGGTTTCGCTGCAGGCACGGTTGAAGGCCGGCGCCGAGGCGTCGTTGCCCGCTGAACCGGGCCATTCCGGCACGGCACCCTGATGGCGGTAGCAGAAGGCACCCCAGGCGGTTACGCCGTCACAGACACCCTGTATCTGTGGTGGCTGGGTCAGCCAAGCCATCCTGTCTTGGTGGGTGAACTTCGCACCGTACGGGCCACGCGAGGGGTGTCGCTGCGGTACGCCCCGGCTTGGCTGAAGGCTGGTTTTGCACTCAGTGAAGACTTGCCCCTGATCGACACCGAGTTTCTGCCCGCGGAAAAAGACACGGCGGCCGGCGCCGTGGACGATGCCCGGCCAGACCGCTGGGGCGAACGGGTGATTCGCTTTGTCGACAAACCACCGCGCCTTTCGCTGATGGAGTACCTGTACTTTGCCGGGGATGAACGTTTCGGCGCGCTGGGCGTTTCCCTGCGGGCCGAGTTTTACCAGCCGCGGCGCCTGGGGCCTTTGCCCCAGCTGGCCGATGTGGCCTTGCTGGATGAGTTGGTGAAAAAGGTCGCCGCCGGCGAGCCGGTTCCCCAGGCGCAGCACCGCCTGATTGCGCCTGGCGCCACCATGGGCGGTGCGCGGCCCAAGGCGCTGCTGGGCATCGATGGCGCGCCATGGGTGCTGAAGTTTTCAGAGCTGGGCGAGACGGTGGACATGCCGCTGGTGGAGCACGCCACCATGACGCTGGCTGCGCAGGCGCACATCCGTGTGGCCGAGACACGGCCAGTGCCCCTGCCCCACGGGCACGCGGTGGCTGTCAAGCGGTTTGATCGCCTGGGCAAGCACCCGGGGGGCCCGCCCGGCCAGCGGGTGCACGCCATGTCAGCCCATGTGGCCTTGAAGGCGGCGGGCGAAAGCCTGGGCTACCCCGAGCTGGCGCAGTTGCTGCGCCGGCGCGGCGCGGCGGCTGGCGGCGTGGCGCGCGGCCAGATGGCTGAGCTGTTCCGGCGCATGGTGTTCAACATCCTGATGGACAACACCGACGACCACGAGAAAAACCACGCCCTGCTGATGAACGACCAGGGCACGCTGGAACTTTCGCCCGCCTTCGACGTGCTGCCCACCGGCCAGGCGCTGGGTTACCAGCAAATGCGCGTTGGCGTAGACATGGCAGATTCGACGCTGGCCAACGCGCTGTCAGAGCATGCGTTGTTCGGGCTCACGCGGGCCGACGCCGAAGACCAAGTACGCCAGGTGGTGGCTGTGGTGTCGGGCTGGAAGGCGCACTTTGCGGCGGTGGGTGTGCGGGCGGCCGATGTGGACGCACTGGCTCAGCAGGTAGACAGGCCTTTTCTGGCTGACCAGCGGCGTGCGTGGGGCGGAAGCGCGTGAGGTTCAGCAGCCTTCAGCGCGCCTTGCGCTAAGCAGCCGCGACCAGGCACTTTCTGCGAGCAGCCGCCCTACCCCACCCAACGCCCCACCCATTCCTTGATGGCCCGCGCACTGCCATCCAGCGCAGCACTTTCCGGCAACCAGCGCTGCCACCACGGCCAATGCGCGGTGGCGCGGCCTTCATGGTCAGCCGCGGCGGGGTGCACGGTGAGGCCCTGGGCTTCAAACAGCGGCAGCGCACGGGGCATGTGCAGCGCGGACGTCACCAGCAGCACTTCGCGGATGCCGCGCTGGCGCAGCAGCGCGGCTGTGAAACGCGCGTTTTCGGCCGTGTTGCGGCTGAGTTCTTCCAGCACCATGGCCTGGGCGGGAATGCCCCATTCCTGCAGCAGCAGCTGCATGGCCAGCGCTTCAGACGTGGCTTCACCCATGGCGCCTGAACCACCGCTGAGCACGATCAACGGTGCCTTGCCTGCGCGGTAAAGCCGGGCCGCGTGCCAGATGCGGTCAGCCGCCTGGTTCATGTTCGAGTGTTCACGCCCCTTGGCAGGCGGCGCAATGCCACCGCCCAGCAGCACGATAGCCGCGGCAGGCGGCGTGGCGGCAACGGGCACGGGCGGAAACGGTGCTTCCAGCCGGCTGCGCACCATGTAGCTGGCCCAGGGGGTAGACCAAACGGCCAACCACAGCATCGCCACACTCACCAGCAGCCAGGGTGTGTGGCGGCGCTTGAAGGCGGCCAAGGTGCCAGCCACCACCACCAGGCACAAGGCCGTGCCCATGGGCGTAAGCAGAGAAATGACGACTTTGGCTAATGCGTAGGACAAGGTGCAGTGAAACCGTGTAAGGGCCACCCCTTGAACGTGGGAAGCCGCGTGCCCAGTGGGCAACATAGGGGTGAAACACCCGCAGCCTGCCCGCAGAATGCCCTGTCAAACGCCCAGCACAAACCGGGCCACACAGGGGGAACAACACATGGATTTGAGCACACGCACCTTCGCCATCGGACGCACTGGCTGCTTTTGGAACATCGTTGGCCGTCGAGATTGGTCTGCCGCCTCACAAACACTGGCACCACGAAACTAATCCTAACCCTCGGCACCCGAGCTTTCTCGGGACTTAACCAAAGTAGTGGCCATTGCTGCCGCAGCTGTGGCTTTCCAAGGCAGCAGTCTCCTGCTCGATACTCAGCTCGTGTTGTTCACAAATAACCACGCCTTTGACTTCACCGCACTTCCCGCCAGCTAGTAAAGTCAGAACTACATCAGCTGAGCTGAAGACTTACCACTTTTGGTCAAAGCCATTCTTCAACTGAAGTACATCTGCAAACCTGATTAGTGAGAAACCTCAGCCACCCTACGAAGTGCGCGCTCTGGAAACGGCGTGGCATTCGCGGCATGCCGAACCAGACCGCTGACG
>JAJTDE010000171.1 GCA_021298085.1 Rubrivivax sp.
GCCGCTGGCTGCAGGCGCTGTTCTGGCCTTGCGGGCCGCGCTGCCGCCAGAACCCGTGGGCGTCGCCGCGGGCTTGGCAGGCGGCAGGGGTTCCAGCACGGTCAGTTCGGGCAGCGTCAGCGCCGCCACGGGCGGGGTGGTGTCGCCCGGAAGCGGCAGGTCCAACCCGAGGTTCTGGGCGGCAGCCAGGGGTGACGCTGCGGGCGCCGTCGCTGCCACCGCATTGGGTGCGGTGGCGGTCACGGGTGCAGAGGCTCGCGCTGGCGCCAGCGCAGGTGCAGATGCAGGTGTAGATGCAGGTGTAGATGCAGATGCAGGTGCGGGTGCGGGTGCGGGTGCGGGTGCGGGTGCGGGTGCGGGTGCTGAGGCCACAGGCTGGGGAAGTACCACCGCTGCCGGCACCACCACCGGCGCCGCCACCGGTGCGGCAACTGGCGTAACGGCCGGCGGGGCCACTGGTGCAGCCACTGATGCAGCAGCAGGCGCTGCAACAGGCGCCGGTTCAGGCGAAACCGCAGGCGCTGCCACCGGTGCAGGCGCCGCAGGTACGGTCTCGGTCCTGGCGATCGGCTTCTGGGTGGTTGTCCACTCCAGCAAACGCTCCAGTGCATCGGCGCGCAGATCATCGTCGCCGCGCTGGGGGTCGATGACGGTCGGCTTCAGCAGGATGACCAGTTCACGCTTTTCCGTCAGGCGGGTGCTCTGCCCGCCCATGATCTTGCGCAGCGGCTCCGACACGAGCCCGGTTGACGTCGCTGCTGGCCAGGGGCAGCGTGAAGCTGCCTTGGGTACCCAGGTTGAGCACCTTGTTGCGCTCGCTGACGGTGCTCACCGCCGGGTGCACGTGCAGCGTGATGAAGCCGTTGGAATCGATGTGCGGTGTCACGTCCAGCGAGATGCCGCTGAAGAAGGGCTGCACGGTGATGTTGGGGCTGCTGCTGGTGGTGTTGCCCACCGGCGACGTGGTGGTGGACACGTTGGTCACGAAGAAGTCGTCGGTGCCCACCTTCAGCACGGCCTTCTGGTTGTTCATCGTGGCAATGCGCGGGCTCGAGAGCACCTGCGTCTGCCCCTGGGTGCCCAGGAAATCGAGCACCGCGGCAAAGTTGCTGGTGCGGAAGGCCAGCCCGAGCAGTGACCCTGGCGCCGTGGCGGCCGCCTCGATGGCCTGGCCCGGCAGCGCCGACACCAGCCCGCTGATGAGTTGGCCGGTTTGCCCCAGCTGGGTGCCTGGGCCGACCATGCCGATGGACGCTCCGGTGTTGCTGCCCGCCTTGAAGGCCGCCCAGTTGATGCCGGAGCGTTCGCTGTCGCGCAGCGTCACCTCCACCACCTTGGCTTCCAGCATCACCTGGCGCTGCACCGAGGCGCGCGTGGTTTCCAGGTAATCGGCCACGGTGCGCAGTTCGCGCGGCAGTGCCCGCACCACCACGTTGCCGGTCTGCGGTGACACCACCACGCTGCGGCCTTCCTTTTCGCCGATCAGGAGCTTGACGGTGGATTCGATCTCCGCCCAGAGGTCGTTTCGCATCGAGGTGCTGATGCGGCTCGATTCGGGGCCGTTGCCGACCCCCGGTGCCGATGTGGAGGCACCGCCCCCGCCGCCGCTGGCGACCTGGCCTGAACCGCCGGAACCCGTGATCGACCCGCTGATCACCCGCAGGTCGCTGCGTCCCTGGCGGTTGAACGAGGGGTAGTCGACCGAGAAGATGCGGGTCTGCAGCTGGGCCGGCCCCACCAGGATGTGGCGTCCGATGACCTTGTATTCCAGGTTGTGCAGTTCGCGCAGCAGTTCCAGCGCCTCGCGCAGGGTGACGTCGCGCAGCGCAATGCTGATCGGGCCCTTGACCGACGGGTCCACCGCCACAGACAGCGGTGTTTCCGCCAGCAGCGACATGAACAGCGCTTCTGGCGACGCGCCATTGAGCACCACGGAGAAGCGCCGCTCCTGGCGGCCGCCGGGCAGCGGAGCCAGCTCTGAGGGGTTGTCGTTGGCCTGGCGGCCGGTGCCACGGGGGTCGGCGGGCCGCGGCGCAGCGGCGGCGGCGGCGGGGGCTGCGCCGGCGCTGGGCTCCGCGGCCTTGCGTTCTGCGGGTTTGCCGCCCAGGATCTGCCGAATCTCCGGCAGGAGCGGCTTGGCCAGGGTTGCGCCGTCCTTGGCGATCACGCTGGGCATGGTCTCGCAGCCGGCCAGGGCCAGGCAGCAGGCCAGCCAGCAGGCACGGGTGATGACGCTGGGCGACGAAGGAGGGGCGCTGAAAGGTTTCATGGCCGTTTCTGGCCCGTGGGGCGGGCGTTGGAGGAGGCTCTGGACGAGCCGTTCATGCGCGGAGTGGGGCTGGATGCGCTGCTGGCCGCGGCCACGGGCCGGCTGGGCAGCAACTGCGGCAGCAGGTGGATGTCGCGTGTCTGGCGACCTTGGCGCAGGCGAATGCCCTGGCCGTCGATGCTCACCACGCTCTCGTCGGAAGCCTTGTCGCCGCCGGGGCGGGCCAGCTTGTCGCCCTTGGTCAGCCAGCGGCCGTCGTAGAGCGCATGCCATTGCCCCAGGCTGTCTTGGCGCAAGGCCACCAGGCGCGGTTCTTCAGGCGGTTTGGGTGCAGCCTCCGCGCTGGCAGGGCTGCCGTCGCCGGGCGGGGTGGGGTCGGTGGTGGCAGGGGCCGGCGCGCGGCCGCCGCCAATGCCGCCCAGAAAGCCAGGCGCACCTGGCTGGGCCGCACCGGTGGGCTTGCCGCCTTTGGACGAGCCGCCGCCCAGCGGGCGCATGGGGTCAGCCCAGGCCGCCGTGGCCAGTGCTGCCAGTGCCGCCACCGCGGCCACCATGGCGGCCATCGCGGCTGCGCCACGCTGTGCGCGGCAAGGGGCGTTGGCCGACATCGCTGTGGTCATGAGCCGCTGCTCCAGGTGGGACGCAGGCTCACCGCCTGGGCGCGCAAGGTCAGCTTGATGGCCGGCCACTCGGTGCTGTCCAGTGACAGCGACATCCACTGCAGCGACGGCGCGTCCCGTTCGATGCTCTGCATCAGCCGCTGCAGGTCGTCGTAGCTGCCGCTGACGGTCAGGTTGACAGGCAGGCGGTACAGGCGGCGCTGCTGGCTGTACGTGGCGGGTGCCGGTGTTGCGGTGCCGAGCGCGCCGCTGATGGCCGTCAGCGCGGCCGATGCGGCAGGCCCGTCGCTGGCCAGCAGCTGGTTGGCGGCGTTGGCAGCATTGGTGGCGTTGGTCGGCACCGCCAGGCTCGGGTCGGGCTGCAGCTCCAGCGCCACCAGACGCAGCGAGCCGCCTGCGCCGCCCTGGCCGGTGAGTGTGCGCAGCAGTTGCGGCAGCTCCGATGTCTGCTGTCCCATCTTGGCTGCAGCGGCCTGGGCTTCCTGCAGCCGCTGGCGCAGCGCAGCTTCCTGTTCGCGCAGGGCCTTGGCCTGTGCGGGTGACTGCGATGCCGGCTGCTTGGCCGCCTTGTTGACGTTCTCCTCGCGCTCGGTCAGTTCGCTGGAGGCCCGGCGGAGACGCTTTTCCAGGGGTGCTGTCCACAAGGTGTCGATGGCCACGAAGGTGGCAGCCATGACGGCGCCCAGCAGCAACCAGCGGTCGCGTGGCGAACGCTGAGACCACCATGGCCCAACCTTGGCCAGCGCCGGCGGCAGCCGAAGCCTCGACAGGCCTGGCAGAGCGGGCATGGCGGGCAGGCGTTTCATGGGCGTGCCCCCGCGGCCGCGCGAGGGCTCTCTGGTACCTGCTCGTTGGGCACCGTGCGCAGCACAAAGCGCAGCAGGCCCGGCCTGTCGCGGTCTTCGCGCAGCTCCAGCGACTTGGCCTGCAGGCTGGCAAAGTCAGGGTGTTTTTCCCAGGCACCCATGTAGACCGTCACCGCGCGTGGGTTCAAGGCCTGGCCTTCCAGCACCGCGGTGCCGTCGCGGGACACATCGGCCTTGACCACGCCGACTTCGCTGGTGCTCAGTTCGCCCAGCGACGCCAGCCACCTGGACGGCGGCATGCGCGATGCCTCACTGGTGGACGAGGGGGTCACCTCGGCTTCCAGCTTCTCGGCCTGACGCCGCAGGTCAGCCAACAGTTCCGGCGACACCGTGCGCAGGCCGGCCTCGGCCGCCTGCTGCTGGGCCGCCATCGTTTTCATCACCAGGTTCTGGTTGACCACCTTGGCCAGCTGGTGCTGCAGGTTCGCGCCGTGCAGGCCCATCAGGCCCAGCCCGAGCACCAGCACGCCGCCGGCAAACAGCAGCGTGTTGTCGCGCTTGGGCAGCAGCCGTGGGCCGTCGAACAGCTCGATCATGGTTGCAGCATCCACTGGTCGGCCGGCTTCTCACCGGGGCGCGGCGGGGTGGTCGCGCCCGGCTCTGCAGGGATGCCACGGGGCCCTGATGCATCCGCTGCCGCGGCGGGTGATGGCATCTGCAGCGGCGGCAGGTCGGCCGTGGTGGCGGCTGGCGCTGCGGGCGCGGCTGGCGTGGTGGCTGCGCTGTCGGCCTTGGCCGCCGAGGTTTCTGCGCTCGCCTTTGCCGTGACCGCCACGGGTGCGAGCAGCCGACACGCCGCCACACAGGCCAGGGCGTGCAGTTCCTCGTGGCCGCGCAGCAGGGTGAGCAGCGAGTCGTCGATGTCCACCCAGTGTTCGAGGTCAAAGATGCGGGTGTCGGCGGGCACCGAGGAGGCCACGCCCTCACGGCCGGCATAACTCATCGCGGGCAGGCTGAGCACCACATGGCGGATGGCCAGCAGCGTGGCCTGCCGCTCAAAGGAATCCACGCTGCGCTGGATGTGCAGCGACAGCGCGTCCTGAAAGTCGTCGCCCTGGCGGCCTTGGCCGGTGGGGAGTGCCAGGCTGCGCAGGGCGGCAAACTGGCCCTGCCACATCAGCCCGATGCACAGGCTGCCACCCACGGCGGCAATGCTGACGCAGGCTTCCTGCGCGTTGCCCTGCAGGCGCAGGATGCCCAGCAGCGCCGAGTCGATGACATCGATGTGCCGCACATCCAGGCGCTGCGCGCGCAGGGTGTCCAGGTGTTGTCGGGCGGTGGCCAGTGGGCTGCTGATGGCCAGTACCTGCTGGCGCGCCGTGCTGCTGATCGCAGGCAGGGGCAGGGCGGTGCACAGCAGTTCATCGGGGTCAACGTCCTGAGCGGCGGCGGCTGGCCAGCGCACGGCCATGGCCAATTCGCTGTCCAGCACCTGCGGCTTGTCGAGTGATTGGATCTGGCGCTCACGGGCGCCCAGCACCAGCACCGGCGTGCTGCCTTTGGCCAGTCGCTGCCAGCTGGGAATGACCTCTGGCCCGCCACTGCTGGCAGCCACCAGGCGCAGCCGGCCGTCGCTGCCACCGCTGGCCAGGCGAACCGCCAGACAGCGTTCACCCACCATCAACGCGGTGACGGCGCCCTTTCGCCGTGGGGGCAGTCGCAGGCCGCCGGACGCTTTCGCGCGCAGCGCTTGCCAGGAGTTCTGCACCCAGGCGGAGCCTTGACCCATGAGTCCTCTCATGCCCCGGATCATTCCGTGACACAAGCACGCGTGATCGGCAGAACACCGAGGGCCTTGGGGGGCAGTTCGCGCCCAGCGGGGCCGCGTGTTCACGCCGTGGGCCGTGGGCACCTGTCTGCGGGGGTGGCCAGAGTCGGGCGCAGGCGGCGTGACCTCTGCACCGGCGTTCAGCGGCCACACGGCGCACCATCGCAGCACCGATTCAGGAGCGCGACATGAACCTCGATCTTCGACACCTCGCCGATGACGATGGTGCAGAACTTCCGCCCGCCCTCTCGGCCCCGGCCCCGCTGCCATGCCGCGCGCTGGCCGCTGACGTGCAACGCCGCAACCGTGTGGCGCTGCGCCTGGTATGCGTGCTGCTGGGCCTGGCGGTGCTGGCGGCCACCGTCCTTGTCTCGCCGGCTGTCAAGGCCGGTGCGTTGCCTGCCTCCGCGGCCAGCCAGACGGTCTGACTCACATCCCCGCCCAGAACTCCCTGCGCAGGGTCGGGTCGCGGGTGGGCAGGCCCCAGGTGGCCATGTTGGCCGGGCCGGTGGCGGCGGAGCCACGTGGGGTGCTGCGCCTCGTCGGAGGGCGCTGTGTCAGCAGCGGAACAGCGGTGCGTCCGCCCCGGGGTTGCGGCACACCGTGTGGCGTGCCTCCATCTGGCGCCGCACATGCAGGGCGTCGGTGCTGGCGCCGTGGGTGGCGGTGGCGGTGATGGCAAAGGTGGCGATCTTCAGGCCGCCTTCGTCGACCGTGTCCGTGCCGGGGGTGCGGCTGCAGGTGACGGTCAGCGTGATGTCCGCCAGCGGGGCGGGCAGGGTGAGGTTGGTGCTGGCAAAGCAGGCCGGCGGGGTGTTGCCGGCCGGCTCACCCACCTGCCACAAGCCCCACTCGATACCGCTGCGCGCCGCGGAGATGGCCCTGGCGGCCAGCAGCTGCTGCACATGCGATTGGTTGGACTGCATCATCAGGTTCAGGCCGCCGGCGATCAGCAGGCCCATCACCACCAGGATGAAGACCACCGCGGGCAGGGCGATGCCGCGTGCGAGCCGGCGCGGGTGACCTGATGGGCTCATGGCGTGTTGTCCAACGCCACCTGCTGCACCAGTGTCATGCGGGCCGTGCCTTCGCTCTGCACGGCCACCAGCCTGAGTGTCAGCAACCCGATGTTGGCCAGTGCCTGGCTGTAGCCGGCTTCGCAGCTTTCCAGGCCGCTGGCCAGCAGGCTGGTGGCGGCGGTGGTCAGCACGCCGTCTGACACCGGCTGTGCCGATTGCCAGCCGTAGCCGGAATAACGCCACAACGCATAGCCACCGCCCACCGCGGGCCGGCAGGCGATGCTCTGCGGGGCGGCCACCACGAAGAAGCGGCCAGAGCCATTGCCCGCGGGGACGGCGCCCGCCGCGGCGAAGCTGACGGTGCTGCCACCGTTGGACAGCGCCAGGCCGGCCCGCCGGTTGTTGCCGAGGTAGGCGTCGGACTCGGGCATGCCCAGGTTCTGGAAGACCAGCCAGGCGGGCACGCTGGGGGTGGCGATCGGGACACCCAGCACGTCGAAGCTGGTGTCGAGGGGGTCGGTGATGTCCAGCGGGTTGCTGGGTGTGCCGGTGGCGTCGGCGGCCTGGCGTGCCACACCGGCGTCCAGCAGCGGTATCCATTCGATCCACACCCCGGCGGCGTTGACTGTCACGCGCAGGCTGTTGGGCAGGGCCTGCTGCAGTGCGGTCTGCACCTGGGCCAGCGCACCGTCGGCCGATTGCGCCAGGTTCAGCCGGCCACGCTGGGCCTGCTGCTCGGTGGCCAGTCGCCCGACGAGCGTGGCCCCCAGCGAGGCGATCACGCCCACGATGGTCAGCACGATGATAAGTTCCACCAGCGTCACGCCGCGGGATGCTGAGCGCGCCAAGATGACGGACGGGCGACGTGGTGACCGATTCATCGCCGCGCCCTCCAGCTGCCCAGGCTTTGGGACTTTCCATCGGGCCCGCTGACCGTGACCTGTATCCACCAGCCCTGGTTGGCCGGGATGCCCGACAAGGCCTGTGCTGTCACGCTGATCGATGCCGTATAAGCTTCCAGGCCCGGGATGACCACACCCTCGGCGTCCTGGATGCCGCTCAGGTTCAGGCCGTTGTAGTCCAGGATGGAGGCATAACCGATGCGCCCAGGCGCACTGGCGGCCACGGCCGTGCCGGGCAGGGGCTGCAGCTCGATCTCGCGCAGCAGCGATTGCGCCACCGCCAGCGTCTGACGGGCCACCAGCGGGTCAGCCGAGCGTTTGCCGAGGGTGGCCCAGACGCTCCAGATGCCGCTGATGATGACACCGGCCACCACCATGCTGATGATCAGCTCGACGAGCGTGACGCCACGCTGTCTCATGGCCGCACGACCAGGCCGCTGGGCTCGATCCGCAGGCTGGGCGCGGTGGCGGCGCCGCCACCCAGCACACTCAATGTCTGTGCCGTGGCGAGGTTGCTGCTGCCGTTGCCAAGCAGCTGCAGCGTGAGGTTGCTGTCCAGGCTCAGACCCGACGTCGAGTTCAGCCAGTTGCCGTCACTGGACGGCGCGGCGAGAGGCTGGGTGCAGGCGGCGTCGAAGCACGCGCTGAATTCGGGGGGCGACCCCGTGATGCTGAGGTAAACCGTTCGCCGCTGCGCAATGGCGGTGGCCTGCGCACTGCGGGTGGCGCTGGCCAGCTGGTCGGCCAGGTTGCTCGCGGCAAAGGCGTCGGTATTGCCGAAGCGGCTGGCGCCAATGCTGGCCAGTACGGTCATCAGCAGCATCACGATGACCAGTTCCACCAAAGTAAAACCGGCCTCGGGGTGAACCGAAGGCCGGTGATGGTGGGGTCTGAGGTGGGTCATCGGCGCGGGGCCGGCACACTGGCCTGGTGTCAGTCTCAGCAGCCGGTGGTGACGGTGGTCACCGTCGCTTCGGCGCTGGTGCTGGCTGCGGCGGTGTAGGTGACCTTGCAGTTGGCCGGGGTGGCTGCGTCGTTCAGGCTGAGGTCAAGCACGGCACCGACGGCGCCGGCGGTGCCGGTGGTGATGGCGGCCGTCCAGCCACCGTCGCTCTCGATGTTGGCGGCCCGTCGCTCTCGATGTTGGCGGCACCCAGGATGCCGGCGGTCAGGCTGGTCAATGCCTGAGGGTAGCAATGGTTCAGCGCGATGGTGCGGCCTTCCAGGGTCACCGTGCCGGCGGTGGCGCTGGCGCAGCTCACGCCGGTGGCCACGGCCTGCGCCTTGGCGATACCGGCGGCGGCCTTGAGGGAACCCGCAATCCCACGCACCTTCGATTCACGGGCCTTGCCCTGAAGATCCGAGTAGCGTGGGATGGCCACCGCGGCCAGCACACCCAGGATCAGGATGACGGTGATCAGCTCGACCAGCGTGAAGCCGGCTTGGCGTGAGGGGCGGGGGGACATGCGTTGCGTGGACATGGGGGTTTGCTCCGGTGACTTGCCCATTGTTTCGGCCTTGACTGGACTCAGCAGCCGGAGGTGACGGTGGTCACCGTCGCTTCGGTGCCGGCGCTGGCTGCAGCGGTGTAGGTGACCTTGCAGTTGGCCGGGGTGGCCGCGTCGTTCAGGCTGAGGTCGAGCACAGCACCCACGGCGCCGGCGGTGCCGGTGCTGATGGCGGCCGTCCAGCCACCATCGCTTTCGACATTGGCGGCACCGAGGATGCCCGCGGTCAGGCCCGTGAGGGCCTGCGGAAAGCAATGGTTCAGCGCGATGGAACGGCCTTCCAGCGTGACCGTACCGGCGGTGGCGCTGGCGCAGCTCACCCCGGTGGCCACAGCCTGCGCCTTGGTGATCCCGGCCGCGGCCTTCATCGACCCAGCGATGGCCCGGACCTTCGATTCACGGGCCTTGCCCTGCAGATCGGAGTAGCGTGGGATGGCCACGGCGGCCAGTACGCCGAGGATGAGGATCACGGTGATCAGCTCGACCAGCGTGAAGCCGGTCTGGCCGGCAAGGCGGGGATAGAAGCGAAACGTTGGCATGGGGTGGTGCTCCTGAGAGATACCCTGATTTCGGCAGCGTTTGTCAAGTGCTTCAGCGCTGAATTCCGCGCAGAGCGTGAAGACTGCACAGAAGCCGCGGCGTGCTGCCGCGGCCTTGTCACTTCAAGGTGGCGCTGCCCAGGTCCCACATGGGCATGAAGATGCCCAGCGCCAGCACGAGCACGCCGCCGCCCATGATCCAGATCATCAGCGGCTCGATGGTCTCCGACAGCTTGCCGATGGCGTGGTCCACCTCGGCCTGGTAGTGCTGCGAGATCTCGCGCATCAAGGCTTCCAGCGAACCCGATTCCTCGCCGATGGCAAACATCTGCAGCATGGTGTTGGGCAGCACGCCCATGTTGCGCGCGGCATAGGCGATGCTGGTGCCGCGCGCCAGGTCAGCACACATCTGCTGCACACGGCTTTCGACCCAGCGGTTGCCCAGCGTTCGGCCGGCCACCACCAGCGAATCGCTGATCGTCAGGCCGGCGGCAATCGACGACGCCAGGGCCGCTGACAGGCGCGACATCTGGATG
>JAJTDE010000172.1 GCA_021298085.1 Rubrivivax sp.
CCCTGGCCAGCCGGGTGACCTTCACACCCTGCTGGCGCAAGGCCTGCGAGGCCGCGTGCGCCGTCGCCTCACCTTCGGCGGTGAAGCCGGTGGCCAGGATGACCTCCTCGACCACGCCGTCAGCCGCACGGGTGAGCAGCCCTGACAAGCCGATGTCCAGGGCACCGACACCATCCAGCGGGCTGAGCCGGCCCATCAGCACGTAGTAGAAGCCCCTGAAACTGCCGCTGCGCTCCAGCGCTGCCTGGTCTGCCGGGGTCTCCACCACACACAGCAGCCGCGCATCCCGCGAGGTGTCCATGCACGTCGAACACTCGGGCGTCTCGGAGAAGGTGTGGCAGCGCCGGCAATGGCCCAGGCGCTGCGTCGCGTCGAGCAGGGCCTGTGCCAGACGCTGCGCACCTGCGATGTCGTGCTGCAGCAGGTGAAAGGCCATGCGCTGGGCCGATTTCTGGCCAACACCCGGCAGGATGCGCAACGCATCCACCAGCGATTGCAGCGCCGAGGTATCAGCCAATCACATGCCCTTTCCGCCGTGAGCCGCAGCCTTGCACATCAGAAGGGCATCTTCATGCCGGGCGGCAACTGCAGCCCTGCAGTGAGCTTGCCCATGCGCTCGGAGCTGACCTCCTCGGCGCGGCGGATCGCATCGTTGAACGCCGCCGCCACCAGGTCTTCGAGCATGTCCTTGTCATCGGCCAGAAGGGTCGGGTCGATGGCCACGCGCTTGACGTCGTGCTTGCAGGTCATCGTCACCTTGACGAGGCCCGCACCCGACTGCCCCTCCACCTCGACGTTGGCGAGCTCGTCCTGCGCGCGCTTGAGGTTTTCCTGCATCGCCTGGGCCTGCTTCATCAGGCCGGCCAACTGGCCCTTCATCATGGTGAGATCCTTTCAATCGTGAGCACGGGAACAGAACGAGGGGCGCGCCGCGCGTGCCGCTCAAAGTGGCTTGATCGACCCCGGCACGATACGCGCGCTGACGAACTGCGACAGCAGGTCGCGCACCACAGGGTCTTGTTGAATGCTTTCTTCGGCCGCCTGTTGGCGACGCACACGCTCGGCAGCGTCGCGCTGCGAGGGGGTGCTGCGGGGCTGGCCGGCCTGAAGCAGCACCTGCACCGGCTGTTCACCCAGGGCTGACAGCGCCGCGGCGAGCTTTTCCCTGAGGTTGGCCGAGCGCAGGGCCTCGTGCTCGGCCATCAGCGTCCAGGTGGGTTGAGGATCCGACGCAAAGTCCACAGGCGCGCTCTGCCAGGCCAGCTCCTTCACCAGGCCGGCAATCAGGCCGCGTTCGGCCAGCTGTCGGGCCAGGGAATCCCAGCGGTCGGCCAACTGAGCGTCGGCCGGCTCGAGTGCCAAGACCACGGCCGGGGTGGAACGGGCAGTAGCTGCCAACGGGGCAACGTCCACCGCAGGCGGCGCAGGTGGGCTCGGCGGCGGCAGCGCCACGGGGGGGGGCGCCGCAGGCACTGGCGGCGCTGCGCTGCGTACAGGGTCCGGCGAAGCGAACACCGTCTGCGGCGCAGGCGGGGCCAGCGCCACCGACAGCCGTGCCGCACTGGGCGGCGCGCGCAGTGGCGCAGCTCGGGCAGGCGACACGGCGGCCGACGCCACCGGCGGAAAGGCCAGGTAACGCAGCAGCACCATCGAGAACGCCGCAGCGGTGTCCGACAGCAACGGCAGCTCGCTGCGGCCCTGAAGCACCAGGCTGTAGAGCAGCTGGACTTCCTCAGGTGTCATGGCCGCAGCCAGCTCACGCGCCACCGGCGCATCCTCGTCTTCGGCTGGCAGGCCCTGGGGCACCGCCTGCTCCACCGCCGTCTTCTGCAGCAGGAGCGCCATCTGCTCCAGCGCGGCGTCACAGGAGACGCCGGCGTCGCGCATGGCACGCACCTGCTCGAGCATCCGGGCGCCGTCACGGGCGGCCAGCGTGTGCACCAGCACCCCTGCCAGATTGGCCTCGGACAAGCCCAGCATGGCCCTGACGACGGATTCGTCAAACTTTCCACCTCCGTAGGCGATGGCCTGGTCGGTGAGCGAGAGGGCGTCCCGCATCGAACCGCGCGCCGCGCGGGACAGCAGGCGCACGGCCGCGTCGTCGTGGCCCACACCTTCTGCGCCCAGCACGTGCATCAGGTGCGCCCTCACGGTCTCGGGCGCCATCGGCCGAAGGTTGAACTGCAGGCACCGGCTCAACACCGTGGGCAGCATCTTCTCCGGGTCGGTCGTGGCCAGCACAAACTTCAGGTAGTCAGGCGGTTCCTCAAGCGTCTTCAGCAAGGCGTTGAAGGCCTCCTTGGTCAGCTGGTGGGCCTCGTCGATCATGAAGACCTTGAAGCGGCCCACGCTGGGCTTGTAGGCCGCGCGCTCGATCATGTCGCGGACTTCGTCGATGCCGCGGTTGGACGCGGCGTCCATCTCGATGTAGTCGATGAACCGGTCGTTGTCGATGTCGACACAGGCAGGGCACTGGCCGCAGGGTTCGGCCGTGATGTCGCCCTGCCCATCCACGCCGGTGCAGTTGAGGCTCTTGGCGAGAATGCGCGAGACGGTAGTCTTGCCGATACCCCGGGTGCCGGTGAACAGGTACGCATGGTGGAGGCGCTTCTGCGTCAAGGCATTGCCAAGGGCCTTCACCACGTGCTCCTGGCCCGCCATCTGGGCGAAGCTGCGGGGCCGGTACTTGCGGGCGAGAACCACGGTGCTCATTGCGCGGGATTCTACGGGCGGGGTCGGATAATGCCGCCATGAGTGAAGCGCTGAACCCTCCCCATGCACCCCTGACGTACGACCAATCCGGCGTCCAGTACGACCTGATCGACCCCATCAAGGTGGCGGCCCAGAGAGCCGCCGCGGCCACCGCCACCCAGCTGCTGGCCCACGGCATGCAGGAGGTGGGCGCCTCACGTGGTGAATCGGCCTACGTCGTCGACGCCGGGCCGTTCTACCTGGCCTCGATCGTCGAATGCCTGGGCAGCAAGGCCCTGGTAGCCGACGAGATGCACCGCCTCACCGGGCGCTCGTACTACGGCGCCATTGCGCAAGACACCATCGCCATGGCCGTGAACGACCTGATCACCGTCGGCGCCACGCCGTTGGTGGTACAGGCCTACTGGGCCGCCGGCGGCAGCGACTGGTTCTCCGACACGGAGCGTGCGCACGCACTGGTCGCCGGCTGGAAGCAGGCCTGCGAGACTTGCGGCGTGGCCTGGGGCGGTGGCGAAACCCCGGCGCTCGCCGGCATCGTCGAGGCCGGGCGTATCGATCTCGCGGCCAGCTGCACCGGCATCGTGCAACCCAAGGAACGGCTGAGCCTGGGCGACACGCTCCAGGCCGGGGACGCCATCATCTTCCTGGCCGCCAGCGGCATCCATGCCAACGGCCTCAGCCTGGCCCGCAAGCTGGCTGAACGGCTGCCGGCAGGCTACCTGACCCGCCTGCCGTCAGGCGCTACCTACGGTGAGGCCTTGCTGACCCCCACACCGCTGTACCCGCCCGCCACCGAGGCACTCGCCCGGGCCGGGATCCTGCCCTGCTACAGCGCCAACATCACCGGGCACGGCTGGCGCAAGCTGCTGCGTCACCCGGCCGATCTGGCCTACCGCATCGACCACGTGCCACCCGTGCCGGAGGTGCTGGCCTTTGTGTGCCAGCAAGCGGGGCTGGATACCGAGGAAGCCTACGGAACCTTCAACATGGGCGCTGGCTTTGCCCTGTTCCTGCGCGCCGCCGACGCCGACCGCGCCGTGGCGGTGCTGCGTGCAGCCGGCCAGCAGGCCTGGCGCGCGGGTGAAGTGCTGCCAGGGCCCAAACGGCTGGATGTGCCGTCAATCGGGCTCAGCTTCGGGGCCGACGCGCTGCAGCTGCGCTGACGCCGAACGCACCGCCGTGCGGAAAGTCCACCGCCACTGAGGGGCGGGCAACAACGCCGCGGGGTACACTCCCGCGGGACGGGCCTTCCCGCATGGAAGCGCGCCCAACCGGGTCAGGTGGGGAACCAAGCAGCCCTCAGCGTTGCAACCAGTGCCGGGGTCAAGGCTCGTCACCTTCTCTGCGTTCATGCCGATGCTGGTACGCCTGCCTTTGCAGCGTTACCCTGCGTAGACGCTTCCAGCCCCTGCCGCAACATGTCCACCGTGACATGCAGCGCCCGCGAATAACGATGCGCCACCCGCGTCAGTGCAGGCTGCACCGACGCCGCCGGTTGTGCGGCAGCCTCAATCGTCTCATGGGCGCAGCTGGCCAGGGCGCGCAGGAACGCGTCGTCGGTCCCCGGCACAAGGATGGTGGCGTCCCTTGGCCAACGACGCATCAGCTGCGTCACGGCATCGTCCAGGCCCCAGTGGCGCGCCACGGCGACACTGACGGCGTCCGGGTCCACACCCAGAACGGCCAGCGAGGCTTCCTGCTCACCCATGCCCGGCTGTGACCGCTGCGGCGTGTCAACGTCGGTCCCTGTTCGCATCGGCACCGCAGGAGGCTGGGGCTGCATCAGCCGCTTGATCTGTCTCGCGTCATCGGGCAGGTGGTAGTGAACCAGCAAGCTGCCCAGGCCCTGCAGCAACACCACCAGGGCCACCATCTCGGCGTCCCAATGGGCGGGTCGCAGCGCCTGGGCCAAGGATGCCGCGCGCTGTGTGCGGTGGATCACCCGCTGCAGCTCGAGGCCGTCGGCCTCGTTCAGCGGGCCTGGCCATGGGCGAAGCGCCAACGCCGCGCGCCGCACGCCATTGAGGCCCAGCAGGGCAATTGCCCTGCGAACCGTCAGGACAGGCCCCGAGCTCGCGCCATGGCCCCCCCGGCTTAGGGCCGCATTGACCTGCCGCAGCAGCTCAAAGGTCAGTGCCACATCTTGCATCACCGCTTCTGCCAGCTCGACGGTACGTTCCTTGTCCATGAGCGCAATGCGAGCTGCGCGGCCGGCACCGCCGGGCGAGGCTGGCAAGGTGCCCACCGCACTGAGGCGGTCCAAGAGGATGGCCAGCGGCCCGACCGACGAGTCGGCATCCGCCTTGCGCCAACCATCCAGCGCATGGGCCAGGGTTCGCGCGCTGGCGTAGCGCAGCCGCTCATTGCGGTCTGCCGAGCGGTTGACCATGGCCCGCAGGGCGTCAGGTACGGCCTTAGGCAACCGCCAGGGCAGCCGAATCGATTCATGGCCATCCGGCGGCAGCCTGGCGATGACCGCGCCCCAATCGGGCTCGCCCATCGGGTGGCTGTTGCTCAGTAACGTGTACAGCAGCAGGCCTGCCCCTTGCACGTCACGTCGAGCCATGGCGCGCAGCTGCTTCATGCGGTCAGCCTCGGCGAGCGTCGCCATCACGTCGGAGCGCCCCTGGCTGGCCGATGACAGCCACTCGCCGCAGGCAACCTCCCACCCCATCACCTTCAACCGCCCCTGATCGTCCAGCAAGAGCATCTGCAAACCCAGGTCGCCATGCACGCTACCGGACTCGTGCGCGTAGGCCAGCGCCTCGCACAGCGACTGGCAGGCCGTGGCGGCTTCTCGCGGCGCCAGCGGCAAGCGTTGCAGGCTCGCGGCCAGGACGCTGGAAGGCGGCTCGGCGTACAACAGGAACGGCCAGCGCTCGTGCTCACCCGCCTCCAGCAGGGCGGCAAACCCGGGATGCTGCAAGCGCGCAGCGCGGCGCACGGCAGCGTGCCAGGCTGACAGCGCTGGCTCGGGCGGCTGGCGACGGGGCAGCACCAGCAGGCGCGGTACCTGCTGGGACGCATCGGTGACACGCCAGACCATGCTGATCTGACTGCGGCCCAGCAACTCCTCCAGCACAAAACGGCCGAAGCGGCGCAGCGGCGCGGCACGGCTGGACGTTGTGCGGGATTCCGAGGGGCTCATGGACAGGACACTCTTGCCCGCATTGGAGATCGACCAGCGCAGCCGCGATCAGCGCAAGTGAGCAGTCGTCGGCAGACAGTTCGCAGCGACAGCGTGGGTGCCAGCAACACCTTGGCCCCCCGAGGACGCGCACGTACCCCCGTCGAGGAGGGTTTCGCCGGTGCGCGGGCCAACTGACAAAAACACTGTGGCAAACTTCCGTCGGACGTGCCCTGCAGCAACTCGGTCCACATTGACCAGGGGCCCGTGGAGCACACGCATGAGCAGCGAATTGATCAAGCACGTGACCGACGCTTCATTCGAAGCCGATGTCCTGAAAGCCGACCGCCCTGTCCTCGTCGACTATTGGGCAGAGTGGTGTGGCCCCTGCAAGATGATCGGGCCCATTCTCGAGGCCTTGGCCACGGAATACGGCGACCAGATCCAGATCACCAAGATGAACGTCGACGAGAACACCGTGGTACCGGGCAAGTTCGGTATCCGCGGCATCCCGACCCTCATGATCTTCAAGGGCGGCGAGATGGTCGGCTCCAAGGTTGGCGCCCTGCCGAAGGCGCAATTGGCGGCATTCATCGACGGGCATCTATAATCTGACGTGCAGGTCCTGCCTCGCCACCCGCGAGGGGGCCCGAGTGTCACAGTCCAGCTGGGTCGCGGCCTTGAAAGCCTCGGCACCCAGCGGCCAATCGGCGTCTCACCCGCAGGCCGCACGGCCGTCAGTGCTTCACTGATCGGGCGTACCTCTTTGCCCTCACCTGGCTGACATCCGCATCTGCTGCCAGCAGCATTTGCAGCATCAGCCCAGAATCCTGAAGCGCCTTACCGCGCTGGCCTTAGGCCAACGCCACTCCCTGGGAACAGGTCATGCACCTCTCCGAACTGAAAGCCCTGCACGTCTCAGCGCTGCTGAAGATGGGCGAAGAGCTCGAGATCGAAAACGTTAGCCGGCTGCGCAAGCAGGAGCTGATGTTCGCGATCATGAAAAAGCGCGCGAAGGCCGGCGAACAGGTCTTCGGCGACGGCGTGCTCGAAGTGCTGCCCGACGGCTTTGGCTTCCTGCGCTCGATCGATTCGAGCTTCATGGCCAGCACCGACGACATCTACCTGTCGCCCAGCCAGATCCGCCGCTTCAACCTGCACACCGGCGACATGATCGAAGGCGAAGTGCGGGTACCCAAGGATGGTGAGCGCTACTTTGCGCTGGTCAAGGTCGACCGCGTCAACGGGCTCACCCCGGAGGAGAACAAGCACAAAATCATGTTCGAAAACCTGACGCCCTTGTTTCCCAAGGTGCCGTTCAGGCTGGAACGTGACATCAAGTCCGAAGAAAACATCACCGGACGCATCATCGACCTGATCGCCCCGATCGGCAAAGGCCAGCGTGCGCTGCTCGTCGCCCAGCCCAAGACGGGCAAGACGATGATGATGCAGCACATCGCCCATGCGCTCGTCGCCAACCACCCAGAGATCCACCTGATCGTCCTGCTGGTCGACGAGCGTCCTGAAGAAGTGACGGAAATGCAGCGCACGGTGCGCGGCGAAGTCATCAGCTCCACCTTTGACGAGCCCGCCGCCCGCCACGTGCAGGTGGCCGAGATGGTCATCGAACGCGCCAAGCGCCTGGTGGAACTCGGCAAGGACGTCGTGATCCTGCTGGACAGCATCACGCGCCTGGCACGCGCCTACAACAACGTGCTGCCGTCATCCGGCAAGGTGTTGACCGGCGGTGTCGACGCCAATGCCCTGCAGCGTCCCAAGCGATTCTTCGGTGCTGCCCGCAACACCGAGGAAGGCGGCACGCTGACCATCATCGGCACCGCGCTGATCGACACCGGCTCGAAGATGGACGAGGTCATCTACGAGGAGTTCAAGGGCACCGGCAACTGCGAGATCCACCTTGACCGCCGGATGGCCGAAAAGCGGGTCTACCCGTCCATCCTCATCAACAAGAGCGGCACGCGGCGCGAGGAAATGCTGCTCAAGCCGGAGATCCTGCAAAAGGCATGGATCCTGCGCAAGCTGCTCTACCCGATGGACGAGATCGAGGCGATGGAGTTCATGCTGGACAAGATGAAGGCCACCAAGAACAACCTCGACTTCTTCGACATGATGCGCCGAGGTGGGTGAGTGCGGACACAGAACAGTCCCT
>JAJTDE010000173.1 GCA_021298085.1 Rubrivivax sp.
CCAGGAGCGTGCCGGGGACGGCGCCACCCGCAGAAGTTGCACCCTCCCACACCTGCGCTGACCAGAGCTTGTAGACATGGCCCTCCAGGCGTGTAAAGCAACCCAGCATCGGAACATCGAAGGACCTGGGCAAGGACCAAGACGGGCCTTCGGGTTTTCTATGCTCCGAGGCCTCGGTCGGCTTGAGGGGTCCGCCGAAGAATACCCGTCCTCACCCGACTCGAGTTGCCCGCCTTCCTCAGGGTCGGCCCGGGGTGCCGGGCCTGCCCTCAGTTGGCCTGCGCCATCTGCACCTGGGCCACGCCGATCATGTGCGCATACAGCGCCTGCAGCGGTGCGCGCGTCTCGCGGACTGCGCGGTCCTGGTAGTAGGCCAGCGACTTGTCGCGGTTGGCCGACCACTGGAAGGACACCCACATCGCCGCCTTGGCGTCGTCGGTGCGACCAGCCAGCGCATAGGCTTCGGCCAGCGGCGTCCAGGTGGAGGTGCGCCGCGGATCCAGCACCAGGGCCGACTGCAGCACCGCCACCGCGTCGGCCGCCTGGCCCGCCTTGACCAGGGCAAAGCCCAGGTTGCCGGCGATCTCGACGTCGCGGGGGTTCTCGGCCATCGCCTGGCGCAACTTGGCGACAGCACCGGCGAAGTCGTCACGCTTCAGGGCATCGATGCCGGCGCTGTTCAACTGGCGCGACACGGGGCGGTTGCCCTGGTCGGGCTTCGGCATCCCATCGAACTGGCCCGCCACCTGGCGGATCCGCTCGATGTCGGCCTTGCGGGCGGCGGCCAGGGTGTGCTCCACGCAGGTGGCGGTGGTGGTGCACTCGGCTGCGGATGTCGTTGGCGATGCGGCGGCAGGCGCGGCCACGGGAGCCGTGGCGGCGGCAGTTTCAGCAGCCGCTTGCGGGGCAGCGGCCGGCGCGGTCGCCGCGCCTTCGGCAGGCGGCGCTTCCACCGGGGCAGCTTGCGGCGCCTTCGCCAGCACCGGCGCGCTCTGGCTCCACCCGGCCACCAGGGTCTGCAGCTGCTCATCGGCCGCCTTCAGGCCCGTCAGCACCGCGCCGGCGTCGTGGGTGCGGTCGTTCACCTTCAGCAGACCATCGGCGTAGTCGAAGGCCGCCGTCAACCCGGTGCCCTTGGCCACGGCGAAGCCCATCCGCACGGCCATGTCGCGGCGATCGGCCGGCACCAGCGTGCCGGTGACCTCGAGCCGGCCGTTGGACTTCAGCTGCGTGGCCAGCGAGGGCTTGCCGTCCTTGGCCTCGGCCAGCGCCACCAGCAGCTGGCCCGTGACGGTCCCGTCGGCACTCTTGGCGCTGATCTTCGGCACACCCAGGCTCAAGCCGCGGGCCAGCAGGCGGACGGCAGCGTCACGCGCCTTCTTGCCTTCCTCGGCCGTCATGGCCTGCATGCCGCAACTGGCTTCGAAGACCTTGCCCAGGGTCTCGACGCTGCGGGTGTCCATGTCCTTGATCGCGAGTTCGAGCGACAGGTCGCTCATGTCCACGCCATTGGCCTTCAGTCGGCGGATGGCCGGGGTCACGGTGAGGTCGAGGCGGTCGCCCTTCTCGCTGGCCTCGGAACGCAGCGACACGCCTTCCAGGGTGCCCACGCCCAGACTGACATGCTCAGCGCCGATGCGCACCGTGCCTGTGCCCAGGTGGCGGTTGCGCAGATCGACGTCGATGGCGATGTCCTTGACCTCCATGGCCTCGCCGCGGCCGCGCGTCACCAGGCGATCGACCTTCCAGCCGAAGGCCAGCGCCTCGCCATGCACGCTCAGGAAACCCTTGGACGGCGCGACCTGTAGCGCCTCCCCGGCGCGCCGGACCGACAACTCGGGCAGCGACATCTCGGTGCGCACGGCACCGGTGATGGCGACCGCCCCCTGACCGGCCAGCGGGCTGAGTGATCCGAACATGGCCTTGAAGGCCTCGGCCGTTCCAGCCATCGGCGTCGCCTGCCAGTCGAAGCGCGTCAGGCTGTTGGGCAGCAGCAGGTGGGACATGGTGTAGTCCACACGCACCGTGAGCGCCTCGTCGGCACCGGGCTCGGCCGAACAACCCGGCTCGAAACGCACCTCGGCCTGCCCCTTGGCGCCGAACCAGCCGCGCTCGTGCTGCAGCTGGGTGATGCGCAGGCCGCCGTTCGCACCGGCCGGCGCACCCTTCAAGGCCTGCAACGCCGCTTCGGCCCGCTGGCCCGCGACCATGCTGCCGCCCAGCCAACCGGCCACGGCAAGGCCCAGCACACCCATCGACACACCCACAATCTTGTTCATCGGTTCGATTCCTGATCGTTTATGGCATATCTATCAGATTACCCGTGAACGACCTGGCCGTGAGGAACCGCAGGCCCCATCGGACGCCCTCCCGTGCAGCCATTCACGGCGGCGGCCGTACCATGCGCGCCGATGAACGGCGACGTCCCTGCCGCACCGCGGCGCGTGCTGCCCGCGATCGTGATCGCGCAGCTGCTGGGCCGACACCGCCGTGGGCACCCTCACGACGGCGGTACAGCTGGGCGTCATCGCCGGCACACTGGTGTTCGCCCGGCGCCCGTTATGCCCACGCCGCCAGCGCCATCATGAGAGTCGGGACTGCCAAGGTGGTAGGTGTGAAGCACATCGTGGCCGCGTTGGCTTACGGCACCTTCAGCGTCCACGAGGCCGACATCATCGTTGGCCCTGGCAACCGCTTGGTGGCAGAGGCCAAACGCCTGCTGTTCGGGCGTGTGGGCATCGATGTGGTCCCGCAACGCCGCCACGGCGGCTTGAGCGTGGGCAAGTTCATCAAGACCGTGACTTGGCAGCGTCTGGACCGCAAGGCCGCCGCCAGCGGGGCCAAGACCTTGCTGCTGAGCCACATGCGCGGCCCACTGACGAGGTGTTTGAGCGCTGGAAGTAGCTGACGCCCAATTTCAGCCTGCGCATGAGCAATCTGGCCGCCGCACCGGCCGCCCCCCAAGCAGTTTGCCGCGAGTTCGCTGCAGTTTTCGCGGGTCGCGCTGGACGAGGCGCGCATTGAGCAGGTGATCGGCAATTGCGCCGAACGTGGCCCGCACATCACATGGTTCGGCGCTGACGAACCGGTGGGCTTTACCAGCGCATGGACGCATTGGCGTTACTTCGGTGAGCCGCAATCCCTGCCCAACGCCGACCGTGTGCTGGCCGGCTGAATTCACAGCCCGCATGGCTTCGCCCCCCCTTGCAGCCTGGGTCCAGTGTCCAAGGCCTGGCCTGGCAGGCACCGGGATGAACGCCTGAACGGCCTGCTGGTGCAAACCCCAAGTTGACAGCGCCGCAGTGGGCCGCGATGGTCCTTGGCCCGGGCGCCTGTCTGCGGCCGGATCCGGAAGGGCCAGCTCATGCACGCCGCACAACGCGAACACATCGCCACCGTCATGCAGGTGGCCGACCAGGGCGTGCAGGCCCGGGCCGCCTGGCGGCACGAGCAGGTGATCCGCGACTCCTGGCACCGTTGCGTGCACCAGCACCGGCTGGACCCCACCCGCATGCAGGAGGCCGTGATCCTGCCGCAGGGCCAGCTGCGCGAACACCAGGACCAGATGGAAGCGTTTCTGCACATCGCGCGCCACGGCCTGGAAACGCTGTACCAGCAGGTGGCCGGCCTGGGCTACGTGGTGCTGCTGACCGACGCCCGCGGTGTGACGGTGGACTTCATCGGCGACCTGCAGATCGAACCCAGTCTGCGCAAGGCGGGCCTGTACCTCGGGGCGGACTGGAGCGAGGCGCATGCAGGCACCTGTGGCGTGGGCACCTGCATCAGTACCGGCGAGGCGCTGACGGTGCACCTGGACGACCACTTCGATGCCACGCACATCCCGCTGACCTGCACCACCAGCCCGGTGTATGACGCCGCCGGCCACCTGAAGGCGGTGCTGGACATCAGCGCGCTGCGCTCACCCGACCCCAAGGGCAGCCAGGGCCTGGCGCTGCAACTGGTGAAGGTGTACGCGCAGCACATCGAGAACGCCAACTTCCTGCACCGCTTCCGCCACGACTGGGTGCTGCGCCTGTCGGCGGCGCCGCAGTTCCTGGACGTCAACCCGGAATACCTGATCGCACTGGACGCCTCGGGCCGCGTCATCGGCCACAACCGGCGCGCCCAGCAGGCGCTGCAGGCCGATGCCCGCCAGCCGCTGCTCGGCCAGGCCTTCGAGACGCTGTTCGAGACCCGCTTCGAACACATCGGCCGCTTCGTGATGGCCCAACCCTCGGACCAGCGCGCGGTGATGCGGGCGGGCGGCCGCGAGCTGCTGTTCCTGTCGGCCACACCCCCACCGCCGCGGCCGCCGCAGCCGCGCGGCCAGCTTGAGCGCCCTGTGCCGGCGCCGCTGGCGGCGCTGAACGCGGGCGACGCGGCGCTGGAGCGGCAGATCGAGCGCGCGACGCGGCTGGTCAATTCACCGGTCAGCCTGTTGATCACGGGCGAGACCGGCTCGGGCAAGGAGTTCTTTGCCAAGGCCGTGCACGCCAGCAGCGAACGCCGCGCGCGGCCCTTCGTGGCCGTGAACTGCGCCGCCATCCCCGAAAGCCTGATCGAGAGCGAACTCTTCGGCCACCTGCCCGGCAGCTTCAGCGGTGCCGCAGCCAAAGGCAAGCGCGGGCTGGTGCAAGAGGCCGACGGCGGCACGCTGTTCCTGGACGAGATCGGCGACATGCCCTTGGCGCTGCAGGCGCGGCTGCTGCGCGTGCTGTCCGAACGCGAGGTGCTGCCGGTGGGTGCCACGCGCCCAGTGGCGGTGAACATCCGCGTCATCGCGGCCACGCACGCACCGCTGGAAAGCCTGGTGCGCGCTGGCCGCTTCCGCGACGACCTGTACTACCGCATCAACGGCGCCCACATCAGCCTGCCGCCGCTGCGCGAGCGCCGCGACCTGGCCGCGCTGATCCAGCGTTTCCTGCAAGGCCGTGCGCTGCTGCCCGAGGCCCTGGCCCGGCTGCTGGCCTACCGCTGGCCCGGCAACCTGCGCGAGCTGAAGAACGTGCTGGATTGCGCTGTCAGCGTGGCTGCACCCCAGGGACACATCACCCTGGCGGATCTGCCCGATCTGCCCGATCTACCCGGTGTACCCATCTCGCCCGGTATGCCGGGCGGCGCCATCGGCACGCCGTCGGGTACACCTGCGCGGCAGTCCACCGGTGACGACCGCGAAGGCGCCGCACTGCGGGCCGAGCTGCAAGCCGCGCACTGGAATGTCACCCTGGTGGCGCGCCGCCTGGGCGTGGCGCGCATGACGCTGTACCGACGCATGAAGCGCGCCGGCATCGTGCCGCCCAACCAGCGCGACTGAGCCTGAACGGTGCAGACCCCGCAAGGACTTGCACGCCCGGCGAAAGCCCGAGCGCGAACTCACGCGCGCGAGCCGATTGCCGCCCCAAAGCCCGAGACACCTGCCTGTGACACCTGTCACCCGACCCGGGTGTGACAAGTGGCGCAGCAGGGCGTTGGTGTGACATGCGGGTCTGCCCGCAGTGCCCCAGTGCTGACAAGCACTTGCGTGCGGGCCCCGGCCGGGCACGGGTCTTGTGTACAGGCGCTTGGGTCGATCCATCCCGAGATCGACACGCACGGAGACTGCAACCATGACCGACCCGACCCCGTCCGCCGCCGCCCGCCGGTGGCTGGCCGACTTTGGCGCCGCGCTGGCGCGCCAGGACATCGCGGCCGCCACCGCGCTGTTCGCCGAAGACGCCTTCTGGCGCGACCTGGTGGCCTTCACCTGGAATATCCGCACCCAGGAAGGCCAGGCCGCCATCCGCGACATGCTGGCCGCCCGGCTGGCCGACACCGCGCCCACGGCTTTCACGCTGGATGGCGAAGCCACCGCGGCCGACGGCATCACCGACGCCTGGTTCACCTTCGAAACCAAGCTGGCGCGCGGCCGCGGCCACCTTCGGCTCAAGGACGGCAAGGCCTGGACCCTGCTGACCACCATGGTCGAACTGAAGGGCTTCGAGGAAAAGAAGGGCACGCACCGCATCAAAGGCGCAGAACACGGCGTGCACCCGGGCCGCAAGACCTGGCTGGAACGCCGCCAGGAAGAGCAGGCCACCCTGGGCTACAGCGAGCAGCCCTACGTGGTGATCATTGGCGGTGGGCAGGGCGGCATCATGCTGGCGGCACGGCTGCGCCGCCTGGGCGTGCCGACCATCGTGGTCGAGAAGAACGAGAAGCCCGGCGACAGCTGGCGCAAGCGCTACAAGAGCCTGTGCCTGCACGACCCGGTCTGGTACGACCACCTGCCCTACCTGCCCTTCCCGGACGACTGGCCCGTCTTCGCCCCCAAGGACAAGATCGGCGACTGGCTGGAGATGTACGCCAAGGTGATGGAGCTCAACTACTGGGGCAGCACCACGGCGAAGAAGGCCAGCTTCGACGAGGCCACCGGCGAATGGACCGTGGTGGTGGACCGTGCCGGCCAGGAGGTGGTGCTGCGCCCGAAGCAACTGGTGTTCGCGCTGGGTGTATCGGGTTACGCCAACGTGCCCAAGATCCCGGGCGCCGAGGCATTCCAGGGCGAGCAGCACCACAGCAGCCGGCACCCCGGGCCCGAGGGCTACAAGGGCAAGAAGGTGGTGGTGCTGGGCAGCAACAACAGCGCCCACGACATCTGCGCCGCAATGGTGGAGCAGGGCGTGGACGTGACGATGGTGCAGCGCACCAGCACGCACATCGCGCCATCGGAATCGCTGATGGAACTGGCGCTGGGTGGGCTGTACAGCGAGCAGGCGGTGAAGAACGGCATCGACCACCACACCGCCGACCTGGTGTTCGCCAGCGTGCCCTACAAGGTGATGCACACCTTCCACATCCCTGTCTACGACGAGATGAAGAAGCGTGACGCCGACCTGTACGCGCGGCTCGAGAAGGCCGGCTTCATGCTGGACTTCGGCGACGATGGCTCGGGCCTGTTCATGAAGTACCTGCGCCGCGGCTCGGGTTACTACATCGACGTCGGTGCCAGCGAGCTGGTGGCCAACGGCAGCATCAAGCTCAAGAGCCGCACCACCATCGAACGCATCAACCCGAAGAGCGTGACGCTGTCCGACGGCAGCGAACTGCCCGCCGACCTGATCGTCTACGCTACGGGCTACGGTTCGATGAACCAGTTCCTGGCCGACTTGGTGTCACCCGAGGTGGCCGACCGCGTGGGCAAGGTGTGGGGTCTGGGCAGCGGCACCACCAAGGACCCCGGCCCCTGGGAGGGTGAATTGCGCAACATGTGGAAGCCCACGAACCAGCGCAACCTGTGGATCCACGGCGGCAACCTGCACCAGAGCCGGCACTACTCGCAGTTCCTGTCGCTGCAACTCAAGGCCCGCTTCGAAGGGCTGCCGACGCCTGTGTACGGACAGGCACAGGTGCACCACCTGCGCTAGCCGGCTTGCGGCGTGGGCTGCCTCAAGGAGCGCAAGCCCATGCCCGCGCCGGCCGGCAGCGGGGCGGTTTGCACGGTTGGCGTCCGCCCATGAGTCCAAGTGAACCTAGAGCTTGAAGCGGGTGATGGACCTCCGCTTGGCGGGAAGCGGCCGCAGCTCGGCCCGGCCAGGCGGTAGACCCGGGCTTCGAGGTGTCGGCGAAGAGTCGTTCGTTGTTGACGCATGGCGATCCTGGGGGTGGGCATGTCCGGCCGAGAAATCGACCCGCATGCCCACGGTTCAGGTCACCCGCGGTTCAGTCTGCACGCCGCGGTGCGGGTCGAATCGAACGACCCCAAGCGGCTGGAACAGCTGTGCCGCCACATCACCCGGCCGCGCTGGTGCCGCAAGGGCCGCCCGCACAGGGGCAAGCGGCCACCGAGGCCGCCGCCGTCCTCGAGCGGCTGGTAGTCGAGAAGATCCTGACTCACCTGGGGCTGGATCCGCAGCCATCACCCCGAGTGCGGGCGTGCGAGGCGGAGCACGATTTCGCAGCCTGAGCCACGCCCTGAACCACACCGGCCGTCACACACACCACGCCCCAGGG
>JAJTDE010000174.1 GCA_021298085.1 Rubrivivax sp.
CGACTTCCTTGATCTCGAAGAACTCGATCTGATCACCTTCCTTGATGTCGCTGTAGTTCTTCAGATTGACGCCGCACTCGAAGCCTTCCTTGACCTCGCGCACATCTTCCTTGAAGCGCTTGAGCGAATCGAGCTCGCCGGTGTAGATGACCACGTTGTCGCGCAGCAGGCGGAAGCGTGCGTTGCGGTTGACCACACCCGCGGTGATCATGCAACCGGCCACCGTGCCGATCTTGCTGGCCACGAAGACCGAGCGGATCTCGGCCATGCCGATGACTTCTTCCTTCTGCTCCGGCGCCAGCATGCCCGCCATGGCCGCCTTCACCTCATCCACGGCGTCGTAGATGATGTTGTAGTAGCGGATATCGACGCTGTTGCCTTCGGCCAGCTTGCGCGCACCGGCGTCAGCACGGGTGTTGAAGCCGATGATGACGGCCTTGGACGCAATGGCCAGGTTGACGTCGCTCTCGGTGATGCCGCCCACGGCGCCGTGCACGATCTGGACCTTGACTTCGGCGGTGGAGAGCTTCTGCAGCGATTGCGCCAGCGCTTCCTGCGAACCCTGCACGTCGGCCTTGACGATCAGCGCCAGCGTCTGTGCCTGGCCTTCGCCCATGGTGTCGAACATGTTCTCGAGCTTGGCCGCCTGGCGACGGTTCAGTGTCACCTCGCGGTACTTGCCCTGGCGGAAGGTGGCGATCTCACGGGCGCGGCGTTCGTCGGCCAGCACCATGAAGTCATCACCGGCTTGCGGCACTTCGGTCAGGCCCTGGATCTCGACAGGAATCGACGGGCCGGCGGCCTCGGTGGACTTGCCGTCTTCGTCGAGCATGGCACGCACACGGCCGTAGCTGCTGCCGGCCAGCACCACATCGCCCTTCTTGAGCGTGCCGCTCTGCACCAGCACCGTGGCCACCGGGCCGCGGCCCTTGTCCAGGCGCGCTTCGATGACGATGCCCTTGGCAGCGGCTTCGGTGGGTGCCTTGAGTTCCAGCACCTCGGCCTGCAGCAGTACCTGTTCCAGCAGGGCGTCGATGCCCTGGCCGGTCTTGGCAGAGACCGCGACAAACGGTGATTCACCACCAAAGTCTTCGGGCACCACCGACTTGGCCACGAGTTCGCTCTTCAGGCGCTCGATGTTGGCTTCCGGCTTGTCGATCTTGTTCATCGCCACGACGATGGGCACTTCAGCGGCCTTGGCGTGGCTGATGGCTTCCTCGGTCTGGGGCATGACGCCGTCGTCGGCGGCCACCACCAGGATGACGATGTCGGTGGCCTTGGCACCGCGTGCCCGCATCGCCGTGAAGGCCGCGTGGCCCGGGGTGTCCAGGAAGGTCACCACGCCGCGCGGCGTTTCGACGTGGTAGGCGCCGATGTGCTGCGTGATGCCACCGGCTTCGCCCGCAGCCACACGGGTGCGGCGGATGTAGTCGAGCAGCGAGGTCTTGCCGTGGTCGACGTGACCCATCACCGTCACGACCGGCGGCCGTGGCAGCGCCTCGGCCGTCTGTGCCGCGGTTTCTTCCTCGGTGAAGGCCTCGGGGTCGTCCAGCTTGGCGGCCAGCGCCTTGTGGCCCATCTCCTCGACGACGATCATCGCCGTCTCCTGATCGAGCTGCTGGTTGATGGTCACCATCTGGCCCAGCTTCATCAGCTGCTTGATCACCTCGGAGGCCTTGACGCTCATCTTGTGCGCCAAGTCGGCCACCGAGATGGTCTCGGGCACGTGGACTTCCTGCGTCTGCTGTTCAGCGGGGGCGTTGAAACTGCTCGAGTCGTCGCGGTCATGGCCACGGCCACCGCGGCCCTTGCTGGGTGCACGCCACCCCGGCCGTGCACCACCACCCGAGTCACCACGGGTTTTCAGGGCACGTTTTTTGGCGGCGTCGTCGGCCCAGCTGGATGACAGCTTTTCGCTCTTGACCTGCTTCTTGTCGCCAGGCTTCGCCGCAGCAGCGGCCGTCGACCCGGTGGTGGCGGGGGCACCTGGCTTGGCGGCTGGCTTGTGGATGGTTCCCTTGATGCCGGGAGCCTCAGCCGCAGGCTTGGGCTCCTCGGGCTTGGGTGCCGTCATCACCTTGGTCTTGCGAGACATCATCTCGCGGATGGCGGCGGCTTCCACCTCAGCCTTGCGGCGACGCGCATCGGAGTCAGCCTGTGCCTGCTTGGCATTGGCGTCGATCACCGCGGCCTTGACCACCCGCAGGCCCGGGCGGGGCTGCTCGGGTGCGGCCGGGGCCGCAGCAGCGCCGGGCACGCCCGGCTTGGCTGACGGCGCGGCTGTTGCCGAGGCTGTCGGGGCGGTCGCTGCCGGCTTTCCGGGCACAGCCGGGCGTCCAGCGGCAGGTGCCGCTTCCTGAGCGGGCGGGCTCGCGGGCGTGGTGGTCCCCGTCGGCGACGCAACGGCTTCGGCCACAGGCGCCGTTGAAGGGCTGTCAGCGACAGGCTCGGGGGCCGCTGTCGGGGCCACGGGTGAATCGGCCACTGCGGCGACCTGCGGCTGTTCGGCCGCAGGAGCCAGCGCTGCGACGGACGTCGGCGCATCGGCCGCCTGGGCGGCGGGCACATCACCCAACGGAGCCGACGCCGCGACCGGTTCAGCCGGCTGCGCAGCGGGTGCAACTGGGGCTTCAGCAGGTGGCTCGTGCATCTCGCGCAGCGCACGCTCGGCCTCCTGCAGGGCAGCCAGTTCCTCGGCGTCACGCTGAGCCTGTACTCGTGCCAGGGCCTCGGCTCGGCGAGCGCGCTCGGCGGCATCGTCTTCCTGGCGCTTGATCAGCGCGGCCTGTGCCACCGCTTCCGCTTCACGACGGGCTTGCTCGGCGGCGTCAATGACGGGCACCACCGGGGCCGAGGGTTCAGCCGCGGGGAACTCGTCGCGCTTGACGAAGGTGCGCTTCTTGCGCACTTCAACCTGGATGGTGCGTGCCTTGCCCGACGCGTCCGCCTGCTTGATCTCGCTGGTGCTCTTGCGCGTGAGCACAATCTTCTTGCGCTCGGGTGCTGCCGTGCCGTGCGCGCTGCGCAGGTACTCCAGCAAGCGCTCCTTGTCGCCTTCGGAGAGCGAGTCTTCTGAAGACTGCTTGGCGACGCCGGCCGAATTCAGCTGCTCCAGCAACGCCTCGACGGGGCGCTTGAGCTGGGTCGCAAACTGGGCGACGGTGGTCACTGCCATGGATATCGGTCCTCGGGGGGGTTTGGGCGGTTCTGGGGCGGTCAGCGGCTGCGGGGGTACAACGTCGGGTGTTGGTTGCGGGCAGTCTGCACGTTCAAAAGGGTTGGCGATGACCTCGTTCAGGCGGTGAACCAGTGTTCACGGGCCTTCAGGATCAAGGCCTTGGCCTGCTCTTCATCGATGCCGGACATTTCCGTCAGTTCATCCACGGCAAGGTCGGCCAGGTCGTCACGGGTGTGGATGCCACCTTCGGCCAGCTTGGCCACCAGGTCAGCCGTCACGCCGTCCAGGTCGCGCAGGTCCTGGGAGACCTCATCCACCTTCTCTTCTTTTTCAATTTCCATCGTCAGCAGCGCATCCTTGGCCCGGTTGCGCAGCTCGTTGACGGTGTCTTCGTCGAAGGACTCGATTTCCAGCATCTCCTGCAGCGGCACATAGGCCACTTCCTCGAGGCTGGTGAAACCTTCGGCGATGAGAATGTCAGCCACCTCTTCGTCGACATCGAGCTTCTCGACAAACAGCAGGCGCACCGTGTCGGTTTCGCGGCTGCTCTTGGCCTGGGATTCCTCGGCCGTCATGATGTTGATGCGCCAGCCGGTGAGGTCAGACGCCAGACGCACGTTCTGGCCACCACGGCCGATGGCGATGGCCAGGTTTTCCTCGTCCACCACCACGTCCATCGCGTGCTTCTCTTCATCCACGACGATGGACTGCACGTTGGCCGGCGCCAGCGCACCGATGACAAACTGCGCCGGGTCTTCCGACCACAGCACGATGTCCACCCGCTCGCCAGCCAGCTCGTTGGTGACGGCATTGACACGCGAGCCGCGCACGCCGACACAGGTGCCGATGGGGTCCACCCGGCGGTCATGGGACAGCACGGCGATCTTGGCGCGGCTGCCGGCATCGCGGGCGCAGCTCTTGATTTCCAGCAGGCCCTGCTCGATCTCAGGAACTTCCTGCGCAAAGAGCTCCTTCATGAAGTCGGGCGAGCTGCGCGACAGCATGATCTGGGCGCCACGTTGCGTCGGGTCGATGCCGGCAATGAACGCCCGGACACGGTCACCGGTTCGCAGGTTTTCCTTGGGGATCATTTCGCTGCGCTTCAGGCGGCCTTCCACACGGCCGCTCTCGCAGATGATGTCGCCCTTGTCCATGCGCTTGACGGTGCCCACAAAGACACGGTCGCCACGCGACATGAAGTCGTTGAGCAGCTGCTCGCGCTCGGCGTCGCGGATCTTTTGCAGGATGACCTGCTTGGCCGCCTGCGCACCAATGCGCCCGATCGGCACGGAATCGACCGGCTCCTCGATGTAATCGCCTTCCTCGATGTCGGCGATCTGCTCCTGCGCTTCAAACAGCAGCATCTCGGCGTCGGGAATCTGCAACCCGGCTTCATTGGGCACCACGTGCCACCGGCGGAAGGTTTCGTAATCGCCGGTCTCACGGTCGATGGCCACGCGGATGTCCACCTCGCCGCCATGCAGCTTCTTGGTGGCCGAAGCGAGCGCCGCCTCGACGGCAGCGAACACGACTTCGCGTTCGACGACCTTCTCGCGAGAGATCGCTTCCACCAACATGAGCAATTCGCGGTTCATGCGCCTTCAGACCTTTCCTCAGCCTGCGTGGGGCGCCCCGGCTTCGGAGCGGCGCGTCCACGCTTGAAATCAATCACCGGCACGAGGCGAGCCTCGCGCACTTCGTCCAACGAGAAGACCAGTTCACTGCCGGCCTTGTCTGCACTGCCCGCATCCAGCAGCAGGCTCCACTGCGCAGCCGATTCCGCGGCACGCAGCACGCCCTTCCAGTGCTTGCGCCCCTGGAAGGCCTCTTTCAGGGCCAGGTCAATGGCCTGCCCGGTAAAGCGTTCGAAATCCGCCTGGCGCTTCAGCGGGCGGTCAAGGCCAGGCGAGGACACCTCGAGCCGCTCGTAATCGACGCTCTCGACCTCCAGCACATATTGGAGTTGCCGCGTCACCACCTCGCAGTCGTCGACCGTCACAAACTCGCCAAGGCCCTGGGCTTCCGGGTAGGCACGGCCCGGCACACGGTCGATGTAGACACGCAACAAGCCACGCGCCGAGCGCTCAACATCCACCAGGTCAAAACCCAACCCGGTGACGGTGCGTTCGATCAAAGCGTGCCAAGATGCAGATGCCATGGGCGATGGTGTGTGGTGCGTGCCTGCCGGCAATGACAGGGCTCGAATCAAGCGTTGCAAAAAGGTTCGGCCAAAAAAAATGGGCTGGATACCTCCGCCCACTCGACTTTCAGCGAAACGCGGATTATATGCAACGGCACGTGGCTGTCCACGAATGTCGGGCTCCATCCCAGCCTGCGCAGCGTGACTGCAACGGAAACCAAAGGCCACCCATGGGAAACTCTCGCCCGGCGGCGCGACGGTCACGGTCATCGGCGCAGGCCCTCCCAGCCCAAGACCGACCCACGACAACGAGGCAGCAGCATGGGGTTTCTCTCCGGCAAGCGTTTTCTGATCACTGGCGTTCTCAACAACCGCTCCATTGCCTACGGCATTGCACGCGCCTGCCACCGTGAGGGGGCTGAGCTGGCCTTCAGCTACGTGGGCGAACGCTTCAAGGACCGCATCACCGACTTTGCAGCCGAGTTCAATTCCAGCCTGATCTTCGATTGTGATGTGGGCAGCGACGAACAGATCGAGAGCACCTTCCGGCAACTCGGCGAGGCCTGGCCTCAGTTTGACGGCTTTGTGCACTCCATCGGGTTTGCGCCCAGGGAGGCCATTGCTGGCGAATTCCTGGACGGCCTGACCCGCGAGAACTTCCGCATTGCCCACGACATCTCGGCCTACAGCTTCCCCGCGATGGCCAAGTCGGCACTGCCTTACCTGCGCCCGGGCGCCGCCCTGCTCACACTGAGCTACCTGGGCGCTGTGCGCTATGTGCCCAACTACAACACCATGGCCCTGGCCAAGGCGTCGCTCGAATCCAGCGTGCGCTACCTGGCACAGGGGCTGGGCAGCAAGGGCATCCGGGTCAATGGCATCTCGGCCGGCCCCATCAAGACCTTGGCCGCCTCGGGCATCAAGGATTTCGGCAAGCTCCTGAGCGAGTTCGCCGCCACGGCCCCAATACGGCGCTCCGTCACGATCGACGATGTCGGCAATGCGGCCGCCTTCCTGATGTCCGATCTGGCCGCCGGCGTCAGCGCGGAGATCATGTATGTCGACGGCGGATTCAGCCAGATGGCCATGCGCACGCCCGACAACTGAGCCCACACCCAGGGTCAACCGCATCATGGATTTCCCGCATTCCGCGCGGAAACGGGCCGGCAGGACTGGAAAAACCCCCGCCTGAGCATGGGGACATCCCTGACGGAACTACTCGGGCTTCGGCACACTCTGACCCAGTACGCGGATGTCCGCGTTTGTCTTGTCACTGCACAGCAAGGAGTCATACGATGAACCCGCTCAACAGCATGGCCACCACGATGGATGGCGGTGCCGTTTCCGCAGCCCAGCGCAACCGTGTTCTCCGGAACACCTACTGGCTGCTCGCCCTGTCGATGATCCCGACGGTGCTGGGGGCCTGGGTGGGCCTCAAGACCGGCATCGTCCAGGGCATGGGCGTGTGGATGAGCCTGATCGTCTTCATGGGGGGAGCCTTCGGCTTCATGTACCTGGTCGAGAAGAACAAGAACTCGGCGGCGGGCGTGCCCATCCTGCTGGGTTTCACGTTTTTCATGGGGCTGATGCTGTCTCGCCTGCTCGCGGTCATCCTGACCAAGAACAACGGCGCCGAACTCATCATGCTGGCCTTCGGTGGCACGGCGCTCACCTTCGCGGGCATGGCCACCCTGTCCAGCGTGATCAAGCGCGACCTTGCCGGCATGGGCCGCTTCCTGTTCATCGGGGTGATCATGGCGATCGTGGCGATGATCGCCAACATCTTCCTGCAGTCCAGCGCCCTGGCGATCACACTGAGCGTCATCGTGATCGGCATCATGAGCGCCTTCATCCTGTACGACCTGAAGCGCGTGCGTGACGGCGAGGAAACCAACTACATCACCGCTACCATGGGCGTGTACATCAGCGTCTACAGCATCTTCCAGAACCTGCTGGCGCTGCTGGGTATCGGCAGCAGCGACTGACTCGCCACCATCAGGTGGCATCAGCAACGCGGATGCCACCCCTCCCCTGGCCCCAGCCGCTGCCCGCGGTGGCTGGGGCCTTGTCCATTGGAAGGAGCCACCCCATGCACCTGCTGCCAGCCTCGACTTCACTTCGACTCACGTTCTGCGCAGGGCTGATGGCCCTGCTGGCCGCCGGGCCCGTGCTGGCCGATACCGTCGGCTCCGCCACGTCGTCGGCATCCAGCGCCGGCTCGGCATCGGTGGGCAGCCTGTCGGATTCCGTCCAGGGCTCCAGCACCAGCTCCACCGGCGACAAGAAGATGGCCGCGGGTGAGTACCGCGTCGCGGAAGTGACCACGATCGCCGCCGCCGATGGCATGCCAGCACGGCTCGAGTTGCGTATGAACCGCGTGGTGTCCGAGGGGGCTGATGCCAACAAGGCGGCCACCAACGCGGCAACGAACATGGCCACCACCGCGCAGACCTGGGTGCTGCGCGTCCCCGCGCAGGCACTCGCCGCGCAGCCCGTGCAGCCCGGCGACCACCTCTGGGTTCACGAACGCGCCTACGGCCTGGCCTTTGCGCGTGTCACGCACA
>JAJTDE010000175.1 GCA_021298085.1 Rubrivivax sp.
CCGGCCAGTGTCGACGCCGGCGGCGCGGAAGGCTTGGTGTGACGGTAGATGTAGACCGCCTCCGACACCGCCAGCACGGCCGCTTCCGCGAGCGAAGGCGCCCACGCCGGGCCAGACGCCACGGCCAGCCCGACCGCCAGGCTGCGGCTGCCGCCGGACTTGAGCATTCCCACAGAAGCACCCACCGCCTTGTGCAGCGCCTTGGCAGAGGCATCGGCCGCCACGACCACCACCAGGCGGCCAGCCGCCAGCTTGGCCGGCGCGATCAGCAGCACCGCCTTGCCCGCTTTCCACTCGAGCTCGCCCTGGGCCACTGCGGCGTCCACGGCCGCTGCCACCGACTTGTCCAGGCCCTTGGGCAGGCCCGCAGGGGTGGCCACCACCACCAGCGCATCCACCGAAAGCTTGCCCCATGCCGATGCCGGCGCGATCTGTGTCTTGAAGTCCATAATTCCACCTGCTTGTAAGCTGCAACGATGTTATTCGATTCGTCCGTCAGACGAGATTTGGCCAGAACCTTCGCCGCCACCATGGTGGTGATCCTGACCATCGTCATCACCATCTTCCTGATCCGCACCCTCGGCCAGGCGGCTGGCGGCGCGGTGGCGCCGCAAGATGTGGTGCTGCTGCTGGGTTTTGCGGCCAGTGCCCACCTGGCCACGATGATGTGCCTGTCGATGTTTGTGGCGGTGGTGATCACCCTCGGGCGCATGTACCGCGACAGCGAGATGGTGATCTGGTTTGCCAGTGGCATCGGGCTGCCGCGGTTTGTCCGGCCGGTGCTGTGGACGGCGTTGCCGGTGGTATTGATGGTGGCCGCCGCGATGCTGTTCCTGTGGCCCTGGGTGAACCAGCAGAGCCTGGAACTGCGGGAGCGGTATACCCAGCGCTCTGACCTGTCCCGGGTGTCTCCGGGGGTGTTCCAGAGCTCGTCGGACGGCCGCCGCGTGTTCTTTGTGGAACGGGAAAGCCCCGACGGCATCAACGCGCGCAATGTCTTCATCCTGTCGCGGCTGGCCGAGCAGGAAAGTGTCATTTCAGCCCGCAGCGGCCGCCTGGAGAATGACGGCGGTTCTCGCTTCCTGGTGCTGGAGCAAGGGCAGCAGAACCTCACCGACTTCAGCACCGGTGAACACACGGTGTCCCGCTTTGAGCACTACCGGGTGCTGGCCGACGACGACCGTGTGCTGAAGGCCGAGCAAAAACCCGCCCGGGCGACCGCCACGCTGGCCCTGCTGGCTGCGCCCACCGCGGCCAACCAGGGTGAACTGGCCTGGCGGCTGGGCATGGTGCTGGCGGCCTTCAACCTGCTGCTGCTGGGCATTGCACTGTCGGCCACCAACCCGCGCCGGCCCGGCAACTGGAACCTGATCTTTGCGCTGCTGGCCTTCATCGTCTACTTCAACCTGGTGTCGCTGTCGCAGAACTGGGTCGCCAGTGGGCGTGTGGGCTTGGGCGCCAGCCTGCTGGCCCTGCACGGCGGTGCACTGGTCCTGGCGGTGGGCCTGATCGCCTGGCGCGACCGTGCGGCGACGATGCGCTGGTGGCCACTGCCTCGGCGCCGGAGAGCCCCGGCATGAAGACCATCCGGCGCCTGCTCTACCGGGAGATCATCGGCTCGGTGCTCTTTGTGACGGTGGCGTTCCTGTCGCTGTTCTACTTCATCGACTTTGTCGACGAACTGAACGACCGCGGGCGCCCCGGCTTCAGCGTCCTGAATGCCGCCTGGCTGGCGGCGCTGGAAATCCCCGGGCACCTGTACGAACTGCTGCCGATCTCCGTCCTCATCGGCGCCATCTATGCGCTGTCGCGCATGGCCCAGAGTTCGGAATTCACCATCCTGCGCACCGGCGGGCTGGGCCCAGGCCGGGCATTGGCGCTGCTGGCGATGCTGGGCCTGGGCTTCACCGCCGTCACCTTTGTGGTGGGCGACTACCTCGCGCCATGGTCTGAGCGGCAGATTGCCTTCAGCAAGGCCCGCGCCAAAGGTGTCCCGCTGGGCCAGGGTGGCGTGTGGCTGAAGGAACGCCAGGCCGATGCCCGTGGGCAGGAGATCTCGGTGGCCATCAACGTGTCAGCAGCCCGTGGCGGCAGCGAACTGCAAGGCATCCGCATCTTCGAACACGATGCGTCAGGCCGGCTGCTGCGTCGCATCGAGGCCGACAGTGGCACGGTGGACAAAGACGGCACCTGGCAGCTCATCGGGGCCGTGCAGACGCTGTGGCCAGCCGCGACGTCGAGCCCTGCGGCACGGGGGGCGCCCGTGGGCGTGCGTGAGTTGCGCAGCGCACAACTGCTGTGGCCCAGCGGGCTGAGCGCCGACGTGGTAGCCGCCGCCGTGCTGCCCCTGAAGACCATGACGACCCTGGAGCTCTGGCGCTACAGCCGCCACCTGTCCGAGCAAGCGCAGGACGCACAGCGTTATGCCATCCAGTTCTGGAAGAAGGCGCTGTACCCCCTGGCCTGCCTGGTGATGGTGGCGCTGGCGCTGCCCTTTGCCTACCTGCACGCCCGCGCCGGCGGCGTCAGCCTCAAGGTGTTTGGCGGCATCATGCTGGGCATCAGCTTTGTGCTGATGAACAACGTGGCCAGCCACCTGGGCGTGCTGCGCGAGTGGACACCCTGGGTGGCGGCGGCCACACCCGCCCTCGCCTACCTGCTGTTGTCGCTGCTGGCCTTTGGCTGGCTGGTTCGTTACCGCTGATCGGGAAACCCCATGCGAGGCCTCATCCTGTTTGCCCACGGCGCCCGAGACCCACGCTGGGCCGAGCCGTTTCAGCAGGTGGTCAGCGGCATCCGCCAGCAGGCCCCGGAACTGGCGATGCGCCTGGCCTTCCTCGAGCTGATGCAACCCAGCCTGAGCCAGGCCGCCGCCGGACTGGCGGCCGAAGGCTGCACCGAGGTCACGGTGCAACCGCTGTTCCTGGGCACGGGTGGCCACCTGCGCCGCGACCTGCCGTTGCTGATGGCCGAGCTGCAGGCACAGCTGCCTGGCGTGGCCTGGACGCTGCAGCCCGCGATCGGCGAACACCCCGAGGTCATCGAGACCCTGGCCCGCTGCAGCCTGCAAGGGCTGCAGGGGCTGCGCACCGCCGCACAACGGCCTGAACCATGAACCTGCAGCAGTTCCGTTATGTGCAGGAGGCGGTACGCCGCGGCCTGAACCTGACGGAGGCCGCCAAGGCGCTGCACACCTCGCAACCCGGCGTGAGCAAGGCCATCCTGGACCTGGAAGACGAGCTGGGTGTGCCCATCTTCGAGCGGCACGGCAAGCGGCTGCGCCGCATCACCGAACCCGGCCAGCAGATCGTGCGCACCATCGATGCCATCCTGCTGCAGGTGGGTAACCTCAGGCGCATCGGCGCCCACTACACGGGCCAGCACGCGGGCAAGTTGTCGATTGCCACCACGCACACCCAGGCCCGCTACTTTCTGCCGGGGCCCGTGGCCCAGCTGCGCCAGCTGTATCCGCAAGTCCAGGTGGAGCTGCATCAAGGCACTCCCGATCAGGTCGCGCGCATGCTGATGGACGAATCGGCCGTGGTGGGCCTGGCCACCGAATCGCTGCTGGGCCACGAAGGGCTGATCAGCCTGCCCTGCTACGAGTGGCACCACGTCATCGTGGTGCCCGAGGGCCACCCGCTGGCAAGCCTGGCGCGCATCGGCATCGACGACCTCGCCCTGCACCCGCTGGTCACCTACCACCCGACAGTCACTGGCCGCAGCCGGATCGACAACGCCTTTGCCAAGGCTCGCCTGCACCCCGAGGTGGCCCTGGAAGCACTCGATTCCGACGTCATCAAGACCTACGTGCGCGTGGGGCTGGGCGTGGGCATCGTGGCCGAGATGGCCATGCGCGAAGGCAGCGAAGGCCTGGTGGCCATCCCGGCGGGCCACCTGTTCGGGCCGAGTGTGTCGCGCATGGCCTTCCGGCGCGGCGTGCAGCTGCGCGAATTCGAGATGCGCTTTGCCCAGCTGCTGTCGCCGCTGCTGACGGATTCACTGCTCCAGCGTGCGCTGCACGGCGAGCCTGACAACTACGAACTCTGAACCTTCTCCACGCCCTACACCATGAGCATTGCCACCCACGTGAGCTTCCCCAGCCGACTGCCGCAGGTCGGCACCACCATCTTCACCGTGATGTCGGCGCTGGCCGCTGAGCATGGTGCCGTCAACCTGGGCCAGGGGTTCCCGGATTTCGGCTGTGACCCGGCCCTGCTGGACCACGTCAATGCCGCCATGCGCGAGGGCCACAACCAGTACCCACCGATGGCGGGGCTGCCCGCGCTGCGCGAAGCCGTCTGCGCCAAGATCGAGTCCCTCTACGGCCGCCGCTACGACCCGGTCACCGAGATCACCGTCACCGCCGGCGCGACGCAGGCCATCCTGACGGCCGTGCTGTGCTGCGTCAGCCCCGGCGATGAGGTCATCGTCCTGGAGCCCTGCTACGACAGCTATGCGCCCAACATCGAACTGGCCGGCGGGCGCGTGGTGCGCGTGGCGCTGACGCCCGGCAGCTTCAGGCCTGACTTTGCGGCGGTGGCCGCAGCCATCACCCCGCGCACCCGCGCCATGATCATCAACTCGCCGCACAACCCGAGCGCCACGGTATGGTCTGCCGCCGAGATGCAGCAGCTGTCTGACCTGCTGGCGCCCACGCCCATCGTGCTGATCTCCGACGAAGTCTATGAGCACATGGTTTTTGATGGGCAGCCGCACATCAGTGCCAGCGCCGTTCCCGGGCTGGCTGAGCGCAGCTTTGTCGTGTCCAGCTTCGGCAAGACATTCCACGTGACGGGCTGGAAGGTGGGCACGGTGGCCGCGCCCGCGGCGCTCACCGCGGAATTCCGCAAGGTGCACCAGTTCAACGTCTTCACGGTGAACACGCCCATGCAGCATGGCCTGGCCCGCTACCTGGCCAACCCTGCACCGTATATGACACTGCCCACCTTCTACCAGCGCAAGCGAGACCTGTTCCTGGAAGGCCTGCGCACGACGCGCCTGAAGCCGCTGCACACCGCCGGCACCTACTTTCAGTGCGTGGATTACCGCGGCGTCAGCTCCCTGGGTGAAGCCGATTTCTGCCAGTGGCTGACCCGCGACATCGGCGTGGCGGCGATCCCGCTGTCGGCGTTCTATGCCGACGGCTTCGAGCAGGGCATCGCCCGACTGTGTTTTGCGAAGGAAGACGCCACGCTGCTGAAGGCGCTGGATCGCCTGGCGAAGCTGTAGGCACTGCACCAGGCCGGCGTGGGCAAGTGCCGGCCAGAACGCCCGCCAAGCTCACACCATGCAGCCACTCAGCGTCGGCCAGCGGTGGCCGCCGTCGGGGGCTCGTCGAGCACCAGGCGAAGGCCGCCGAAGTCGTTCGCGTCGGCCACGGAAACCGGTGCGGGCACCACGCCTGAGGATGGCAGGTTCAGCGGCAGCAGCACATCGACGGCCGCCTGGTCCTGCGCGGAGGCTTCGTGCATGTCGCGCGCCACGGTGAACAGCAGCATGATGTCGCGGTAGGCCGGCAGCTCGAACAGCAGGTTCGAATCGTTGCGGAACATCAGCGTCTGCAGATCGGCCATCGCATCCACCGGCTCTGACCAGGACGCTTCGATGCGACGCAGCACCTCGGGGTATTCCAGCAGGGTGCGGCCGGCGTTCGGGTCAGCGCCCCACTCCGGCGCGACGCCGTTGAAGCGGGCGTTGAAGCGCTTGCGGGTGCGTTCGTAGGAGGTCTGGTCGCCGATGCGGCGGTAGATCTCCAGCAGCTTGAGGTAGGGCATGGGGCTGGCCCCGCCCGTGGTCATCACATGGTTGGTGAGCAGGTCGATGGCGGCATCGTCCTGGCCCAGCACCACAAAGAACTCGGCCTGCTGTTCCACATCAAGCAGTTCCTCGATGCTGATGTCGGGCTGGCTCTGGCTGTGGTCCAGCTCCATCGCGTTCGAGGGCTGTGTCTCGTTGAAGCCCTGCGGCTGCCGCCCCAGGGGTGGCAGCGGCGGCATGGCGGCCGGCGCCGGTGCGGGCGGACGCTGCGGCGGCGCCATGGCGGCCCGGATGGGCTCTGGCTCGGCCGGAAGTCCGCCTCGCCGGCTGTCCTTGAAGCCCTGCCCAGAAGGTTGTGCTCCGTGTTCACCCGCACCGGGTTTGGCAATCGCAGACTGCGCGGGCAGGCCGGGCGACAGCGTCGTCTGCTCAAGTTCGCTGAATTGCTCAGTCACCGGCGCCACGGTGTCGAACTCCGACAGGCGCGTGAACCGGCTGTTGTCCTTCATCCAGCCCTGCAGCCGCTCGGCGTCAGAACGACGCAGGCGCCAGAACAGGCCACCGCTGACGAGCAGCAGGATGCCGCAGCCTGCGGCCAAGACGGTGGTGTAGCTGCTCAGCCAGTTGTCGCTGTCGGCGACAGACGACGTGGCGGCCAAGGCAGCGGCCGATGCCGCCGCGGCGGCCTGCTGGGCCTGCATGCGCTTCAGCGCCGCCTGGGCATCAGCCACTTCCTTGCGCGCCGCCGCCAGCTGCTCTTCCATCGTGGCGATCTTCTGGGCGGCGGAAGTATTGGCCGCCTCAGCCACGTCAACGGCGATCTTGGCGGTCTGCAGCGCCTCTTCGCGCTGCTGCGTGGCCCGAACCAGCGGGTTTTCGGTCTGCTGGGCACCAATGACGGCGGAATCGAGCCTCAGACGCGCCACACCTTCACTGCGGGCGATCACGCCACTGGCCATGCGGGTGCTGCTGCGGTCGGCGCGCCCCGCCATGGGGCTGTCGGGGATGGCCGGTTCATTGGCCACGGCGGCCGCCCGCGAGCGGTTCACGGCCACCACGGCCTCACCGCGCGGCGGGGTGGGACGCTGGACCTGCCCTTCTGAGCGGCGGCCTGCGCTGCGCGGCGCGCGTGCGGCGCCGCCAGCCACCACCACCGATGAATCGCTGTCGCCAGAGGCAGAAGCCGACGCGCCGTTGAAAGGCAGGCCTGGCGCAGCACGCGGCTCCAGCGCAACGGCTACCGCAGGGGGGTCGACAAACACCGTGAACTGACGGGCCACCGGGGCTTCGCAGCCTATGGTGACCAGCATGTTGACAAAGGGCTCGTCGATGCTGACGCTGGTGCGCACCCTCACCCGAGGCTCAGCACCGGGTGGCTGCACAAACGAGGATGTCACCTGCCCAGGCGACAGCTGTGAATCACCAGAGCTGACCACTGCGCTGACACAGTTGTCAGTGAGCGTTTCACCGGGCTGCAGGCGGACAACGACGCTGGCATCCAGCGGCTGCCCCATGGTGGGCGCTGCGCGGACGGGTCCAAAACCCAACGCCCAAGCCCCTGCCGACGCGAGGGCGGCAGCGGCGGCGATGGCGGTCAGCGACAGGGGACGCTTGGACATGTGTCACGCTGTCTGAGCAGCGCATTTATTGAAGGTTGAATTGACTCTAGCATCAACGATTTACATTTTCAGGCGGAATTGGCCGGGTTTCTGGCCCATCCCCGGCATATCGTGAGCGCTCGTAACTGTCTATCCCCACCTTCGTCCAGCCCGGATCCCGCTGCATGAGTTCGTCCACCGAACTGAGTCCCACCGAGCGCCAGGCCATTGACCAGGGCGCCTGGTTCGCCAAACTGTCGTCTTCACTGCGCGACGCCATCGTCTCGCGCGCCCGGGTTCGGCGCCTGCGCGACGGTGCCGTCCTGGCCAGCCGAGGGGCGCATGCCGAGGAATGGTGCGGCGTGGCCAAGGGTGCGGTCAGGATCAGCACGGTGTCACTCGCCGGCAAGCAGGTCACCCTCACCTACGCCGAGCCGGGCACCTGGTTCGGCGACATCGCCCTGTTCGACGGCCTGCCCCGCACCCACGACGCCGATGCCCATGGCGAAACC
>JAJTDE010000176.1 GCA_021298085.1 Rubrivivax sp.
CGCACAGCTGAGCACAGCAGCGCTGCCCTCATGGGCATGGTGGACCGTGCACGCGAACTCGGGTGGAAGACCGTGCACCTGCAAGGCAGCGCCGAGTTCAAGCGCGAGGCCTGGGTGCTGGCCACCTCACGCGGGCTGCAAGCCATGGGCTACACACCCACGCAAGGTGACAGGGACGCGGCTGCAACAGAGCAGCGACGGCAGGAACGCCGGCCCGATCAGCAAACACAGATCGCCAGCCAGGCAACCCGCCAGCAGCGCAGGGTGGACTTGCCCGCGCAGTCAGAGCGCAAGACGTCACTCCAAGGTCAACGGCCTGTGGCCCCGGACCCAGATCAGGCGCAGTGGCGCGCCGTGCTTCAGAAAGCCATGAAAGACGCCCGTGTTCCACCGCAGCTAGAAGGCCGTTTGATCGAGGCGCTTGAGCGACGCGGCCAGCAGATGGAAAGGGCAAGGAAGCCGGTGCGGTTCAACGTTTGGGACTCCCGGGCCCCGGGGCTTGAGCGTAGCGCCAAAGGTGCTACCCGTGACGGAGGAAAAGAACGTCCTCGGGAGCGATGAAGCTCAGTGTGGCCATTACCCCAAACACTGAAATACGCCGGCTGCTAGACGGTCATGCTGTGCCTCTTAGTCAAAGGCACATGAATCGTGATGCGGTCATAGTCAATTCTTTGACAACAGCCGAACAAGGCTATCGCCAGGCGGTTCACTTCTTGGCGAGACAGGGGTGGCGGGCACGGTTACTCAAGACTGAGACCCGCAAAGGCTTGCAGCCGGTGTGCACGGGGTTCTCAGGGCCTTTCGCACGCCCGCCCCCCAAAATCGAGGGAGGCGTGCGCTTGCTTGGTCCCTAGGCATCGATGCTAGTCTGCGTCCAGGGATTCGGATGGCCCGACTGTTGTCAAGCGTACCTACGAAAGGTGGGTGCTGGAACCAGTCAACGGTGTCGCTTTAGGGAAGGATTGAACATGAGATTGGCCAGATCTGACCGGCTGAGGAAGACCTGCCGCTTTTCGCTCTCGGTGGGGCTGCTGTGAGTTCTCAACCTGGCTCCAACGAAGCGGTCATGACGCCACAGCGCGGCCTGTTCGAGCTGACGATGAGGAACGCACAAACGTCTTTGATGTCGTTCGACGATGTGGTCATCGATGCCGTGAGCCGCGGCGTGCCACCCGAGGTCATCACGCGCCTGAAGGGGATTTGGGAGCAAACCAAGGTGATTGCGGGCGAGGTGGTGGCCATCGGCCGGATCATCGTGCGCGAGATCGTGAATTTTCTGCGGCAGCACCCGAGGATTGCTCTGGGCATCGCACTCGGCGCGGCAGTCACTGCGCTCATTGGCGGCATCCCTTTCGTTGGCCCGCTCTTGCAGCCATTCTCCCTTTGGCTAGGTACGTTTTACGCGGCAGGGGTCGGCGCCGCCATGGAGATGGGTGACTACTCGGGTTCACCGTTCACCGCCGCCATCGAGCTAGCCAAACACTTCTTCGAGCTGATCACGCGGATTTTCAGGTCGGTTGTCGCTTATTTGGTCAGCTGAGGAGACTTCGATGGACTCCCTGCGCAAATCGCTCCGTGAACGCATGAGCGAGCTTGCGGACAAGCTTGAAGCACAGCGCCCGCATACAACGCAGAAACTGCTGGAACTTGGCCGCACCGCCAAGGGACTGGCTGGAGCCGCCTACGACACTGCGAAAGAGGCCGCTGTCGAGGTTCATGCAACTGCTCAACGCGTTGCGGATGACCCACGTGCCCATAACCTCGTGGATGGGGCCAGCGTACGACTCTCAGCAGCACGCGCCGCTGTCGGAGAAACAGTGTCTTCCGTGCGGCAGCGTCTCAAGGCTGGTGACGAACCGCACAAGCCGGTGAGAGATGACGAGGCAAGTCACCTAACTAGAACCATCGACGCGATGCACGGTCGCGACCGTGTCGGGGTCTCAGCGGAAGCGGCGGCGGTCGCTGGTGGCGCGGCAGCCGGGGTCGCGGCGTCCGGTGCAATCGCCGGTGCTTTCGGCGCCACTACGCTCCTGGGCTCGTCGACGTTGGCGTCAGCACTCGGAGGAGTCTTCGTGACCACGACCCCGGTGGGTTGGGTCATCGGAAGTGCTGCACTGATGGGTGCTGCAGGATATGGTGTCGCACGACTGATCAGGTCCGGAGCTGAACAGGATCGAGCCCGGCTGGAGATCATGGGGCGCTTGTCAGAACGGCTTGGCGCGTTACAGACCACGGCGGCCGAGCCTGTGGATGAACTTGCCCAACTCGTCAGCGTGTGCATGGTGTCACAGTTGATCTCTGATGAACAAGGCCAGCAACTGGTGGGCCTCGTCGAGAGGGGCGCCCTGGATGCCTCATTGGCCGTCATGCGTCTCCGTGCGCTCGCCGTGGAGTCAGGCGTCATCGAACTGGTCAGCACAACAGACACAGAATCGAAATCAGCGCGCGGCTTGTTAGGGTCGAAGCCCTCCTAACGGCGATGGCCGCGCTGTGTTTGGAGTTGCGGCGTCAACATCTTTGTTGGGGCTTCTGTCGCGAACCATGGTCCAGCGGCAGCATCAATTGTTCTTTTGACCTGGGCTCATCGCCCCGGACGAGCAGCTGACGCATCGATACGCTATCGAATCTTGTTCCATCAACTCTGACGTTTGCCTGCCAGTCAGAGGAACTCTGCGCACCGTAGACCCCCTTTGACGGATAGTCCAACTAACGGTGCTTCGAATGGACCCCGAGCGCATTTAGCTGCAGCATTGGCACTGGCTCGTCGCGGCGCCTAGCGCCCATCTTCTAGGGGAATGCGCCCCACCGTTTTTGCTATCCTGCGCAGCACCCCAAGATGCGCAGGGAGGCGTGCTCGTGGTTCGCTGTCACCTTTCCAGCCTGATGGCCCGGCGAGAGCTGCGGGTCAGCGACGTTGCACGCCTCACGGGCCTAAACCGATCCACGATCACCGCCCTGTACCGCGAGACCTCCACGCGCGTCGAGCTGCCTGCTATCGAGAAGCTCTGCGCGCTGCTGAAGTGCCATGTCGGCGACCTGCTGGAAGTCGTCCCTGAACAGCCCGAGGGCCAGTCGTGACCCTCGGTACATCTCGTTGGCATGTCATTGCCGAGTCGAACTTCGCTTGGGAGCGTGAAGCCCTGGAGTGGCTGCGCGAGCAGCTGCCCGATCGCGACCCTTGGCATGTTTGGACCAACTTCGAGTTCATCGACGACGAGGGACGTGTCAACGAGGTAGACGCTCTGGTGCTCTCGCCAGTAGGCTTGTTCTTGGTCGAGATCAAGAGCCGCCCGGGCTCGCTCGATGGAGACACCCACTCCTGGACCTGGGAAACCGACGGCCGCAGCACGACGGTCGACAACCCACTGCGCCTGACCGATCGCAAAGCCAAGCGGTTGGCCAGCCTGCTGCGGCGCCAGTCTGCCGTCACTAAGGCCAAGGTCCGCCTACCTTTCGTGGAGCCGGTGATCTTCCTGTCGTCGACCGGGCTGAGTTGCCGGCTGCAAGGCCTGGCGCGCGCCGGTGTGTTCCTGCGTGGCCGCCCAAGCCACGACAAGGACGACGGCATCGTGGCAGCCTTGCGAGCGGGCCTGCGCGGCGGCGGCGCCACGACCATCGACGCAGCGCAGGTCCGAGCCATCTCACGTGGTCTGGAACAGTGCGGCATCCGTCAGAGCAACAAGCACCGCCAAGTTGCCGACTACAAGCTAAACACGCTGATCAGTGAGGGCGACGGCTACCAAGACTGGACAGCCACCCACGTGACACTGGGCAGCGACCAGCGCCGCGTCCGCATCTACACCCAAGGCAACACCGCCAGCCCTGTCGCGCGGGCGGCCTTGCAAAGGCAGGCCGAACGCGAATACGAAATCTTGAAGGGGATCGACCACCCGGGCGTCCTTCGACCCGCACTGTTTTCGCAGACAGAGCGTGGACCCGCCCTGATCTACGACTACGACCCGCAAGCCCAGCGCCTGGACCACCTGCTGCGCGACCACGGGGCCCGTCTGTCGGTCACCCAACGCCTGCAGCTGGTGCGCGACATCGCCGAGGTGCTGCGTTCGGCCCACTCCAAGCGCCTTTACCACCGAGCGTTGGGCCCGCAGAGCATCCTGGTCAGCGGTGGACAGGACGGCGCGCCCTTCCGCGTGCGGCTGATGAACTGGCAGACCGGCTCGCGCGGCGGCGCCAGCCACAACACCGTCCACCGCACCACCGGCACCCAGCACGTCGAGGCTTATGTCGAGGACCTGGGCCTGATCTACCTGGCCCCCGAGACCACCCGGGCCGACCCCGCCCACGGCGCCGAGCTGGACGTGTTTTCTCTGGGCTGCATCGCCTTCCAGATCTTCAGCGGCCAACTGCCGGCACAGAACCCCTTGGAAATGGCCGAAAAGCTGCGCAACGGGCCTGGCCTGCGCCTGTCTGACGTGCTGGACGGCTGCGGCCCCCGCCTGCAGGACCTGGTGCAGTTCGCCACCATCCCCGACCTGTCCTCCCGCACCGAGAGCATCGCCACCTTCTTGGCCGAGCTCGATGCCGTCGAAGACGAGCTGACCACGCCCGACCCCGAAGTCACCATCGACCCCAGCGTGGCCAGCCAGCAAGGCCAACGCATCGAAGGCGGCTTCACCGTCGTGCGCCGCCTGGGGCGCGGCTCGTCCAGCGACGCCCTGCTGGTGCGCGAGGACGGCAGCGACGAAACGCTGGTGCTGAAGGTGGCCTCCGACCCGGCGCACAACGACCACCTCATCGCCGAAGGCGAGGCCCTGGGCCGCCTGCGCCACCCCAACATCGTGGTGCACCGCCGCACCCTGCAGGTGGCCGGCCGCACGGCCTTACTGCTGGAGAGCGCCGGCGACAGCACGCTGGCCGAGGAAATCAAGCGCGAAGGCCGCCTGCCGCTGGACATGCTGCAGCGCTACGGCGAAGAGCTGATCGACGCCGTGCGCCATCTGGAGGACCGCGGCGTCACCCACCGTGACATCAAGCCCGACAACATTGGCCTGGCGCGCCCCAGCAACCGCCGCCTGCTGGCCGTGCTGTTCGACTTTTCGCTGAGCCGCACCCCGCCCGAGAACCTGAGCGCAGGCACCCAGCACTATCTCGACCCCTTCCTGGCCGAGCGCCCGCGCCGCGTGTGGGACCTCTACGCCGAACGCTACGCGCTGGCCGTCACGCTATACGAAATGGCCGTGGGCAAGCTGCCGCGCTGGGGTGATGGCCGCACCTCACCGGCGATGCTGGAACCCGGCGTCGAAATCACCCTCGACGCCGAGACCTTCCCGCCAGCGATCCGTGAGCCCCTGGTGGACTTCTTCACCAAGGCCCTGAGGCGCGACTTCCGCCAGCGCTTCGACAACGCCGAAGACATGCTGCGCGAATGGCGCCGCGTGTTCGAGCACACCGCCACCGTTCACCCCGCTGATGCCAGCGGCTTCGATGACCTGGCCCGCGTGGCCACGCCCGGCACCACCATGGCCGAGCTCGGCATGAGCGCCGGCGCGCAGGATGTGCTCGACCGCATGGCCGTGCACAACGCCCGCGAGCTGCTGGCCGTCGACCGGCTGAAGTTCAGGTACCTGAAGGGTGTCGCCGACAAGGTGCGGCGCGAGATCCGCGAGAAAGCCAAGCGCCTGGCCGAGCTGCGTCCGGACCTGGCCCAAGGCCGCACCACCGTCCACGACGAAGCCGACGAGCCGGCCAGCGCAGACGACGCGCCCGAAGACGAACGCGCCGACCGCGCGGTCAGCATCAACGAACTGGCCAACCTGCTGCTGCCACGGCGCGCAGCTGCGGAAGATCGCGCCGAAGAGGCCGCGTTGTCGCACTACCTCGGAGTCGAACGCCGAGACACCACCGTGTCCGCCCGACTTCGTGCTGGCACGGGTTCGAGCCCGTCGCCCGTATGGCCAACACGCGGTGAATCCGCCACCGCAGGCGGCATCGACCGCCCCGCCTTCGCGGAAGCCCTGCTGAAGGCCCGGGAGCGCTGGCGCAAGACCCCGGCCTTCACCGACCTGCGCGACCAGCTGGCCACCCTGCTGGCCGGCCAGGGCCAGGTGATGACGGCCCCGGAAGCCGCCCTGGCGCTGCTGGCCCTGCGCGGCTGCGCGCTGCAGCAAGACGACGAACGCCAAGGCCTGGCGCTGGCCGTGCTTCGCGCCGCCGCTGAGGCGGAAGCCGCCGCCTCCGAGCCGCGCTTCCAGGTGTTTGACCACCCTCCCGCCCCGCTGCTGGCCACCGCCGCCCCCTGGGCCGACTACGCCCGCCAGCTGGGCACCGCGGCCGACGCCTGCGCGCTGGCCGACCCGCTGCTGCCCCCGGCTCGCGTGCTGCAGGCGCTGGAAGCCGTGCGTCCGCCCGCCGGTGCTGCGGGCTTGGCTGGCCCGGCCGGCGCTGATTTCAACGACTCGGACGACGAAGCCGCTGTTGAAGGCGATGCCGAGTCAAGCACATCGGTGCCGCCGATGCCCACCACGCGCCTGCTGCGCCTGGCGGCATCAGCCTCGCAGCACGCCGCCCTGTCCAGCCGGCAAGAGCTCTACCCCCGCGGCATGCCGGCGCTGCAGGCCCTGCGGCAATCCATGGGCGCGCTGGTGAACGTGCCCGTGCTGAAGGTGGACAAGTTGCGCCAACGGGTGCGCGGCCGCTACCCCGATGCCGCCGCCCTGCCTGACCGCCCGGCGCTTGACCGCCTGCTGGACGAAGCCGGCGTGCCCCTGGTGTGGAACCCCACCGCCGACGAAGGCACGGGCGCCTACACCCGCATCGCCAGCCAAGGCGAGCTGACGGCGGGCCCCAGTACCCTGTTCTCACGCCAGCCCACCCGCGACGGCAGCGTGGGCCCGTCTGACCAGGCGCTGGCCCCGGCACAGGCGCTTGAGGAGCGATTGCAGAAGCATCTCAAGGCTGGCGGTCTGCTCACGTTCACTGTGGAGCCTCGCCAAGCCTTCAACGCGGAAACGGAACTCCTGCGCCGTTTCGGCCCAGCGAGCGATGCCGCACGCCCGCTGCAGCGCCTGAGCATCGACGCTTTGCTGCTGCGCAGCCTGCGCGAGCAGGCCACGGCCGCCCGTGTGGACTGGAACCGCGTTCTGGCCGCCGACGCCGCCGAGCCCGACAGCCGCGACTGGGCCAACCTGCAGCGCCTGGTGCAACGCACCCTGCCCACACTGCGTCAGGCCCTGCTGCAGGCCGCCCAGCCGCAGCTGGTGGTGCACGCAGGCCTGCTGGCCCGCTACGGGCTGATGGGCCTGATCGTGGAACTGGAAGCTGCTGCCGGCACCCCGGGCCACACCCCAGCCGCCTGGCTGCTGCTGCCCACCCACCAGACCGGCCGCGCCAGCATCGATGGCACCGCCGTGCCCCTGGTGCACCCCAGCAACGTGATCGCCATGCCCCAGGCCTGGATCGAGAACCGCCACCGCACGCGCGCCGGCGCCTGAGCGCGCCCAGGCCTCACACCACCACCAAATCAAGAACCTTCAGGGAGACCCACCCGTGATCGACGCCCCCCGCCTGCTGGCGGACCTGACCAAGCAGCTCACGGCCTTGGAAGCCGACCTGCGCCAACGCATCGCTGACCTGCCCGATCTGCGCGCCAGCCTGCACGCCGAGTGGCAAGTCGCTGCCGAGGCCAATCGAAACAGCGAGCCCTTCCAAAGCTGGGCCGACCAGGTCATCACCCAGGCAGGCGTGCACTGGCTGTTGTCCTGCTCCTTTTTGCGCTTCGTGGAAGACAACGGCCTGGTGGACCGCCCCTGGCTGGGCGGCACGCCAGAGTCTGGCCGCTTGGCCCTGGCCCGCGACCGCCACGACGCCCACTTCCGCCAGTCCCCCCTTTCGCCTGACCCCCAGCGGTGACGCGGCCATGGCCCTCCGCAACTTCTGGCAGCAGATCAACCCCGACACCGGCGCCCTGCAGCACGACTTCACCGACGCCAACTGGAACACCCGCTTCCTGGGCGACCTGTACCAGGACTTGAGCGAGGCCACCCGCAAGCGCTACGCCCTGCTGCAGACGCCCGAGTTCGTCGAAGAGTTCATCCTCGACCGCACCCTCACCCCCGCCATCCGCAGCTTCGGCTTCCGCGAGGTGCGCATGATCGACCCCACCTGTGGATCAGGGCACTTCTTGCTGGGCGGCTTTGCGCGCCTGGTGGCCGAGTGGCAGCGCGCCGAGCCCGGCCGCAACCCGCGTGATGTGGCGCAAAAGGCGCTGGACGCTGTGGCCGGCGTGGACCTGAACCCCTTTGCCGTGGCCATCAGCCGCTTCCGCCTGCTGGTGGCAGCCCTGCAGGCGGCGGGCGTGCCCCGCCTGGCTGGCGCGCCAGACTTCCAGATTCAGGTGGCCATTGGCGACAGCCTGCTGCACGGCCAGCGCTTCGGCCTGGGCGGCCAGACGGCCACGCGCAGCGAGCAGCTGTTCGACGAGGCCCAAGCCCACGCCGACGAAGGCCTGGAGCACGCCTACGCCACCGAAGACCTCACCCAGGTGAAGCAGATCCTCGGCCGCCAGTACCACGCGGTGGTTGGTAACCCACCCTACATTGTTGTCAGGGACGCGGCGCTGAACGCGGCCTACCGCAAGCGCTACGCCAGCTGCCACATGAAGTATTCGTTGGGTTGCCCTTTCACCGAGCGCTTCTTCGAACTGGCGGTCACGGGTGAACGCTACGGACAGGCCGGCTACGTGGGCCTGATCACCGCCAACAGCTTCATGAAGCGGGAGTTCGGCAGCAAGCTCATCGAGCAGGTGCTGCCGCGGCTGGACCTCACCCACGTCATCGACACCTCGGGCGCCTACATCCCCGGCCACGGCACGCCCACCGTCATCCTGCTGGGCTGCCACCGGCCGCCGCACGACGAGCTGCACTCGGCCAGCAACACCGTTCGCGCCGTAATGGGCGTCAAGGGCGAGCCCAGCAAGCCAGAGGATGCGGCGCAAGGCCTGGTCTGGCGCGCCATCGTTGACCAGATCGACCGGCCCGGCAGCGAAACCGAGTTCATCAGCGTGGCCGACACGCCGCGTACGACGCTGAGCAAGCACCCGTGGAGCATTGGCGGCGGTGGGGCCGCAGACCTGAAGGGACTAGTGGAGTCCGGCAACACCACGCGCCTCTCCAACGTGACCGCCGCCGTCGGAGTCATGGTCGTCACAGGCGAGGACGACATCTTCCTTCGGTCACGCCCGGCGGATCTGCGTCGAACTTCCGGCACCTCTAGCGTTCGCCAGTTGGTTGAAGGCGACGCCGTGCGCGATTGGAACTGCACGGCGACGCTGGATGCAATCTACGAGTACGAAACAGATGGCCGCCACCAACCTGACGCAATGCTGGACAGCTATTTCTGGAGCTTCCGCAGCCTCATGAGACCGGCGATCTACTTTGGGCGCACGAAGGAGCAACGAGGTATGCATTGGCGCGAGTACGGCGTCATCGTGAAGGACAAGCTCGGAAACTCGCCATCAATTGCATTTGCAGAGGTCGCCACCCACAACCACTTCGTCCTCGACCGCGGCGGCAAGGTCTTCAAGCAGACGGCGCCGGTCATCAAGCTGCCGGCCGGCAGCAGCGAGGACGATTACCTGGGCCTGCTCGGTCTGCTGAATTCGTCGGTGGCGTGCTTTTGGTTGCAGCAGGTTTGCCATAACAAGGGGCGACCTGGCGCAGAGATCGCGGGCGCAGACGAGCGCTACGAGATGCGCTACGCCATCAACGCGAGCAACGTGGCTGAACTGCCCATCTGCGCTGAACGGCCACAGCAACTGGCCCAACGCATCGACGCTCTTTCGACCCAGCTGAACGCGGCTTTGCCTGTAGCGCTCTTGGCGCGCGAGCCGCTTCCTGACCGTGCGGGATTGGACGCAGCGCGTGCGCGCGCAGCAAGCCTGAAGCGTCAGATGTATGCCCTTCAGGATGAGCTGGACTGGCAGTGCTATCGCCTCTACGGCCTGCTTCCGGAAGGGGTCCGCGGGGCAGACCTTGAGCACACCGCGCCGCCTGAGTTGAACTTGGGTGAGCGCGCGTTCGAGATCGTGCTGGCCCGCCGTATGGCCGCCGGCGATGAAGAGACCACCTGGTTCGAACGCCACGGCAGCACGCCCGTCACCGACCTGCCCGCGCACTGGCCGGCCGACTACCGCGCGGTGGTGGAGCGCCGCATCGCGCTGATCGAATCCGACCGCAACATCGGCCTGATCGAGCGGCCCGAGTTCAAGCGCCGCTGGAACACGCCGTCCTGGGACGACCGGGAGAAGGCCGCGTTGCGCGACTGGCTGCTAGACCGCCTGGAGCAGCCCGCCTTCTGGCCTGCCAGCGCCGACGAACCACCGCAGCTCACCACCACCAGCCGCCTGGCCGACCGCGCCCGGAGCGATGCCGCATTCATGCAGGTGGCTGCTCTGTACGCCGGCCATGCCGACTTCGACCCCGCCCGCCTGGTGGCCGAACTGGTGGCCGCCGAGGCCGTGCCGCTGCTGCCCGTGCTGCGCTACACCGAAGACGGCCTGCGCAAGCGCACCCAGTGGGAAGACACCTGGGCTCTGCAGCGCAGGGAAGACGCCATCGACGCCGACGTGCTGGCCAACGACGCCCCGGACTGGCGCGACGAGTTCAGAGAGCGCGCCCGCACACGCTTCACCGATGGATCAGCGGCGGAGGCACGGGCCTGGGTAGAAGAACAGC
>JAJTDE010000007.1 GCA_021298085.1 Rubrivivax sp.
TCGACGGCGCCGGCCGCAAGATGAGCAAGAGCCTGGGCAACACCGTCGCGCCACAGGAAGTCAGCAACAAGCTGGGCGCCGAGATCGTGCGGCTGTGGGTGGCCGCCACCGATTACTCCGGTGACCTGGCCATCGACGACAAGATACTGGCGCGTGTGGTGGACGCCTACCGCCGCATTCGCAACACCCTGCGTTTCCTGCTGGCCAACACCAGCGACTTCGACCCCGCGCAACACCGCGTGCCCGATGCCGAGCTGCTGGAGATCGACCGCTGGATGCTGTCGCGCGCCGCGCAGTTCCAGGCCGAGGTGCTGGCGCACTACGAGGTCTACGAGTTCCACCCGGTGGTGGCCAAGCTGCAGGTGTTCTGCAGCGAGGACCTGGGGGCGTTTTACCTGGATGTGCTGAAGGACCGGCTCTACACGACGGCCACCGGCAGCCCTGCGCGCCGCTCGGCACAGACCGCGCTGTGGACACTGACCCATGCCATGCTGCGCTGGATGGCCCCGTTCCTGAGCTTCACCGCCGAGGAAGCCTGGGCGGTGTTTGCGCCGGGCGGCAGCGGCACGGTCTTCACCGAGACCTACTGGGCCTTTGCGTCGCCCGATGAGGCCCTGCTGGCCAAGTGGGCGCGCATCCGCGACGTGCGCGACGCCGTCAACAAGGAGATCGAAGCCGTGCGGGCCAGCGGCGGCCTCGGCTCATCGCTGCAGGCCAACGTCAGCATCCACGCCAACCCGCAGGACCATGCGCTGCTGGCCAGCCTGGGCGATGCGCTGAAGCTGGTGCTGATCACCTCGGCGGCCGAGCTGCACGCTGACCGTTCCGGTGACACGGCCGCGCTGGGCATTCAGGTGACGCCGTCCACGGCCACCAAGTGCGCGCGCTGCTGGCACTGGCGCGACGATGTCGGCCACGACCCCGCCCACCCCGGCCTGTGCGGGCGCTGCACCAGCAGCCTGTTTGGCGCGGGCGAGCGGCGCGAGGTGGCCTGATGGCCAAGCGCAGCGCAAGCGGCAGTGCCCCGGGCATGGCGGTCTGGCTGGGGCTGGCCCTGGTGGTCATCCTGACTGACCAGCTCACCAAGACGCTGATCATCGGCGCCTTCGAGCTGGGCGACACCCGCCCGGTGACCAGCTTCTTCAACCTCGTGCGCTGGCACAACACCGGGGCCGCCTTCAGCTTCCTGGCGGGGGCCTCCGGCTGGCAGCGCTGGTTCTTCGTGGGGCTGGGCCTGGTGGCCAGCGCCTTCATCATCTGGATGATCCGCAGCCACCCGGGTGAGAAGCTGTTCTGCTTTGCCGTCAGCATGATCATGGGGGGGGCGCTGGGCAACGTGATCGACCGGTTGATCCACGGCTATGTGGTGGATTTCCTGCAGTTCCGCTTCAGCATCCTGGAGCCGCTGTTCCATGGCGGCTTCTTCCCCAGCTTCAACGTCGCCGACAGCGCCATCACGCTGGGTGCGGTCTGCCTGATCCTGGATGAGATCCTGCGGGTGCGCCGCAGCCGGTGAGCAAGCGCAGGAAACGCGGCGCGTCCTCGGTGTTGTCCAGCGCGTCGGCCGCGTAGGCTGACACGCACTGTTGGGGCTAGCAAGGCCTCGCGGCGGGTGTCATCGGCTTCCTCGATATTCAGCGTGATCGGGCCGTCGGCGTGGCCCATGCGCACCGGCTGGCCAGGCAAGGGTTGCAGGAAGTCGAACATCAGCCCCTGCTGCGAGTCCTCGCTCAGGCGAGAGCGCAGCGGCAGGCCCAGCGCCAGCGGTTGGGAAACCCGACGCCGCTTGGCGGCATCGATGGTGGCCCAGGCCTTGGGGGCCGGGGCAAAGCCCTGGGCCTGGCCATAGTGCAGGCAGCGGCTGTTGCCAAAGAAGACGGGGGCGCCAGCACATGGTCCAGCAGGTTCAGCGTCGGCCACCCGTCAGCTGTGCGGTGAGCGCCGCAAAACCGGGCTTGTCACCGGCGGCCAGCAGCGCCGCCTGCTCAGGCCAGGTGTCGGGCACGGCCAGCTTGAAACGCGCACCGGCCGCCGCCAGGATCTCCTGCAGGCGTTCCACGGGCGTCTGGGCCAGCGTGTCGAAGCGCTGGATACCCGCGGCGTGCAGCCTTTCTGCGATCTTCGGGCCGATGCCTTCCAGGCGTGTCAGGTCATCGGGCTGGCTCGGCACCACCGACAGCACCGATGGCTTCGACGCCACGGGCCGTGCAGCGGCACGCGCCACGACCACGGCGGGTTTCGGAACGGCTGAGCGAGTGGGTGCTGCGGTGGGCGCTGACACTGTGGCAGGCGCAGAGACACTGCCCGACACCGGGGCCAGGGTACTGCGCATGGCCAGCAACACCGGCTGCATCGACGCCGGGATCCAGGCCACCCACCAGGCCATCCACCATTGGGTGGAATGGGTCCACGGGGCCAGTGGCCACGCCATCATGGCGTTCATCCCATCACCGGCCGAGCCGGCCTGCCGGGGCAGGTTGTCAGAAATCGTCATGAAGCTCATTCAATCCTCCCACGTGGGCACGTTGCAATTGTTGCACCGCAGCATGGGCAGGTGGCAAGGGCCAGGCCTTGATCTGCATCAGAGGCGGGCGACCTGTGGCGCCGACGCCGTGGCCTCTTGCGTCTGCCACCTCTGTCACGCCCCCGTGGCACCGGGGCGCGAGCCCGTGGCGTTGGGGATGGCCGAGGGCCGCGCACCGACCACAATCGGGCTGTGGCGCCGCCTCCCGTCGGCGCGCTGAACAAAGTCTCCACCATGCGCATCCTCGTCACCGGCGGGGCCGGCTACATCGCCAGCCACACCGCCGTCAGCCTGCTTGACCGCGGGCACCAGCCCGTGCTGCTCGACAACTTCTGCAACAGCAAACCCGCGGTGCTCGACCGCATCGAAGCCCTGACACGGCAGCGGCCGACGCTGCTGAAGATGGACGTCAGGGACACGGATGCCGTGGCCCGCGCCTTGCGCGAACACGACTGCCAGGCCGTGATCCACTTCGCCGCGCTGAAGGCCGTCGGCGAATCGGTGGAAAAGCCACTGGCCTACTACGAGAACAACATCCAGGGCACGCTGTCCCTGCTGGCGGCCATGCGCAGCAGCGGGGTCAAGACACTGGTGTTCAGTTCGTCAGCCACGGTCTACAGCGCCGACCAGCCCATGCCGCTGCGCGAAGACGGCCTGCTGGGCACTTCCAGCCCCTACGGCCGGACCAAGCTGATGGTGGAGAACATCCTGGCCGACGTGGCGGCGGCCGACAAGACACTGTCATTCACCTCCTTGCGCTACTTCAACCCCGTGGGCGCCCACCCGAGCGGCACGATGGGCGAAGACCCGCGGGGCATCCCCAACAACCTGATGCCCTTTGTGGCTCAGGTGGCTGTCGGCCGCCTGCCGCGCCTGCGGGTCTTCGGCAACGACTACCCCACGGTGGACGGCACCGGCATGCGCGACTACATCCATGTGTGCGACCTGGCCGAGGGGCACGTGTCCGCCCTGAACCATGCCCATGGGCGTGCGGGCTGGCACGTCTTCAACCTGGGCACCGGTCAGGGCACCAGCGTGATGCAGGTGCTGCAGGCCTTCAGCCTGGCCTGCGGGCGTGAACTGCCCTACGAGGTGGTGCCGCGGCGCAGCGGCGACGTCGCCGCCTGCTGGGCCGACCCTCACCATGCCGAGAGCACCCTCGGCTGGCGCGCGAGCCGAACACTGGAGATGATGTGCGCCGACGCCTGGCGCTGGCAAAGTGCCAACCCGATGGGTTACCCCGACTGACCCTGAACCGCACGGTGCGCCGCCAGCAGGTGCACCGCGTCCTGTGTGCGGCTGACCCCGAACGGAGGCCAGCCGAAACGCCGGATGGCCTGTGCAAGACGGCGACGCGCGGCCGACTCCACCAGCGGGTGAAGGTCGAAGGCCCGCCCGGCCAGCACCACCGGCTGGGCTCCCACCCGCGCCAACAGGCGGCACGCCACATCGGCCAACTCCGTGCCGGCCCGGCGCAGCAGCGCCTGCGCGCGACGGTCGCCCGGCTGGCCATGCTCAGCCCGGGCAGCGCGGGCCACGGCCAGCGACAGCAGCCCCAGCTCACCGCGGGACGCGCGGTAGATGCGGTCGCGCGACACGCTCCAGTCGCTGCCGCCCAGCTGTTCAAAGACACAGCGGGCCAGGCGCGACTGGGCCCCGCTGCCGGGAGCGGCATCCTCGCCGCGCCAGATGCCACGCAGCGCCTCTCGCGCGATCCAGTGGCCGCCACCCGCATCGTCGAGCAGGAAGCCGCGGCCCCCCGCACGGTGCAACACCCCCTGGGCATCGCGGTGCACGGCGATCGAGCCCGTGCCGGCGTACAGCAGCACGCCCTCGCCACGCGGCAGCAGCACGTCGCACGCCAGGTCGATGTCGCCGGTCACGACCAGCTGTGAGGCGGGCACTGCCAACGCGGTGGCGAGCAGCTGTTGCGCCAGCCCGGCAGCGGGTGTGCCGGCGCCCAGGCCGGTGACGCCGGCCAGCACCCGCAGCGACACGCCGTGCAGCGGACCGCCCTCGGCCGCCACCAGCGTGGCAGCGAGCGGCGCCAACGCCTGGGACCAGGCGGCCCGGCCGGCGTCGGCGTCCAGCAGCAGGCCCGTGAGCCCTGGCAGTTCGCCCTGCAGCACGGCCTGGCCCGCGGGCGTGTCGCGGCTTACCAGGGCCCACCGACTGGCACTGCCCCCGACATCCAGGCCCAGGCCCCAGGCCGGCGCGCGGTGTTCGGGCATGTCACGGGGGGCGGGAGGTGCGGGCTCAGAAGCCACGGTAACGGCCACGGTCTCGGCGTTCGTCTGAACAGGCCCTAGAGTAGCAGCCCATGCCCCACACGCTGCACGAAGACGCCACAGCCCGCCTCTGCGGCCACGTCCTGACGCCGACGGGCTGGATCAGGGGCCACGTGCAGCTGCACGACGGGCGCGTGCTGGCGATCGACGGCGAGCCGGTGGACGAGGCCTCGGCACGGGCCGACACCACCCGCCCGCTGCTGCTGCCCGGTTTCATCGACCTGCACGTGCACGGAGGCGGCGGCGCCGACGTGATGGATGCCGGCGACGCCGCGGCCACCCTGGCGCGCCTGCACGCCCGCCACGGCACCACCGCCTTGCTGGCGACCACGATGACGGCGCCGATGGTCGACATCACCGCGGCGCTGCGGGCCCTGGCGCCACTGTGCCGGCAACGCGGCGCCGGTGCGGCGCGTGTGCTCGGCGTGCACCTGGAAGGGCCCTTCATCAGCGCCCAGCGGCTGGGCGCACAGCCCGCGTTTGCCAGCAGCCTGTCGCTCGAGGCGATGGACCTGCTCATGCCGCTCGCCCCGATCCGTGTCATCACCCTCGCCCCCGAAGCCGGGCAGACACTGGCGCTGATCCCGGCGCTGGTCGCGCGGGGGATCCGGGTGCAGCTGGGCCACAGCGACGCGAGTTACGAACAGGCCTGCGCCGCCCTGGAGGCCGGTGCCTGCGGCTTCACGCACCTGTTCAACGCGATGTCGGCGCTGCACCACCGCGCGCCGGGCCTGGTGGGCGCAGCCCTGGCGCACGCCCAGTACGCTGAAATGATTCCCGACCTGCTGCACGTGCACCCCGGCGCGCTGCGCATCGCCCTGCGTGCCGTGCCCCGGCTGTATGCCGTCAGCGACGCCACGGCCGCCGCCGGCATGCCCGATGGCCAGTACCGGCTGGGCCGGCACACCGTCACCCGCTGCAGCCAGGCCGTGCGCCTGCCCGATGGCACCTTGGCCGGCAGCGTGCTCACGATGGACCAGGCCCTGCGCAACCTGGTCGAGATCGGCCTCAGCGTGGCCGAGGCCTCGGCGCGCTGCAGCACCCATGCCGCCCACTACCTTGGCGAACCGCACCGCGGCCGCCTGCAACCCGGCGCCTGGGCCGATGTGGTCGCCCTGGACCCCTCCACCCTGGCCGTCCAGGGCGTCTGGACTGAAGGTGAAGCCCTGGCCTGAAAGGCCATCGGCCCGCGCGCCCACGCCAACCCGTGTTAACCCCAGGCCCTGCCCTGAGGTATCCACTCTGGACGACATGCGGCCACCGCGCCTACCCTCCCTGCCATCCCTTTCCCTGACCGGAGCCCGCGATGGCGCAGCCACAAAAACTGATGCTCGACTTCGTCTACGACCACGAAAAGAACTACGCCAGCAAGATCTTCATGACGCAGCCCATCGGCAATGGTCAGGTGGTGGACTACACCTGGGCCCAGACGATGGACCAGTCGCGTCGCATGGCCACCTACCTGAAGGCCCAGGGTTTTGCACCGGGCTCGCGCATCGCGATGCTCACCAAGAACTGTGCCCATTTCCTGATGGCCGAGATCGCCATCTGGATGGCCGGCTACACGACAGTGGCCATCTTCCCGACCGAAACGGCCGAGACCGTGAACTACGTGCTCACGCACAGCGAGGCCAGCCTGCTGTTTGTCGGCAAGCTCGACACCTGGCAGCACCAGAAGCCGGGCGTACCGGAAGGGCTGCCGCAGATCGCCTTCCCGCTGGCCCCGGACAACCACGGCCTGCCCACCTGGGACGCGATCGTGGCCCAGCAGCAGCCCATGGCCGGCAACCCGGGCCGCGCACCGCGCGATCTGGCCCTGCTGATGTACACCAGCGGCTCCACTGGCACGCCCAAGGGCGTGATGCACAGCTTCGAACGTTTCTCCGCCGCATCGGCCGGCATCGCCAGCTACCTGCAGGAGCAGGTCGGGCGCGAGGTGGAAAACCGGGTGCTGTCCTACCTGCCGCTGTCACACATCTTCGAGCGTTCGTGGATCGAAGGCGGTGCGCTGGCCGACGGCCGCACGCGGATCTACTTTGCCGAGGCGCTGGACACCTTCCTGGCCGACCTGCAGCGGGCCCGACCGACGCTGTTCATCAGCGTGCCGCGGCTGTGGCTGAAGTTCTACCAGGGTGTGCTGAGCAAGATGCCTGCGCAGAAGCTGGAACGGCTGCTGAAGATCCCCATCCTGGGCAAGATCGTGGCCAAGAAGGTGCGCACCGGCCTGGGCCTGGACCACGTGCTGATGGCCGGCAGCGGCTCGGCCCCCATCCCGCCTGACCTGATCGCCTGGTACCGGCGCATCGGGCTGAACCTGATGGAAGGTTATGCGATGACCGAGGACTGCGCCTACTCGTTCTCGTCCAAGGCCGGCTATGCCGAACCGGGGTATGTGGGCGTGGCGCTGCCGGGCGTGCAGGCCAAGCTGAGCGCGGAAGGCGAAATCCTGATCAAGAGCCCCGGTCAGCTGGTCGGCTACTACAAGCGGCCCGAGCTGGACGCTGAGGTCTTCACCGAAGACGGCTACTTCCGCACCGGTGACCTGGGCGAATTGAACAGCCGCAAGATGCTCAAGCTGACGGGCCGCGCCAAGGAGCTCTTCAAGACGGCCAAGGGCAAGTATGTGGCCCCGGCGCCGATCGAGAACCGCATCAATTCACACCCGATGATCGAGCTGTCGCTGGTCTCGGGTGTGGGCCAGCCGGCGGCCTACGCGATTGTGCTGTTGGCCGAGCACATCCGCCCGAAGCAGCATGAGCCCAGCGTACGCAGCGAAGTGCAGCGGGAACTGTCAGCCCTGCTGGACCAGGTCAACGGCAGCGTCGCCGATTACGAGCAACTGAAGATGATCGTCGTTGCGCGTGAACCCTGGAGCATCGAGAACGGCTGCCTGACGCCCACGATGAAGATCAAGCGGGCCAAGATCGAGAAGATGCTGGAGCCCGAACTGGACCGCTGGTACGGCGACAAGCAGAAGGTGCTCTGGCAGTAAAGCCCCCAGTCAGGGCAGCATGGCTGGGCTAGGGGGCCCGAGCATGAGGGCCCCCTGCTCGACAGGGCAGCCGCTCGGGCGCCAGGGGTGCGCCGCTAAACTGCACTGCATCCTCACAACTTCACGGCAGGCTGTCAGGTTGCTGTTGTCCAGACCACCACAAATCGGGTGTGGCGACACAACAGATTGACAGCCCGCTGCCTGAAGGGCACCGAGGCCTCTTGGTGACACCCCAGGCCAGCAGCACCCCATGGCAAAGGCACTCTCTCCTTCCGACGTCCTGGCTTTCCACGCGCATGAATCGGCGCGGGTGGCGGTGGTCAGTCTGCGTGGCGCGCAGCGCGAAGTCTGGCGCGCCCTGCCCTTCGAATTCGAGGACACCATCGCGCGGCTGGATGAGGCCGATGTCGTCGGCCCGGGCGCCGTGGTCAACGGCCAGCTGCTGTCGCGCAGGTTGGTCCAGCACTGGCGTCGCCTGGCCCGCCCGGCCCAGATCGCACCCGCTCAGGCGCCGCTGCGCACCACGGGCCGCCGCTACGACCTGCTGTTTGTCCCGATCGGCGACCTCAACGAGCTGTCGATGTTCGAGGACCTCAAGCCCTGGCTGTCGTCCAGCCGCCTGCGGGTGGCCTGGGTGGTGGAGCTCTGGAGCCGCTCGATCGCCAACAACCCCAGGGCGCTGCGGCTGCTCAAGCAGTTCGACATGATCGCCGTCGGGGCGGAGAACAGCGTCGAGCCCCTGCAGCGGGCCACCGGTGTGGCGTGCTTTTACCTGCCGGCCGGTGTCGACGTCATGCAGTGCATGCCCAACGACCTGCGCGCCGAGCGGCCGATCGACGTCTACCAGATGGGCCGCCGCGCCGACAGCACGCACCGCGCCCTGCTGAACCTGGCCCGCGAGCGCGACTGGTACTACCTGTTCGACACCTCCTGGAGCAAGGAGACCGATCAGCCCGTCGAGCACCGCGCGCTGCTGGCCGACACCATCAAGCGCACGCGCTTCTTCATCGCCAACCGCGCCAAGGTGGACGCGCCCCAGCAGACCGGCGGGCAGCACGAGGTCAGCTTCCGGATGTTCGAAGGCTCTGCCGGCGGCACGGTGATGATGGGCGAGACTCCGCAGACACCGTCCTTCCAGAACCTGTTCGGCTGGGAAGACGCGGTCATTCCCATGCCCTTTGGTTCCACCCACATCGGCGACCTGATCGACAGCCTGGTGGCCCAGCCCCAGCGGCTGCAGGCCATCCGTGCGCGCAATGTCCAGCAGGCCCTGCTGCGGCACGATTGGGCTTACCGTTGGCGCGCTGTGCTCGAACGCGCTGGGCTCAAGCCACTGCCGGGCCTGGTGGCCCGCGAAGCGCAACTGGCTGCGCTGGCTGAACGCATCGGCCACGAGCACACCGACATCGCAGCCGCCAGCAGCACGGGCGCCCGCATCCTGCGGCTCCCGGTGGCTGGCCAAACCGGCCTGCAGATGGGGGCCTGACAGCAGCGCAGGGCCTGAGCGCGCAGCCTCAGCGCTTGCGCGCTGCGGTCTTGGGGGCCGGCTTGGCGGTGCCTTCTGCCTTGCTGACCGCTGCCGCCTTGGCCGGTTTGGCGGCCTGCGCCAACTGCGTATCCAGGTTCTTCTGGATGTGCTCTTCGATGCGCTTGGCAAACACCCCGAGCAGGATGCCCAGCTTGGCGTGAAGGTCGAAGTGGTCGCCTGCAACCGTCAACGTGCCCGACACCCCCGTGCGCTTGAAACTCACGGTGTCACTGGTTTTGCCGCGCGTGAATTCGCAGGCCATGTCAAATTCGCGGTCGACGTCCTCGGCCCAGGCCTGCGCGATGTCTCTGGCCGTGTCCAGGCCCAGGTTGTGTTCGCGGTGGATGCGGATATCGGGCACGGGTGTCTCCTCGGTCAGGGCGCCATGGCATCAAGGCAGTTGGCCGCGGCGTTTGTCTCGTGGCAGTGCGGCCAGGGCCCGCACGGCGGCATAGAAGCGGTTGAAGTCACGGCCCTCACGCTCGAAGAGGCGTTCGAAGGCAGGCACCAGGTCGTCGTAGGCGGCCTGCACCGCAAAGCTGGCGTTGTTGGCGTTCAACACCCAGGCATCGTAGCCGCTGAAGCCACCCCAACGCTCCCGCTTGAGGGTCTCCAGTTCCTGCCGAAGGGCGGCCGTGGCAGCCTGCTTGCGGCTGCGCTTGAGCGCGTCGGGGTCCTGGCTACGGTAGATGTCGGCCAGGCGCTGCCGGTGGCGCAGGGCCATGGCCTTGAAGTCGCGCCGGCGGGCATCCAGGGCCGCATACTCGGCGCGCGCCTGCGGGCTGGCCTGCTGTGTCAGCCAGCGCTCGGCGCCCAGGCGCTCCACGGCGGTCGCAAAACTCTCGTTGAACACCGTGTCGTCGTTGACGTAGACCACCTGGTGCGCCAGCTCATGGAACAGGATGCGCGCCAGCTCACCTTCAGGCCAGCCAATGAAGGTGTTGAGCAGGGGGTCTCCGCCCAGCCAGTTGGTCCAGCCCAGGGTGCTGTAGGCCGGCACGCCATAGACGCTGGTTTCCCAACCCTGGGCCTTGAGTTCAGCGGCCAGCGCATCGGCCGGTTCGCGCTGGTAGTAACCCCGGTAACCCACACAGCCCATCACCGGAAAGCACCAGGTCTTCAGGTCCAGCCCCAGTTCGGGCGCGGCCACCACGTTCCACACCGCCGCCGAACGCTGCAGATCAGCGTACCGGCGGTAGCTGGCGTTGTCCGGGAGATGCAGTTCGCTGACGGCAAAGGCCCGCAGGCGCTGGGCCAGGGCCAGCCGCTCGCGCAGCGCCGCCGAGGTGGCCGGGTCGGCCTGTACATCGCCCAGCGGACGGGCACGGGCCATCACGTCCAGATGGCCCTTCACTGCCTGGGCGTAATAGCCCAGTTCAGCGGCGCAGCCACCCAGGCCCAGCAGGCTGCTCAGGCCAGCCAGTGCGGCACCCATCCGCAGCCATCGGGCCCTCACGCCGCACGTACCTCCACCAGGCAGTCGTAGAAGGTGGCGGCGCGGCCGATGTCGGTGAGCGCCTGAGAGGTCAGCTCGTTGACGTTGGTGCCATTGAGGCCCAGCTTGCGCCACCAGATGCCCAGGCCATTGACCACCCCTGGCCGGGCGCGGGCGCTGACCGCCAGGCGGCAGCGGTAGACACCCCGGTCATTGAAGACCTCCACCACATCGCCATCGGCCAGGCCGCGCGGCAAGGCGTCACCGCTGTGCATTTCCAGCAGCGGTTCACCTTCGATGCTGCGCAGGCTCATCACATTGACAAAGCTGGAATTCAGGAAGTTGCGCGCCGGCGGCGAGATCATCGCCAGCGGGTAGCGCTGTGCCAGCGCCGGCGTGGTGACGGCGCTCTCGTGGTTGGGAATGTGGTCGGGCACGCCCAGGCCGGGTGCGTCGACACAGACTTTGCCGTCGGCCGTGGCAAAGCCGCCGTCGGCGAAGGGCCGCTCGGGCACCGGCAGCTTGACCCAGCCGGCCTGGCGCAGGGCGTCAAACGACACCCACTCGGGCTTGAACGCCTGCCGGGCCAGCTGTTCATCGCTGTCGCCGAAGCAGGGCTCGTCAAAGCCCAGGCGCGCTGCCAGGCGGCGGAAGATCTCGGTGTTGGGCAATGACTCGCCGCGCGGGCTGAGCGACGCCTCGTTGATCAGCGCATAGGTGTGGCCGTAGCTGCGGTGGACATCCAGGTGTTCGAGCTGGGTGGTCGCCGGCAGCACCACGTCGGCCCAGTCGGCGGTGTCGGTCATGAAGTGCTCCAGCACCACCGTGAAGAGGTCGTCCCGCGCAAAGCCGGCGGCCACCCGGCGACTGTCGGGCGCGACCGCCAACGGGTTGCTGTTGTAGACGATCAGCGCCTGGATGGCGGGGCCAAACGCGGCCGAGGCGGGCTGCAGCAGCGCATCCCCGATGGCGCTCATGTTGATGATGCGCGGCAGCGGCTGCGGCATCAGGTCAGGCCGCTCGAGCGTGGCGCTGTCCACCGCAGGCGCAAACCAGCCGCTGGCCGACAGCAGCAGACCGCCGCCGCGGTGCCGCCAGGCGCCCGTCAGGCAGGGCAGCAGCGCGATCAGTCGCACCGCGTTGCCGCCACCGGCCACCCGCTGCATGCCGTAGTTCAGCCGGATGGCGGCGGGGTGGGTGTCGGCGAGCTCACGCGCCAGCGCCTGCACCTCACGGGGCGTGATGCCGCAGGTCTCGGCCGTGCGCTCGGCTGTCCAGGGCAGCGCCTTGTCGCGCAGGGCTGGCCAGCCATTGACATGGCGTTCGATGTAGTCGGTGTCCAGCCCGCCGTGCATCAGCCACTGGTGCATCAGCCCCAGCGCCAGCGCGCCGTCGGTGCCGGGCATCAGCGCGATGTGCTGGTGGCACTTGTCGGCGGTCTCGGTGCGGCGCGGGTCGATGCACACCAGCCGGGCACCGGCGCGCTTGGCCGCTTGTGCAAAGGTCCAGAAGTGCAGGTTGGACGCAATGGAGTTGCTGCCCCAGATGACGATCAGGCGGCTGTGGGCGAAGTCTTCCAGGTGCATGCCCAGCTTGTGGCCGTAGGTCGCCGCCAGCGCCTCGCCGCCGGCACTGGCGCAGATGGTGCGGTCCAGGCGGGAAGCCCCCAGCCGGTGAAAGAAGCGCGCGGCCATGCTCTCACCTTGGATCAGGCCCATGGTGCCGGCATAGCTGTAGGGCACGATGGCCTGGGCGCCCGCGCCGCCGGGCCCGGCGATGGCCTTCAGGCGCGCCGCCACGGTGTCCAGTGCCTCGTCCCAGGAGATGTCCTGCCACTGGCCGCTGCCCTTGGGCCCGACCCGGCGGCGGGGTCTCAGCAGGCGCTCGGGGTGGTCGGTGCGCTCGGCGTAGCGGCTGACCTTGGTGCACAGCGCGCCGTGCGTGGGCGGGTGGTCCGGGTCGCCCTGGATGCGCACGATGCGCTCGCCCTGCACGGTGATGCGCATGGCGCAGGTGTCGGGGCAATCGTGAGGGCAGGCACCGTGCACCATGCGCACAGGCTGCTCAGCCTCGTCGGCAGGCGTGCTGGAGGACGGAAACCCATCAGGACTGCTGTTCATGGGGCCATGATGGCATACCCGCTTCGCGCCGCGGCAGCGGGCCGATACCATGTGTCAACCCGCGACTGCAGCCTTCGCGATCCAGAGGCTGCCTGCGCGCCCGCAGGTCTCTGCGTCAACGCCCTGGAAGCCATGCAGATCATCGACTCGATCCTTGCCGACACCGCCACCATCACGGCGATCCGTCGCGACATCCACGCCCACCCGGAACTCTGCTTCCAGGAAAACCGCACCGCCGACGTCATCGCCAAGGCCCTGACGGACTGGGGCATCCCCATCCACCGTGGCCTGGGCAAGACCGGGGTGGTGGGCATCCTCAAGAACGGCACGTCGCCCCGGGCCATCGGCCTGCGCGCCGACATCGACGCGCTGCCGATGACCGAGCACAACACCTTTGCCCATGCCAGCCAGCATGCCGGCAAGATGCACGCCTGCGGCCATGATGGCCACACCGCCATGCTCCTGGCCGCGGCCAAGCACTTCAGCCGTCACCGGAACTTCGACGGCACCGTCTACCTCGTGTTCCAGCCTGCCGAAGAGGGCGGCGGCGGCGCCCGCGAGATGATCAAGGACGGCCTGTTCGAGCGCTTCCCGATGGACGCCATGTTCGGCATCCACAACTGGCCAGGCATGCCGGTGGGCATGGTGGGCGTGAACCCCGGCGCGATGATGGCGTCGAGCAACGAGTTTTTCATCACCATCCGCGGCAAGGGTTCCCATGCCGCGCTGCCGCACCTCGGCGTCGACCCGGTGCCCGTGGCCTGCCAGATGGTCATGGCCTTCCAGACCATCGTCTCGCGCAACCGCCGCCCCATCGACCCAGGTGTGATCTCGGTGACCACCATCCACACCGGCGAGGCGACCAACGTGGTGCCCGATTCAGCCCGCATCGAAGGCACGGTGCGCACCTTCTCTGTCGAGGTGCTGGACCTCATCGAGCAGCGCATGCGCGACATCGCACAGCACACGGCCGCCGCCTTTGGCGCGACGGTGGAGTTCGAGTTTCACCGCAACTACCCGCCCACTGTCAACCATGCGGCGGAAACCGAGTTTGTCCGCAAGACGCTGTCTGACGTGGTCGGTGCACAGAACGTCGTGCCGTTTGAGCCGACGATGGGCGCCGAAGACTTCAGCTATTTCCTGCAGGCCAAGCCAGGCTGCTACTTTGTGCTGGGCAACGGCGACGGCGCCCACCGCATCGGCGGCCACGGCCTGGGCCCCTGCATGCTGCACAACCCCAGCTACGACTTCAACGACGAGCTGATCCCCCTGGGGGCCACCTGCTGGGTTCGGCTGGCTGAAACCTGGCTGGCGCCAGCCCAGGCCGGGGCCTGACCCATGGACGGCACCGCCAGCCTCCACTTCTCGCAGTCCTACGCACAGGCACGCGACAAGTTCCTGATGGCGGCCAGTGCCGCCGGCCTGAGCGTGCGCAGCCACCTGATGCCCATCCGCGGCCACGACGGTGAAGACCTGGCCATGGATGTGGCGCTGGAAGGCCCCGCGGACGCCTCGTCGCTGCTGGTCATCAGCAGCGCCTGCCATGGCGTCGAGGGCTTCTGCGGCTCGGGTGTTCAGAATGCGCTGCTGCGTGACACCGGCTGGCACGACACCCTGCGCGACAGCGGCGTGGCCGTGCTCTACATCCATGCGCTGAACCCCTACGGCTTCTCGCACTGGCGCCGGGTCACCCCAGAGAACGTCGACCTCAACCGCAACTTCCACCGTTTTGACCAGCCGCTGCCGGCCAACCCCGGGTACGACGCCCTGGCCGATGCGCTGGTGCCGGCGCAGTGGCCGCCGGAGCCGGCCGCACAGGCCCGGCTGGAGGCCTACACGCAGGAACATGGCCTGCGTGGCCTGCAGGCGGCGGCCTCGGGTGGGCAGTACCGCCACCCTGACGGCATCTTCTACGGCGGAACGGCACCCACCTGGAGCCACCGCACCCTTCGCCGGGTGCTGCAGGCCCACGGCCAACGCTGCCAGCAGCTGGGCTGGATCGACCTGCACACGGGCCTCGGGCCGAGCGGCCATGGCGAGCTGATCTTTGCCGGCCGCGACGACGCGCAGGCCGCAGCCCGTGCGCGCCAGTGGTGGGGGCCCCAGGTCACGTCCATCTACGACGGCTCCTCCAGCTCGGCGCGCCTGGAAGGCCTGATGTGGAACGCGGCCTACGAGGAGTGTCCGCAGGCCGTCTACACCGGCATCGCGCTCGAGTACGGCACCGTACCGGTGATGGACGTGATGACCGCGCTGCGCGGCGATGCCTGGCTCCACCAGGACCTTCAACGCGGTGCTGAACAACGCGCGGCCATTCGCCGCCAGGTCCGGGATGCGTTCTACACCGACACCGACACCTGGAAGGCGCAAATCGTCGAACAGGGGCTGGCGGCAGCACGGGCGGCAATCAAGGGCCTGCAGGGCTGAGTCCCCGCGGAACAGGGCCTCGCCCCGCTGGCGAGGCCGCGATCAGCCCAGCCAGCCCTTGTGCACCAGCGCATCCCGCAAGGCCTGCGCGCTGGTGAAGCGAATCGCGTCCCATCCCTGCGTCAGGCCCGCCTCGACATTGCCGGGGTGGTCGTCGATGAACAGGGCCTGGGGCCCTGACGACAAACCAAAGCGGTGGTGGGCCAACTCATAGATGGCCGGCCAGGGTTTCATCAGGCCGACACGGCCGCTGAAGATGCCGTCGTCAAACTCGGCGATGAAGGGGTTGTGCCGCTCCAGGTGGCTGGCATAACCCCGCGGCATGTTCGACAAGTAGACCAACCGGTGGCCGGCCGCCTTCAGCGCGTGGAAGACGGCCACCGTGTCAGCCTGCGCCTGCAGGTGTGCGGGGACGGCGTCGATCAGGCGCGCCACAGCGTCGGTGGGCAGGCCTGTGCGCTGTGCAATGCGGGTGGCCAGCGTCGGCTCGTCCACCAGGCCCAGGTCGAAGCGCGACCAGTCGCTGTCGGGCGTGAAACTTTGGAACACCTGGGCCGCGAGCACCGACGCGACCTGTGCGTTAACGGCGTGTTCTGGCAAGGTGTCCAGGAAGAGCTGCACCGGCTGCCAGCGGAACAGCACCGCCCCGAAGTCGAAGATGACGGTACGCCTCATGGGCGTTCAGGCGCTCAGGTGCTGCAGCAGGCCGGCGGTGGAGGTATCCAGCCCCTCCAGTGCGCCGGGTGACTGCTGGGCCGCCATGGCAAAGCGCGGCAGCAGCTCGGCACACAGGGCCTTGCCCAACTCCACACCCCACTGGTCGTAGCTGTTGATGCCCCACAGGGCGCCGCTGACAAAGACGCGGTGCTCATACAGCGCGATCAAGGCACCCAGCGAACGGGGTGTCAAGGCCTCCATCACCAGGGTGGTGCTGGGCCGGTTGCCCGGGAAGCTGCGGTGCCGGGCCAGCTGGGCGCGGTCGATCTGCGGGCTGGCCGTGGGGGCGTGTTCACCGGCGGCCTGCTCGGCCGTCTTGCCCAGCATCAGCGCCTGGCTCTGGGCCAGGCAATTGGCCAGCAGTTTCTGGTGCTGATCGGCCAGGCCGTGCAGCGGCCGCTTGACGGCAATGAACTCCACCGGCACCACGTCCGTGCCCTGGTGCAGCATCTGGAAGTAGGCGTGCTGGCCGTTGGTGCCGGGTTCGCCCCACACCACCGGGCTGGTGCCGAAGGGCAGCGCTTCGCCCTGCAGGTCCACCGACTTGCCGTTGGATTCCATCTCCAGCTGCTGCAGGTAGGCCGGCAGCCGTTTCAGGCCCTGGTGGTAGGGCGCCACGCTGCGGCTGGAATAGCCATGGAAGTTGCGGTACCAGACATCCAGCAGGCCCAGCTGCACCGGCAGGTTGGCCTCCAGCGGCGTCTGCGCAAAGTGCTGGTCCATCGCGTGGGCGCCCGCCAGCAGCGCACGAAAGCCTTCGGCCCCGATGGCCACCGCAATGGGCAGGCCGATGGCGCTCCACAGCGAGTAGCGGCCACCCACCCAATCCCAGAAACCGAAGGTGGTCAGGATGCCGAAATCAGCGGCTGCCTTCAGGTTGGTGGTCACGCCCACAAAGTGGCGTGAACGGTCAGCCCCTGCAGGCATGCCGGCATCAAACCAGGCGCGGGCGGCCATCGCGTTGGCCATGGTCTCCTGCGTGGTGAAGGTCTTGCTCGCGATGATGAACAGCGTGCTCGACGGCTTCAGGTGGCGCAACGTGGCGGTGAGGTCATGCCCGTCGACATTGCTGACAAAGTGGCTGCGCAGCCCAGGGTGTGCAAAGGGCTCCAGGGCCGTGACGGCCATGGCAGGCCCCAGGTCAGATCCACCAATGCCGATGTTGACGATGTCGGTGTAGGGCTGCCCGGCCTGCGCCCGGACCTTTTCGGCAAAGGCCAGCATTTCGTCGAGCACCGCATGCACCTCGGCACTGAACGGCCCCAGGCCGCGCGGTGCGCGCAGCGCGGTGTGCAGCACCGCCCGGCCCTCAGTGTGGTTGACGGGGGCACCTGCCAGCAGGGCGTCACGGCGGGCTTCGAGCTGACACTCGCGCGCGAGGTCCAAAAGGAAGCGCTGGGTGGCCACGTCCCAGTGGTTTTTCGACAGGTCGGCGTGCAGTTCAGGGGCCTGCAGCCAGAACCGTGCAAAGCGCTGGGGGTCGCGGGCAAAGGCCTCGCGCAGGTCAAGGCTGCGGCCATGGGCCTGGTGATGGCCGTGGAGGGCCGCCCAGGCCTGCGTGTGGTCGCAACGGGGCGCGCTCGCGGACGCGCTGGATACCAAGCCCGCCATGCTCATGCCCGCAGGCTCTCGATCATCGCGTCGAGCTTGGCGGCGTCACTGGCAAAGGCGCGGATGCCTTCGGCCAGCTTCTCAGTGGCCATCGCGTCTTCGTTCAGTGCCCAGCGGAAGGCGGCTTCGCCGAAGCGCACACGGGGAATGTCAGCCGCTTGGGCACAGTCGAAATCCAGCTGCCGAACCACCGGGGCATTGCTGGTCTGCAGCTGCGCCAGCAGTTCGGGGCTGATGGTCAGCAGGTCACACCCGGCCAGGGCCACGATCTGGCCGGTGTTGCGGAAGCTCGCCCCCATCACCTCGGTGCGGACACCGTGCTTCTTGTAGTAGTGGTAGATCTGCGTCACCGACCGGACGCCCGGGTCATTCAGGCCCGACATCGCGGACTCGTCCCAGGTCGCACCTGCCGACTTCTTGTACCAATCGTAGATGCGCCCGACAAAGGGTGATATCAGCTTGACCTTGGCATCACCGCAAGCCACCGCCTGGCAAAAGCTGAAGAGCAGCGTGAGGTTGCAGCGGATGCCGTCACGCTCCAGCTCACGGGCGGCCTGGATGCCTTCCCAGGTGGACGCGATCTTGATCAGGACCCGTTCGCGGGACACGCCAGCCGATTCGTACAAGGCCATGATGCGCCGCGCCCGGGCGATGGTAGCCTCGGCGTCAAACGACAGGCGTGCATCCACTTCGGTGCTCACGCGCCCTGGCACCACCTTCAGGATGGCCTGACCGAAGCGCACCAGCACGTGGTCGACGATGGCGTCAAGGTCAGCGCCAGGCATGTCGGCCACGGTGTCGGTGAGCAGCGGCGCGTAGTCGGCCTGCTGCACCGCCTTCAGGATGAGCGACGGGTTGGTCGTGGCGTCCTGGGGCTCAAACTGGGCCAGTTGACGGAAGTTGCCGGTGTCGGCAACCACGGTGGTGAAGCGGCGGAGTTGATCAAGCTGGTTCATGGCGTGGATTGGAGCATGGGCTGTCGGGGTCGGACAGCCGCAGTTGTACCGGCTCGCGGGCTCCTTGGCGCGCCGGGGGTTGAAACCTCGGCGCGCGCGCTGGCGGGCCGCGCTCCCCCGGCTTGAAGGCGCCTGTCCGGGTGCGATTGGCGCTGCAGCCCCCCCAAGCCGAGTCTGTCGCCTCGCCGCGGCACCCCCCCGGTGGGCTCGGGGTGCCAGAAAATTGACGGGTGTCGCGAATGAATACCCGTTTGTCATTGCGGAGCCTCTACACCCTGCCCCTGGTGGCCCTGGTGCTGGTGTCGACCTTGGCCGCGGGTGTGTTGTCCTACCGCTCGGCTGCGCAGGTGGCTGATGACACCGTTCGGCGCTGGCTGGCGTCTGGGGTGCGCAGCCTGGGACAACAGCTGGACAGCCAGCGCGCGCTGGTCGACGCCAGCCTGCGTGCCGCGGTGATCGACGGCGCGCCTTTGCTGGATGACCTGTCGGACGACATCGAAGGCCTGCGCCAGCAGCTGTGGTCTGCCGTGCTGCTGCACCCGGACGAACGGGCTGAGCTGCGGCTGGTCACGGCCAAAGGCCAAGCCGCTGAGGTGAGGCGGCTGACAACCAGCGACGCCGAGCTGCAGCTTCAGCTGAGTCCCGCGGAAGACCGCACGCTCCTGCGATTCAGCGCCGCCGACGGTGCGCTGCAGACAGACGCAGAACCCTCGAGACCGGACGACCGGCTGCGTACGCCAGCCGCGCCGCGGGCCGACCCCCGCGAGCAGGAATGGGTGAGGCAGGCCTTGGCCAGCCGGCAACCGCTGTGGCTGCCCACCAAGACCGATGCCAGCGGTACACAGTTGCAGGCGCTGCGCTTGCGCTCGGTGCGGGGCAGCCAGGGGGATGGCATGGCCGCGCTGGCGACGCCGGTGTCGCTGGCCGGCATCAACGACATGCTGCGACGCATGCCCTTGCCCGCAGGCGGCGAAGCGGTCATCGTCGAGCGCGACGGTCTGCTGGTGGCATCCAGTGCCGGCCCCCTGTGGCGCCGCACCGCGCACGGCACGCTGCAGCGGCTGGCGGTCACCGACGCCAGCCTGCCCTTGATGTCGACGGTCTACCCCGCACTGCTGTCGAAGCTCGGACAGCATGCGGTAGAAGCCCCTGGCAGCGAGACGCTGACACTGCGTGACCACTCTCCGGTGGTGGCCAGCTGGGCGCGGGTGGCCGAAGGGGGCGGGCGGGATTGGATCATCCTCATCGCCACACCCCGGGAGACTCTGACACGGCCCTTGATGAACACCACCGTGCACACCCTGGCGCTGGGGCTGGTCGCCGGTGCCCTGGCGATGCTGCTGGCCGCCTGGGCCCAGCGACGGCTGCTGATGGACGCGCAGAAGCTGGCCCGCACACTGCACCTCATGGGCGAAGGTGACGTAGAGACACCGCCCGCACCGGTGGCCAGCCCTGAGCTGGCCGCGCTGAGGGACGAATTGCGGCGCACCCAGCTGCGCCTGAGCGCCGAGCGCCATGCCGGCCTGGCCAACCGCGAGACGGTGCGGCGAAGGCTGCACGAACGGCTGCGCGCCGCGCGGCGACACAACGACGCGCCGCTGCTGGCGCTGTTGTTCGTCGACCTCGACCGCTTTGCCGACATCAATGCCCGCTTTGGTGAGGAGGCCGGCGACAGGGTCCTGCAGGCCATCGCGCGCCGGCTGCGCCAGACGGTGCGAGAGACCGACCTGGTGGCACGCTGGTCGGGTGACGAGTTTGTGCTGCTGCTGGACGGGGTGAGCCATGCCGACAGTGCCGAACGGGTGCGTGACCAGGTCGAGCGGGTGCTGCGCGACCCCGTGGAACTGGAAGCAGGGGGCGACGCCGCCGAGCCCTCAGGCTCCGTGGGCATGGCCTTGGCACCGCAGGACGCCCAGAACCCCGATGGCTTGCTCCAGCATGCCAAGGCCGACATGCTGCGGCGCAAGCGCCCGTCGCCTTGAGCCGAGGCAACTCCGACGTCAGGAGGCCACTTCTGCCGGCTTGACCGGACCTTGAAACATGGCATCATCGAGCATGTAATTTAATTACACGCCCGCGCGGGCGCAGCTAGCCATGTCATTTGACCTCGTCCTGTTTGGCGGCACCGGTGACCTCACCTGGCGCAAACTCATGCCGGCCTTGTTCCAGGCGCACCGCCACGGCACCCTGCCCCAGCTGGCCATGGGCACCGGCCGCATCCTGGCGGTGGCGCGCGACGCCCGCAGCGACGACGACTACCGCAGCTTCATCCGCCAGAAGTTTGCCGATGTCGAACCCAGCAAGCAGCCGTCGGATGCCGAGTTTGCCGAGTTTGCGCAGGCCCTGCACTACCGGCCGATGGACCTGGCTCAGCCAGAACACTATGCCGGACTGAAACGCTGGCTGGACGACCGCGGCGCCGACACCGTGATGATCTTCCTGGCCACCAGCCCGCACCTGTTCATCCCGATCTGCGAGCAACTCGGCCGGGCCGGCATCAACGGCGCCAATGTGCGACTCGTGCTGGAAAAACCGCTGGGTCACGACCTCGCCAGCGCGCAGGAGATCAACCGGGCCGTGCGGGCCAGCTTCACCGAAAGTCAGGCGCTGCGCATCGACCACTACCTGGGCAAGCCCGCGGTGCAGAACCTCTCGGCACTGCGCTTTGGCAACGCCCTGTTCGAGCCGCTGTGGCGGCGCGAGAGCATCGCCAACATACAAATCACGCTGGCTGAATCCATCGGCGTGGGCACCCGCGGCGACTTCTACGACCGCACCGGCGCGCTGCGCGACATGATCCAGAACCACGCGCTGCAGCTGCTCACGATGATTGCGATGGAGCCGCCCTCGACCAGCGACGCCGACGCCATCCGCGACGAGAAGCTCAAGGTGCTGAAGTCGCTCAAGCCCTTCACCGCCGACACCGTGGTGCGCGACGTGGTGCGCGGTCAGTACAAGGCGGGGACGGTCAACGGCACCGCCGCCATCGGTTACCTGCAGGAAAACAAGGTACCGGCCGACAGCCGCACCGAAACCTTTGTGGCGATGCGCACCGAGGTGCAGAACTGGCGCTGGGCCGGTGTGCCCTTCTACCTGCGCACCGGCAAGCGCCTGCCGGCGCGCGACGCGCAAATCGTCGTGAACTTCCGGCCGGTGCCGCACCCCATCTTTCCGGGCTCGAACCAAGCCAACAAGCTGGTCATCAAGCTGCAGCCCGAGGACGGCCTGGAGCTGCACCTGGTGGCGGCCAAGGGCAACAGCAACAACGAGTTGCTCACGCCCGTCAAGCTCGACCTCGACTTTGACCGCGCCTTCAGCACCGAGCGGGTGGGCGCCTATGAGCGCCTGCTGCTGGACGCCATCGCCGGCCGACTGAACCTCTTTGTGCGCAGCGATGAGCAGGAACAAGCCTGGCGCTGGGTACAACCCATCCTGCAGGCCTGGGAGGCCGACCCGAACGGCCCGCGCACCTACGCGGCCGGCAGCTGGGGTCCACCCGCGTCGAGCGCCATGGTGGCGCGTGACGGCTGCACCTGGGACGAAGAGCAGTGACCACACGGGCGAGCCAGCTGCCAGCGGGCGCCAACCCGGAGCCGGTGATGCTGGACCGCATCCGCGCCGCGCTGCCCGCGCTGCCACCGGCCGAGCAGCGGGTGGCCCACATCCTGCTGCAGGACCCGCGCGGGTTTGCCCAGCAGCCGGTGACCGAACTGGCCGATCGAGCCGGCGTCAGCAAGCCCACCGTGGTGCGCTTCTGCCGCAGCGTCGGCTATGACGGGCTGGCCGATTTCAAGCTCAAGCTGGCCGGCAGCGTCAACGAAGGTGTGCCGTTTGTGCACCGCTCGGTTGATGTCGACGACAAGGCCGATGAGCTGGTGGTCAAGCTGATCGACAACGCGGTCAGCGCGCTGCTGAAGTACCGCAACGCGGCCACCGGCCTGTCGGTCGAACGCGCCGTCAGCGCGCTGGCGCAGGCCTGCGAGCGCGGCCAGCGCATCGACTTCTACGGCGTGGGTAACTCCGGCATCGTGGCGCTGGACGCCCAGCACAAGTTCTTCAGGCTGGGGGTGAGCGCGCACGCCGTGAGCGACGGCCATGTGCAGGTGATGAGTGCCACGATGCTCAGGCCAGGCGACTGCGCCGTGATCATCAGCAATTCAGGCCGCAGCAAGGACCTGGTCGACGTCGCCGAGATTGCGCAGCGCAAGGGGGCCACGGTCATCGTCATCACCGCCAGTGGCTCGCCACTGGCGCACCTCGCGCAACAGCCCGGCCATGTCCTGCTGGCGGCAGACCACCCTGAGGACTGGGACCGCTACAGCCCCATGGTGAGCCGCCTGCTGCACCTGATGATCGTCGACATCCTGACCACCGGTGTCGCGCTGCGCCTGGGCAGCGGCACGCTGCAGCCGCTGTTGCAGGACATCAAGCGCACGCTGCGTGCACGGCGGTATATGCCCAGCGCCTCGTAAGAGGTCGCCCAGACGGCCGCACTCAGCTGCTCAGTCGCTCAAGCCCTGGCTGGCCAACCCAGCAGTTCGGCCACACCATACAGCGCCGCGAGCTGCTTCAGACGGTCCGGTGCGCCGTTCACTGAGAGCGTTAGGCCAAGAGCCTGCGCCTGACGCTGGGCGTCCAGCAACAGGGCGAGAGCCGAACTGTCAACATCCTGCAGCGCCGAGGCGTCCAGCGTGACGCGGCTGCCTGAGGCCCGGCCGGCCAGGCTGGCCATCACCGCGCGGTGCGCGGCGGCGGTGCTGCCCATGGTCAACGCCGTGGGCAGGGTGATCGGCGCAGCGTCTGGCGCCGCCCGGCGGTCAGCGGCTGCTGTCACTTGCCCGCGGCCGCTTTCCGGTTCAGATCGACCAAGTTCGCGATCAGGGCGTCGATACCCTGGTTGCTGGCGATGGGCGAGAACTGCGACTTGAAGCTGGTGTCGGCCAACCACACACCCAGTACGTTCACGTCATAGATCTTCCAGCCGGTGGCCGACTTCTCCAGGCGGTAGTCGATCTGGATCGGGTCACCCTTGCCCTTGATCTCGGTGCGCACCACCACTTCGGCGTCATCGGCGCCGGCCCTGAAGGGGCGCATCTGCACCGTGTGCTCCTTCACCTGCGTCAGCGCACCCGCATAGGTGCGCACCAGCAGCTGCTTGAACTCGTCCTGCAGCTTCTGCTTCTGGGCATCGGTGGCAGTACGCCAGGGGCGGCCGACGGCAATGGCGGTCATGCGCGGGAAATTGACGTAGGGCATCACCTTGGCGTCCACCAGCGAGATGATCTTGCCGATGTTGCCCGCCTGGATGTCCTTGTCGGACTTCACCGTGTCGATCACCTCGGTGGACAGCTGGCGGATCAGCGCATCGGGGCCAGCCGCCTGTGCCAGGGCCGATGGGCTGGCCGCAGCCAGAGCGCCTGCGGTGAACACCGTGGTCAACAGGGCCTTCAATCGCTTGAACATGCAGTCCTTCACTTCCTTGTGGGTAGGGGCAACACCTTAACGCGCGGTGGCCGGTTTTGGTTCACGCCAGCGAACGCGCGGCCGTCGTTAGCGTCAGCGCGAGGCCTTGCGCTGCGGGGCCTCCGTGGCGGCAGCGTCCTCGGCGTCCTCCGGTTCGGGCGGCGGGTTGCCGTCGTACACCAGATTGCGGCGCCGGGCCAGGTAGGAATCGCGAACAAAGCTGTAGCGGTCCAGGGCCACCTGACCGAGCACCGTGCTGGCGTTCAGCAGGCCAGCCCTCGCATGGACCAGCTCCAGCGTGGTCAGGCTGTAGCGGTTGGCACCTTCTGCCGCCAGTGTCGACAGGCTGACCGAACGGTCCAGCGGCAAGGCCAGGCCATCGCGCAGGCTGCTGGGCCCCAGCAAGGGCAGCACCACATAGGGCCCGCTGCCAAAACCCCAGACACCCAGAGTCTGGCCAAAATCCTCGGGCTGGCGCTCCAGGCCCATCTCGCTGGCCACATCCAGCGCCCCGACCAGGCCAAAGACACTGTTGACACCCACCCGCATGCCGGTGTCCAGCGCCAGACGAGGCTTGCCCTGCAGCAGCAGGTTCAAGGCCGACCAGGCGTCGCCCACATTGGCCAGCACGTTGTCCACCGTCTGCGTGATGGCCACGGGCACATAGCGCTTGTAGGCCTTGGCCACCGGGATCAGGATGGAGCGGTCGAGCACGTCGTTGAAATCAAAGATCGCGCGGTTGAAGCGCTCCCAGGGGTCCACCGCCGACGCAGCGGGCTTGGGCATGTCGGCGGCCGCCTCCGACAGGGGCGAGCGCAGCATGGCGCAGCCGCTGCTGAGGAACAGCATCAGCAAGCTGATGAACCACACGCGCACCCGGCTGCCACTGTCAGGGCCGGCGGAAAGTGCCTGCGTGTCGTGTGGTCGGTTCACGTTCACGTTCACTTCTTGCCCCCCGCATCGCCGGCCGCTTCCCCGGCCTTGCCGGTGACGAGCTGGCCGATCAGGTTCTCAAGCACCACCGCCGATTGCGTCATGCTGAAGCGGCCGCCAGCGGCCAGGTTCTCGTCGGCCGAACCCGGCTCGATGCCGATGTACTGGTCACCCAGCAGGCCCGCCGTCAGGATCTTGGCCGAGGAGTCCTTGGGAAACTGCACGGTGCCGTCGATCTCCATCGTGACCACCCCTTGGAAGGTCTGCGTATCCAGCGAAATGGACTTCACGCGGCCGACCGTCACCCCGGCGCTGCGCACGGCAGAGCGCGGCTTGAGGCCACCGATGTTGTCGAACTTGGCGGTCACGGTGTAGCCCTGCTGGGCGCCGACGGTGGTCAGGTTGGCGGCCTTGAGCGCCAGAAAGACCACACCGCCCAGGCCAAGCAGCACAAACAGGCCCACCAGTGTCTCGATGCCACGTTTGTTCATGAGGGGTCCTTGGGAATCTCGGGGTTTCTGCCGCGCATCAGGGGCGTCACGGCGTGGAGAACATCAGGGCGGTGAGGACAAAGTCCACCGCCAGCACCGCCAATGAGGAAATGACGACGGTTCGGGTGGTCGCATAGGCCACGCCTTCCGGGGTCGCATCGGTTTCATGGCCCTGGTACAGCGCCACCATCGTCACGATGATGCCAAAAGCAAAGCTCTTGACCATGCCGTTGCCCACATCGCGCCAGACGTCCACGCGCGATTGCTGGATGCTCCAGAAGTTTCCGGAATCCACGCCGATCAGCAGCACCGCCACCACATAGGCGCCCAGGATGCCGACGGCCGAGAACAACGCGGCCAGCAGCGGCATCGACACCACACCCGCGATGAAGCGCGGCGCGAGGATGCGGCTCTTGGTGTCCACCGCCATCATCTCCATGGCCGCCAGCTGCTCACCCGCCTTCATCAGCCCGATCTCGGCCGTCAGCGAGGTGCCGGCGCGGCCAGCGAACAACAGGGCCGTGACCACCGGGCCCAGTTCGCGCACCAGCGACAGGTTGACGATCAGGCCGAGCGACTCGGTGGCGCCGTAGGTCACCAGCGCGTAATACATCTGAAGCGCGAGCACAAAGCCGACCGCCGTTCCCGATGCCAGGATGATCAGCAGCGACAGGTTGCCCACCGCGTGGATCTGCTGCACGACCAGGCCAAAGCGCCGCAGCGAGGCCGGCACCGCGGCCATCACGCTGCCGGCAAAGAAGGCTGCGTGGCCAATGCGGCGCAGCCATTCGAGGGCCGCGGCACCGAGCCGGTTGACAAAGGCCATCATGGCCTGCGCTCCTCGGAAGCTGCAGGCCCTGGGAGGCCGAAGTCCTGCGCAAGCGAGGCGGCCGGGTAGTGGAACTTGACCGGGCCGTCAGGCTCACCGCGCACAAACTGGCGCACCTCGGCGTCGCTGCTGCCCATCAGATCGGCCGGTGTGCCGTGCGCCACGATGCGCCCGCCGGTGGCCATCAGCACGACGTAGTCGCTGATCGACATGCACTCGGGCACATCGTGCGACACCACCAGCGAGGTCGCGCCCGTGACGTCATTGAGCGTGCGGATGAGCTTGGCGGCCACCCCCATGGAGATCAGGTCCAGCCCGGCAAAGGGCTCGTCGTACATGATCAGCTGGGGGTCGAGCGCGATGGCCCTGGCCAGTGCAACCCGGCGCGCCATGCCGCCGGAAATCTCGCTGATGCGAAGGTGGGCCGCGCCCCTCAGACCCACTGCGTTGAGCTTCATCAGCACGATGTCGCGCACCAGCGCCTCGGGCAGGCCGGCATGTTCACGCAGCGGAAACGCGACGTTCTCGAAGACGCTCAAGTCGGTGAACAGCGCACCAAACTGAAACAGCATGCCCATGCGGCGCCGCAGGCGAAACAGCTGTGCACGGTCACTGGCGTTGACCCGCTCGCCGTCGAAGCGCACCTCGCCCGCCGTGGCCGCGTGGCTGCCGCCGATCAGGCGCATCAAGGTGGTCTTTCCGCAGCCGGATCCGCCCAGGATGGCCGTTACCTTACCGCGCGGAAAGTTCAGCGAGATGTCCTTGAGGATCAGCCGCCGGCTGTCGTAGCCGAAGCTGACGCGATCCACTTCGATGAGGTGGTCCTGGCTCAAACCGAGTAGGCCGCCGGACCGAAGGGCAGAAAATGCCCGTACGCCCCTGTCGGCTATTTGTCACGAAAACCCGAAGTGTCGCATAGGGTTGTCCTGGGGCCCTGTTGTGGGGATGACCGATCCGGTGGTGGCATCTGACGTCCCCACCCGCCCGTCAACCCACGCGCGTTCAGCGCGGCAGCGTCGTGGCGCCCATCAGGAAGCGGTCCACCTCGCGCGCGGCCTGCCGCCCTTCGCGGATGGCCCAGACCACCAGACTCTGGCCGCGGCGCATGTCGCCCGCCGCAAAGACCTTGGGCACGTTGGTCTGGTAGCCACCGCGGTCATCGGTGCCGGCGCGGGCATTGCCACGGCCGTCCTTGTCGACGCCAAAGGCTTCCAGCACCGGCGCCACGGGGCTGACAAAGCCCATCGCCAGCAAGACGAGATCGGCCTTCCAGTCTTTCTCGGTGCCGGGCACCTCGACCATCTTGCCGCCCTGCCACTCCACATGCACCGTCTTGAGGCCGGCCACCTTGCCCTTGTTCTTGCCGGTGCCCGGCAGGAAGGCCTTGGTGGCGATGGCAAAGGTGCGCTCGCAGCCTTCCTCGTGGCTGGAGCTGGTGCGCAGCTTGTAGGGCCAGTAGGGCCAGGTCATCGGCCGGTTCTCTTCCTCGGGCGGCATGGGCATCAGCTCGAACTGCGTGACGCTGGCGGCGCCATGCCGGTTGCTGGTGCCGACGCAGTCGGAGCCGGTGTCACCGCCGCCGATGACCACCACGTGCTTGCCCGTGGCCATGATCTGGCCCTTGACCTTGTCGCCCGCCACTACCTTGTTCTGCTGCGGCAGGAACTCCATGGCGAAGTGCACGCCGTCCAGCTCGCGCCCGGGAACGGGCAAGTCACGGGAGTTCTCGGAACCGCCGCACAGCAGCACCGCGTCAAACTGCGCCTTCAGCTCGTCGGCCGAGATGACCTGCTGGGCATCGTTGGTGACCTTGCTGTCGGCCGGGAAGGCGCCCACCAGCACACCGGTCCTGAAGCTCACGCCTTCGGCCTGCATCTGCTCGATGCGGCGGTCGATGTGGGTCTTCTCCATCTTGAAGTCAGGGATGCCGTAGCGCAGCAGACCGCCGATGCGACTGTTCTTCTCGAACACGGTCACTGCGTGCCCCGCACGCGCCAGCTGCTGGGCCGCCGCCAGGCCGGCCGGCCCGGAGCCAACCACCGCCACGGTCTTGCCGCTCCGCGCCTTGGGTGGGCGCGGCTGCACCCAGCCTTCAGCCCAAGCGCGGTCAATGATGGCGTGCTCGATGCTCTTGATGCCCACCGGATCATCGTTGACGTTCAGCGTGCAGGCGGCCTCACAGGGCGCCGGGCACACCCGACCAGTGAACTCGGGGAAGTTGTTGGTCGAGTGCAGCACATCGATCGCCAGCTTCCAGTCGCCTCGGTAGACCAGGTCGTTGAAGTCGGGAATGATGTTGTTGACCGGGCAGCCGCTGTTGCAGAACGGGGTGCCGCAGTCCATGCAGCGCGCGCTCTGCTGCTGGCTCTGCTCGGCGCTCAGGCCGATGACAAACTCCTTGTAGGACTTGACGCGCGAATCGACGGCTTCATAGCCCTCTTCAAGACGCTCGAATTCCAGAAAACCGGTGACCTTGCCCATGGTGTGTGTCGCAGCTAGATGTTGACGGTGTGCGGAGTTGGTGCAGCGGGTTACTTGGCAGCCACGGCCTTGGCCGACGCCTTGGCCTTGCTCGTCGCCTGGCTGGCCTGAGACTGGGCCGCACGTTCGGCCAGCGCACGCTTGTACTCGTTGGGGAAGACCTTCACAAAGCGGGCCCGTGACGCGGCCCAGTTGTCGAGGATCTCGCGTGCGCGCAGGCTGCCAGTCCACTTGTGGTGGTCTTCCACCAGCTTGCGCAGCAGCTGCTCGTCGCTCTGGCCCTGGTGCCAGGTGCCGGGTTCGCTGAGCCGGCTCTGTTCCTCAGTGGACAACACCTTGTCCAGCGTGACCATGCTGGTGTTGCAGCGTGCGGCAAAGTGGCCGTCCTCGTCGAAGACATAGGCCACGCCGCCGCTCATGCCGGCCGCAAAGTTGCGCCCGGTCTTGCCGAGCACCGCCACCGTACCGCCGGTCATGTATTCACAACCGTGGTCGCCGGTGCCTTCGACCACCGCGGTGGCCCCTGACAGCCTGACGGCAAAACGCTCACCGGCCACACCGCGGAAGAAGGCCTCGCCGCTGGTGGCGCCGTACAGCGCGGTGTTGCCGATGATGATGTTCTGGGTGGCGTCACCGCGGAACTCGATGCTCGGGCGCACCGCCACCCGCCCGCCCGACAAGCCCTTGCCGGTGTAGTCGTTGGCGTCACCGATCAGGTAGAGCGTGATGCCCTTGGCCAGGAAGGCGCCAAAGCTCTGGCCGCCAGTGCCTTCTGACTGGATGAAGATGGTGTGGTCGGGCAGCCCCTCAGGCCGGTGGCGGATCAGCTCACCCGACAACATCGCGCCCACCGAGCGGTTGACGTTGCGCACCTCTTCCATGAAGTGCACCTTCTCGGCACGCTCGATGGCGGGGCGGCAGCGTTCGATCAGCTTCAGGTCCAGGGCCTTGCGCAGGCGGTGGTCCTGCTCGTCCACGTGGAAACGCGCCACATCGGCGGGCGCTTCGACTTGGTGCAGCACGCGGGAGAAGTCCAGCCCACGGGCCTTCCAGTGCTCGATGCCCTTCTTCATGTCGAGCAGGTCGGCGCGGCCGATCAGCTCGTCGAAGCGGCGGATGCCCAGCTGGGCCATGATCTGCCGCGCTTCTTCCGCCACAAAGAAGAAGTAGTTGACGACGTGCTCGGGCTTGCCGGAGAACTTCTGGCGCAGCACCGGGTCTTGCGTGGCCACGCCCACCGGGCAGGTGTTGAGGTGGCACTTGCGCATCATGATGCAGCCTTCGACCACCAGCGGCGCGGTGGCAAAGCCGAACTCGTCAGCGCCCAGCAGCGCCCCGATGACCACGTCACGCCCGGTCTTCATCTGGCCGTCGGCCTGCACGCGGATGCGGCCGCGCAGCCGGTTGAGCACCAGCGTCTGCTGCGTCTCGGCCAAGCCCAGTTCCCACGGTGTGCCCGCATGCTTGATGGACGACCAGGGCGAGGCGCCAGTGCCGCCGTCGTGGCCGGCAATCACGACATGGTCGGCCTTGCACTTCGCCACCCCAGCGGCGATCGTGCCCACACCGACTTCCGACACCAGCTTGACGCTGATGCTGGCGCGCGGGTTGGCGTTTTTCAGGTCGTGGATCAGCTGCGCCAGGTCTTCGATGGAATAGATGTCGTGGTGCGGCGGCGGGCTGATCAGGCCGACACCCGGCACGCTGTAGCGCAGGAAGCCGATGTAGTCAGACACCTTGCCACCCGGCAGCTGACCACCTTCACCGGGCTTCGCGCCCTGGGCCATCTTGATCTGGATCTGGTCGGCACTGACCAAATACTCGGTGGTCACGCCGAAGCGGCCTGAGGCCACCTGCTTGATCTTGCTGCGCAGGCTGTCGCCGGCCTGCATCTCGTAGTCGGCTTCGATGACGTTCTTGCCGATGACGTCAGACACCTTGGTCCCCGAGGCGATGCGAATGCCCTTCATGTCGTTGCGGTAACGCGCCGGGTCTTCGCCCCCCTCACCCGTGTTGCTCTTGCCGCCGATGCGGTTCATGGCCAGCGCCAGCGTTGAGTGCGCTTCGGTGCTGATGGAGCCCAGCGACATCGCGCCAGTGGCAAAACGCTTGACGATCTCGACGGCAGGCTCCACCTCGTCCAGCGGAATGGCCTTGGACGGGTCGACCTTGAATTCGAACAAACCGCGCAGCGTCATGTGGCGCTGGCTCTGGTCGTTGATGATCTGCGCGTATTCCTTGTAGGTGGAAAACTGCCCCGAGCGGGTGCTGTGCTGCAGCTTGGCGATGGCATCAGGCGTCCACATGTGCTCTTCGCCGCGCGTACGCCAGGCGTATTCACCACCGGCATCCAGCATGCCGGCCAGGACAGGGTCGTCGCTGAAGGCGGCGCGGTGCATGCGGATGGCTTCCTCGGCCACCTCAAACACGCCAATGCCGCCCACCTGGCTGGCCGTGCCGCGGAAGTACTGGTCCACAAAGGGCTTCTGCAAACCAATGGCCTCGAAGAGCTGGGCGCCGCAGTAGCTCATGTAGGTGCTGACACCCATCTTCGACATGATCTTGGACAGGCCCTTGCCGATCGCCTTCACGTAGTTGTAGATGGCCTTGTCGGCCGAGAGCGAGCCCGGCAGATCAGCGTGCAGCTTGACCAGCGTCTCCATCGCGAGATAAGGGTGAACGGCTTCAGCACCATAACCGGCCAGCACGGCGAAGTGGTGCACCTCGCGGGCCGAGCCCGTTTCCACCACCAGGCCGGCGGTGGTGCGCAGGCCTTCGCGCACCAGGTGGTGGTGCACCGCCGACAGCGCCAGCAGCGCCGGGATGGCGATGTGGCCGCGGCTCATCCGACGGTCGGTGATGATCAGGATGTTGTGCCCGCTCTTGAGGGCATCGACCGTTTCGGCGCACAGCGAGGCCAGCTTGGCCTCGACACCGGCTCGGCCCCACTCGGCCGGGTAAGTGATGTCCAGCTCGTGGCTGCGGAACTTGCCGTGCGTCTGCTGCGCGATGTTGCGCAGGCGGGCCATGTCGTCGAAATCGAGCACCGGCTGCGTCACCTCCAGCCGCATCGGCGGGTTGACGGCATTGATGTCCAGCAGGTTGGGTTTGGGGCCAATAAAGCTGTTCAGGCTCATCACGATGGCCTCGCGGATCGGGTCGATCGGCGGGTTGGTGACCTGCGCAAACAGTTGCTTGAAATAGTTGTAGAGCGGCTTGTTCTTGTCGGACAAGACAGCCAAGGGCGAGTCATTGCCCATGGAGCCGATGCCCTCTTCGCCACTGGCGGCCATCGGGGCCATCAGGAACTTGATGTCTTCCTGCGTGTAGCCGAAGGCCTGCTGGCGGTCGAGCAGGCTTTCCTCGAAGGCCAGGGGCTGGCCGGCGGCGTCCAGCGAATCCAGGCGGATGCGCACCTGTTCGATCCACTGGCGGTAGGGACGCGCGCTGGCGTACTGATTCTTCAGTTCCTCGTCGTCGACGATGCGGCCTTGCTCCAGGTCGATCAGGAACATCTTGCCCGGCTGCAGGCGCCACTTCTTGACGATCTTGTTCTCGGTGATCTCGGGCAGCACGCCGGATTCAGAAGCCATCACCACGAGGTCGTCGTCGGTGACGATGTAGCGCGCCGGGCGCAGGCCGTTGCGGTCCAGCGTGGCGCCGATCTGCTTGCCGTCGGTGAAGACCATGGCGGCCGGGCCATCCCAGGGCTCGATCATCGCCGCGTGGTATTCGTAGAAGGCGCGGCGGCGTGGGTCCATCAGCTCGTGCTGCTCCCAGGCCTCGGGGATCATCATCATCGCCGCGTGGGCCAGCGGGTAGCCGGCCATCGTCAGCAGTTCCAGCGCGTTGTCGAAGGTGGCGGTGTCGCTCTGGTGTTCGAAGCTGATCGGATAGAGCTTGTTCAGATCGTCGCCCAGCACCGGCGACTTCATCACCCCCTCGCGGGCGCGCATCCAGTTGAAGTTGCCTTTGACGGTGTTGATCTCGCCGTTGTGCGCCACCATGCGGTACGGGTGGGCCAGCGGCCACTCCGGAAAGGTGTTGGTGGAAAACCGCTGGTGCACCAGCGCCAGCGCCGACACCGTGCGCTCGTCGGACAGGTCTCGGTAGTAGGTGCCGACCTGATCAGCCAGCAGCAGGCCCTTGTAGATGATGGTGCGGCAGCTCATGCTGGGCACGTAGTACTCGCGGCTGTGGGTCAGCCGGAGCTTCTGGATGGCGGCTGACGCTGTCTTGCGGATCACATAGAGCTTGCGCTCCAGCGCGTCGGGCACGATCACGTCCTGGCCGCGGCCGATGAAAACCTGGCGGATCACGGGTTCCTTGTCGCGCACGGTGGGCGACATGGGCATGTCGCGATCCACCGGCACATCGCGCCAGCCCAGCAGCACCTGGCCCTCTGCCTTGATGGCGCGTTCCATCTCCTGCTCGCAGGCCAGGCGTGACGCGTGTTCCTTGGGCAGGAAGATCATGCCCACGCCGAATTCGCCGGGCGGGGGCAACGTCACGCCCTGTGCGGCCATCTCGGCGCGGAAATACTCGTCGGGGATCTGAATCAGGATGCCTGCGCCATCGCCCATCAGCTTGTCAGCCCCGACGGCGCCGCGGTGGTCAAGGTTTTCGAGGATCTGCAGACCGCGCCTGACGATGCCATGCGAACGCTGGCCCTTGATGTGCGCCACAAAACCGACACCGCAGGCATCGCGCTCGTTCTTCGGGTCGTACAGGCCCTGAGCCTGGGCGTCTGCGGCGGCATCGGCGGCGGCGGAATGCGGGTTCGAATCAAGCGGGTTCACGGTGTTCTCCTCTGCAGCCATCGCGGTTCGGTGATGGCGCGGGCCACGCTGCGCAGACGGCCGCAGGCGCCCAGATCTTAGGGTTGGCGAGCATAGTGGCGTCGCAGCCTCTTCATCAAGTCCTAATAAATAGGGTCAGAGCAGTTTATCGAGGCAACAACACCGGCGCCTCATTTAAAGAGGGACACATCATGGATCCGGGTTCTGCACCCCACTCAACGGGGACAGGCGCCCGGCCATCAGTGAAGTCCTTGAGTCCCCCGTCGCTCGCCAGTCGTCCACTCCGTCACGCCCCGGCACAGTGCATGCGCCGGCCGCGGCCCAACACCCTCAAGCAAGCCCCGGACCCGCCGACAACAGTTTGGGGAAAGTCGCGCTTCAGGCGGCGGTCATCGGACGTCCGTGTCGCCGTGCAGCCCGCGCTCAGCCCCGTTCATCGTCGAGGACCCCAGAACGCCATGAAGCCCAGAACCCGCTTCCCTGAGTACGCCTGCACCCCCGCCAACCGCAGCACACGGGCACGCCACCTGCAGGGCTTGACCCTGATCGAGATCATGGTGGTGGTGGCGATCGTTGCCATCCTGAGCGGTATCGCATACCCGAACTACCGCGACTATGTGGTGCGTGGCCACCTGGCCGACGCATCCAACGGCTTGTCCACGATGCGTGCGCAAATGGAGCGCCACTTCCAGGACAACCGAAGCTACGCCACCGTCGGCAGCTTCACCACGCCCTGCGCGGGCGCTGCAGCAACCCGCACCTTTGGCAGTTTTGTCGTCACCTGCCAGGGCACACCCACCGCCACGGCCTTCACCTTGGCAGCGACAGGCAGTGGCCAAGTCAGCGGCTTCACGTTCACGATCAATGAAGCCGATGTGCGGGCGACCACGGCCGTGCCCAGCGGCTGGTCAACCTGCGCGACGAAGTGGATCACCCGCAAGGGCATGGCCTGCTGAAGCGCACCCATCTTGGCAACCACGGAACCCGCCATGCACGCGCCGAGGAACACCCGGGGCTTCTCGCTGGTGGAACTGATGGTGGCAGTCGCCCTTCTGGCGATGCTGCTCGGGCTGGCTGCGCCCTCCTTTGCCACCTGGATTCAAAACGCCAAGACACGCACCGCCAGCGATGCCCTTCAGAACGGCCTGCGGCTGGCACAGGCTGAAGCGGTGCGCCGGCACCGCCAGATGGTTCTGTTCCGTACCTCGGATCCGGCATGCACCAACGCGACGGCACCCTCCGCTTCCGGCAACTTCTGGGTTCTGCGCACGGTAGCCATGGTGGCCGGCGAACCGGTCACCACCGTTCAATGCGGACAACTGGCCGAGGCGTCCGATGGCGTGTCGGTCACCGGGCCGACGGCGGTGTGCTTCAGTGGCATCGGACGCCTGGTGACCAATACCGACCCGGGCATTGGTGGCACCGGCTGCAGCCTGGCAGGTGGCACACAGACGTTTGACGTGAATAACCCGCGCGGTGACCGTCCCCTGAAGGTGATGGTGGCACTGGCAGGAAGCGTGCGCATGTGCGATCCGCAGCGTGTTCTCTCGAGTTCACAACCCGACGGATGCCCATCGTGAGAGCTCTGACCAGCCACCCCATCGTGCGCACCGGCCGCGTCGTGCCTCTGGCCTGGCGTGGCCAGGTGCGTGGCGTCTCGCTGGTCGAGGTGCTCATCGTCGTCCTGCTCTTCAGTGTTGGGCTGGTCGGCCTGATGGCCATGCAGGCCCGCGCCTTCCAGTTCTCCGTCAGTGCAGAGGACAGCGGCCGAGCCGCGCTGATGGCCAACGAACTCGCTGCGCAGATGTGGGCAGCGAACACCGTGAGCCTGCCCGCTGCAGCGGTCGAGGCCTGGAAGGAACGTGTGGCCGACAGCGCGCGCAGCGGGCTGCCCAACAGCGCGGCCAGCGTGAGCGTGAACAACGGCGTGGCCAGGATCAGCATCCAGTGGCGCGCACCGCGGACCCCCGTAGGCCAGGAAAGCCGCTACCTGACCGATGTGATGCTGGCCGCACCCGCGCCCCCTGGCCCCTGAGCAGAACCCGACCACGCAAGCACCGCCATGGCGTCCGACACTCCCCCTTCCCTCCCCCCACGACAACCGGGCCACCGGTCGTCGGGCTTCAGCATCGTTGAGCTTCTGGTGGCCCTGGCCATCGGGATGGCCCTTACCGCGGCCATCACGATGGTGATGATGCGCCATGACGCCAGCCGTCGCATGCTGACCAGCTCCAACGACAGCCAGCTCAACGCCAACTACCTGGGTTATGTGCTGGATCGGGCCTTGCGCAATGCCGGAACGGGCTTCGCGCAAGGCTGGCGTACCAACTACGGTTGCCTGCTGCACGCGTCTCGCAGCGGTACGCAGTTGCTGCCCAGGACAGCCGGCTTTCCGGCCCCATTTGGCAGTGTCAGCGGTCAGGTACGCCTGGCCCCGCTGATCATCCACGCCGGCGCTGGCGCTGGCGGCAGCGACATCATCATGGTGGCCGCGGGCGCATCCGGGCTGGGCGAATCCGCATCGCGTGTCCTGCCCGGCTCAGCCACGTCGACATCGGTCCTCATCCCCACCACCGTGGGCATGCGCGGCAACGACCTGGTGCTGGTGGCCGAGGCCGGCATGGGGTGCATGGTTCAGCAGATGGCAGCGCCCTTCACGGGCGGCGCCACGCAGCTCGTGACCACGGGCGGCGCCTACGCCGCATCCACCATCGCAGGTGTCAACCTGAATGGCTACAGCGGTGCTGCGACGCTGAGCATGCTCGGCAATTCCACGGGCAACCAGCCCCAGCTTCAGCTGATCGGTCTGGGCGATGCCGGCACCTTGTTCTCGCACGACCTGTTGCGCCTGGACGGGGCCGACGCCGCCAGGCCCATGGCCAATGGCGTGGCCGACTTTCAGGCGCTGTACGGCATCGACACCAACAACGACGGCGAGCTGGACAACTGGGTCTCACCCGCAGATGCCGGGTGGACTGCGGCAGAACTGCAGAACGGCAGCGATGCGGCACGCGACAGGCTGCTGACCATCATGGCCGTGCGCCTCGGCCTGGTCCTGCGCGACGACCGCATCGAGCGCGAGACGGTCAGCGCAGCCGGCCTGACGCTGTTCGCCGACCTGCCAGCGGCCGTGCGCACCACGCGCAGCCTGAGCAGCGACGAGCAGCGCATGCGGCACAGGATCCTTGAGATGACGATCCCGATGCGGAACAACATTCACCAGGCACGCTGACCATGAGTGCACCCGGCCACGACCGACGCCTGCATCCCCACGGCGTCAGCACAACACGTTTATCGCGACCCCCGCGGCTGGCTGCCGGTCAGCGCGGCGTGGTCCTGCTGTTCGGCATGATTGCACTGGTGGTGCTGCTGATCGGCACCACGGCGCTGGTGCGGTCCATGAACACCTCGCTGATGACAGCCGGCAACTTCGGCTTCAAGCGCGACCTGACCAACCAGGGTGAACGTGCGATCCGGGTCGTGCTGCAGGCCCTGCAGACGGGCGCACTGACCAGCGAGGCCACGCGTGAGTCCAATCAGGTCAACAGCAACTACAGCGCCAGTCTGCTGCCCAGCAACCCCCAGGGAATACCGCTGGCGCTGCTGACCGATGGGGCCTTCGCCGCCGTGGGTGTCAGCAGCAACGACATCTCCGTGGCCGACATGGGCATCACCGTGCGTTATGTGGTGGACCGCATCAGTGCGGCCGCAGGCCCCGCCGACACCAGCAACACGGTGATGGCCGACAACACCGTGCCCTCGGGTGGCAGCGGCAGCGAACTGATGACCGCCATGGACAGCTCCAGCGGTGGCCAGGGAGCCCTCGCGCCACAGGTGGTCTACCGCATCAGCGTGCGCGTCACGGGCCCGCGCAATACGCAGTCGTTCTACCAGTCCACGTTGAAGCTTTGATCGCCTTGAGGCCCACACCGGCCGACCCAACCGCTCAATCGCCTGATCTCTCTCGCACCACAGAGGACACCACCACCATGCCCACTTTGCTGCGCAAACACTTCCCCAACCTGGCGCGCCGCGCGGCCGTGGCCGTCACGACGGCCTTGCTGACGGCCAGCGTGATGGCCACCACGCCGCTGGCCGATCAACCGGTCTTCAGTGCCACCTCGGTGCCGGGCAACATCGCCCTGGCCCTGTCGGTGGAGTTCCCTACCGCGGTGAGCGTGGCCCACACCGACAACACCTTCAAGCCGGACGATCGTTACATGGGTTACTTTGACCCGGAGAAGTGCTACCTGTACTACCGCTCCAGCAACGAGGCTGCGCAACGGGACAGCCACTTCTATCCCTCGGGCACCGCCAGCGCCAGACTGTGCACCGGCACCCAGGACGGCAAGTGGAGTGGCAACTTCCTGAACTGGGCCACGATGCAGACCATCGACCCGTTCCGCTGGGTGCTCACCGGGGGTTACCGCTCCAAGGACGACGTGGGCATGACCTTGATCGAGAAGGCGTGGGCTTCGGGACAAGGCGGCGCCGGCAACTTTCCGAATCGCACCCTCAACGTATCCTCTGCGGTCAGCAACGTCACCCCCTTCAACCGCAGCCAGTTCAACATGCGCATCCATGGCCTGGGCAATGCGATGCGGTTCTCGATCAATGGCGATGTCAACAGCACGCCAACCCACTACAGCGACGGCACGCAACTGAACGACAACACAACGTACGAGATGATCGTCAGGGTCCGGGTCTGTGACACCACCAGTGGCGCCGGTCCGCTGGAGAGCAACTGCACACGGTACGGGAACGGTGACTACAAACCCACCGGACTGATGCAGCAGTACGCCGAGCAGATCCGCTTCAGCGCATTTGGCTACCTGAACGACAGCAACATCTACCGCGACGGCGGTGTGCTGCGCGCACGCCAGAAGTTTGTCGGCCCGAAGCTCATCGCCCCAGGGGCGCCGGCCAGCAGCAACCCGGCCGCCGAATGGGACGCCCACACGGGCATCTTCATCCGAAACCCTGACAGCGCCGACGCCATCAACACCAACACTGCCTTCGGCGTGTCGATCGCCGACAGCGGCGTCATCAACTACCTCAACAAGTTCGGACAGATCACCCCCGGAAACTACAAGAAGTACGACAACGTCACGGAGATGTACTACGCTGCCCTGCGCTACTTCAGGAAGCTGGGCAATGTGGCTGAGTGGACCAGCATGAGTGGCGCCAGTACAGCCACCAAGTCCACCTGGGTCGACGGCTTTCCGGTGATCACCAACTGGGACGATCCAATCCAGTATTCCTGCCAGCGCAACTTCATCCTCGGGATCGGCGACGTCAATACCCACGCCGACCGAAACTTGCCGGGCGCCAGCGGCACCTACGAGCCCTCCCAGCCCGCCGCGGTGACGGCCGACACGACGGTCAATGCCGTGACGGCCACCAACAAGGTGGGCCAGCTGCACGGGGTCGGCGACATCGGCAACACGCAGCTCTACAGCGGCGCCCTGATGGCAGGGCTGGCCTACGACGCCAACACCCAGGACATTCGCCCCGACGACCCTGCCGACCTGCTGCGCACCAAGGGGCGCCAGTCGGTGCAGACGTATTGGCTGGACGTGCTGGAGTTCCAGACCTACCAGAAAGACAACAAGTACTACCTGGCCACCAAGTACGGCGGCTTTGGCGTGCCCGAAGGCTTTGACGCCTACGGCCGCACGACCGACATCCCGACGCAATGGTGGCGCACCAACACCGACCTGGTGGGCACACAGCCCCGGCCCGACACCTACTTCATCGCATCCAGGCCCGATCAGATCGTGACTGGCCTCACCCAGGCCTTTGCCAACATCGCGTCCCGGCTGAAGGCCTTCACGACCTCGTTTGCGACCTCGCTGCCGCAGGTCTCGGCGAGCGGCGCCGCCAGCTACGCCACCCAGTTCGACTCTCGCGGCTGGACCGGCGAGCTGATGGCCAACCAGACCACCATCGATGCCAGCTCCGGGCTGCCCAAGCAGACCGAAGCCTGGCGCTTCTCCTCGCTGCTGGACACACAGGCGAGCGGCGATGGCTGGGATACGAAAAGGCACATCGCGACCTGGAATACCGCGGCACGCTCGCCGGCGGCCTTCAGGCTGGCCTCCCTGGGCACCGCACAGGCAGCCGCGCTGGACACCACGGCGCGGCCCGGCAATGACGCACAGGACCTGCTGAACTACCTGCGAGGCGAAAAGCTCCACGAGCGTTCTTCCACGGGGAGCGGCAGTGCGCGCGCTTACCGTGACCGCAGCTCGAACATGGGCGACGTGGGGAACTTCAAGGCACGTGCAGTGGGCCGCCCCGATGCACCCTATTCCAACTCGACCAACCCGGGGTACTCGGACTTCAAGGCCGACAAGTCCTCCCGGCCGACCGTGGTCTATGTCGGCACCAATGCGGGCATGGTGCACGCCGTGCACGGCGCGCTCACCGGCGTCAATGCCGGCCGCGAGCTCTTCGCCTATGTGCCGGGTGCCCTCTTCACCGGCCCCAGCGGGGCACCGTCCACCAATGGCCTGCAGGCCCTGGCCAACCCCGAGTACCAGCACCGCAACTTCGTCGACGCCACACCCACCGTGGCGGATGTGGACTTCGGCCGTACCTCGGGAGGCAGTGGCACTGACTGGCGAACCGTGCTCGTAGGCGGGCTGGGCAAGGGCGGCCGCGCCGTCTATGCCCTGGACATCACCAACCCGGCCGATGTGACGATAGAAGCCGATGCCGTGTCACGCGTGCTCTGGGAGTTCACCGACCCCGACCTCGGGTTTGTCTATGGCGAGCCGGCCATCGTCAAGACACGCAGGCATGGTTGGGTGGTCATCGTCGCATCGGGCTACAACAACGCCGATGGGGGGGGCTACCTGTTCTTCATCAACCCCCGCACTGGCGTGTTGCTGGACAAGGTGTCCACCGGCGTCGGAACGGCGTCGGCCCAGGCCGGCATGGCCCATGTCCAGCCCTTCCTGCTCGACCGTACCGACGGCACGGCCGACGCCGTCTACGCCGGTGACCTGCTGGGCAACCTGTGGCGCTTTGACGTCTCCGCCGATGGCTCGCTGCCTGCGCCATTGCTGATGGCCGAACTGCGCGACAGCTCCGCCAACCCGCTGCCCGTGACGAGCCGGCCTCTGGTGGTGGTGCATCCCGAGAACGGGCGCCGCTACGTGACTGTGGGTACCGGTCGCCTGTTGGACGTCTCTGACACCAGCAGTGCGCAGCAACAGCGCTTCTTTGCCATCATGGATGGCAACGCATCCAAGTTCTCCCGCAGCAACGGGGCTGATCTGCCCAGCGGCATCAGCTGGCCCATCCGCACCGCACAACTCAGGCAACTCACCGACCTGACCCAGAAGGTGGTCCTGAACCTCAACACCGAAGTCGGTTGGTACTACGACCTGGGGCTGGCCGCGGGTGTCGGTTGGCGCGTGATCTCCGACGCCACGTCGTTCTACGGCACCGTGGCCTTCTCAGCCATGCAGCCTGGCGGCTCGACCAATCCCTGCGAGCCAGGTGGCAACAACCGCGTCTTTGCGATCGACCTGGGCAGCGGGCAGAGCAAGCTCACCAGCACCGCCAACCCGACGGCCACGACACCTGTGGTGCAGTATGTGTCGGTCCTGCCAGGCGTGGTCACCGACCTGCGCTTCTACAGCGTCAACGGCAAGGCCCGGCTGATCGGTGGCTCCGATTCAGGGGGCACCGGTGTGATGCATGGGTCTTGGGGCACCAGCGGTGCCATGCGGCGCATGAACTGGCGCGAAGTGATCCTCAACGAGTGAGGATCGGCGCGCGAGTGGCCCGCTTCGGTGGCCGGCCCCGCGGGCGCAATTGCAAAGGCACCGGCGTCAAGGGCTGCAACTGTGTGCGCCAGCCGTCTTCGCCCAGAGGGCGGCCGCTGCGCAGCGCACGCCTCAGGGCGACGCTCTGGGCATCGCTGAGGCCGCCATCGATCAGCAACTGCCAGCGTGCTTGCCGCTCGAAGGGTGTGTTGCCCAGCGTCCAGTACGACTGGGGGTCAGCCACACCGTGGACCTCTCCCTGCCCCAGATGGTGTGCACGGGTGCTCAAGCCAGGGTGCTCCGGCACGCTGCGTTCGAGCCAGACCAGGGCGAGGCGCTCCCAGTGCCCAGGCTGAACAACCGCGCTGCGAAAGCGGCCATCCCACAGCGTGCCATTGCGGCCATGGCGGGCGTTGAACCAGGCCACGTAGCGACGCCCCATGTCCTGGACAAGCCGTGCCAATGCGGCCGCCTCATGGGGCGTGGCCAACAGGGCATACCAGGTAGGCGACACATGCCAGCCGTGCAGCAGCACACGCTGGGTGGCGGCCACCTCGCGCACCATCGCCTGCCACTGCTGGGCATCGCGCGCATCGTGCACCACAGCCTGGCCGTTATGCCCGCCCTGCAACACCAGGTGCGCGAGCCCCGGAATCACGATGCGTGGATGGCGCGCCATGGCTGCCCGCGACTCAGGCTTTGCAGCGCCGCTCGATCACCTCGGCCACCAGGGCGGCATCTGCACCCTGCACAACCGCCTCTCCCAGGCGCTTCAGCAGCACATAGCGGATGCGCCCCTCCAATGACTTCTTGTCATGCCCCATCAACTCGAGGTAGCGCGACGCGCCGAGCGCTGGCCCCTGGACGGGCAGACCGGCGCGCTGCACGAGGTGCTCCAACCGGGCGGCCAGACCAGGGTCGATCAAGCCCAGGCGAACGGACAGGTCGGCAGCCATCAGCATCCCGCAACCCACCGCTTCGCCATGGAGCCATTGCCCATAGCCCAAGCCGGTCTCGATCGCGTGGCCGAAGGTGTGGCCAAAGTTCAGGATGGCGCGCAGCCCTGACTCTCGCTCGTCGGCACCCACCACCTCGGCCTTGATCTCGCAGGCACGTTGCACGGCATGGGCCAGGGCCGCCGGGTCCCGCGCCAGCAGCGCGTCCAGGTTCTGCTCGAGCCAGCCAAAGAACCCCGCATCGGCAATCGGCCCGTACTTGATGACTTCACCCAGGCCCGCGCTGAACTCGCGGTCCGGCAGGGTGTCGAGTGTGGCCAGGTCACACAGCACGCGCAGTGGCTGGTAGAACAGCCCGATCATGTTCTTGCCCAGCGGGTGGTTGATGGCCGTCTTGCCGCCCACCGAGGAGTCCACCTGCGCCAGCAAGGTGGTCGGGATCTGCACAAAGGGCACGCCGCGCATGTAGCAGCCCGCGGCAAATCCGGTCATGTCACCGACGACCCCGCCCCCCAGTGCATACAGGACCGTGTGCCGGTCAGCGCCCGCGCCGAGCAGGGCGTCAAAAATACGGTTCAGCGCAGGCCAATCCTTGTGCACTTCGCCGTCCGGCAGGCTGAGCAGCTCGACGTGCGCGTGTCGCTGCCGCAGTCGGGCCAGGACCGGCGCCGCCCAGAGCGGCGCCACTGTCTCGTTGCTCACCACCAGCGCGCGGTGCGAGCGGGGCAGCCCTTCCCAGCTGGACGGGTCATCCAGCAGTGAACGGCCGATCAGGATGTCGTACTCTGCCGAGGCGGCCTTGACAGAGACACGGGTAGGGGCAACAGAAGCGCTCATGGGTCTGCAGTGTAGGGCGCGCGTGGTGCGCCACACCGCGGGGCGCTCAGCCCGCCGGCGGCACCAACGGGGAGTCAGGCGACGCCGGCCCCTCGAAAGACGCCACGGGTTGAACCGCGTCTTCGCCCAGTTCCAGCTGCATGCGCACCATTGCCACCAGCGTCGCCACCGAGGGTCGGGCCGCCTCGACGGTGTAATGCGCGGTCTCGCGGTACAGCGGGTCACGCTCCCGGAACAGGTCGCGCAGCCGTTTCAACGGGTCGGCCACCTGCAACAGCGGGCGCTGGGTGTCGTGCCTCAGGCGACGAAACAATTCTTCAGGGGTTGAGCGCAGGTAGATCACGCGCCGGTGCTCACGCAGCACAGTCCGGTTCTGTGGCCGCAGCACAGCGCCGCCGCCGGTGGCCAAGACCGTGCCGGGCTGTTGCGCAAGCTCTGTCAGCACGCTGCTTTCGAGCTCCCGGAACGCGGCCTCACCATGGACCTCAAAGAAGTCCCTGACCGGCATCCCCACCCGCTGCTCGATGGCATGGTCGGTGTCGACAAAAAGCAGCCCCAGCTGGCGCGCCACCAGCCGCCCGACCGTGGACTTGCCACAGCCGGGCATGCCGACAAGGGCGACGGGCTTGGAGGGGCTCAAGTCGCTGGCAGCCACTCAGTTCGGGTTGGTGCAGGCGCTCTCTCGACCATACGGGCTGACCCGGAAGGCGGGCGCCTTGGTCTGGTCCGTCACGTCGTCACCCGGTGCGGGAAGGTTCCCCAGACCGTAGTAGAGACCGCTGTAGCGCGCGCGTGCCTCTGTGCCGGAAATACCGGACGCCGTGACCGTGATGATGTAGTCGACCCAGGTGGCTAGGTCCTTGCCGTACTCGATCTGCACAATCGCCAGGCCATTGGCATCGGTCTTGGCCGCGCCTACCATCTTGATGGCCACGTCCGATTTCCGGGCGTCGAGCTGGCCGTTCCAGTTCAAGTCTTCCTCACGCCCCCCCAACGAAGGCGCTGCCACGTCGGGATCAAAGCGGCCAGCCTCCCGGACACCGTTGCGGTTCACGTCTTCCTGCGGGCAGCTGGGTTGGATCGTCGAGCTCAGCTGGTTCCAGGCGCGGGTGGCCGCGTTCCATTGGTAGTTCTCGGTCTGCGCCAACCTCATCTGCTGCGTCCAGAGCTCACCACTCCAGACATAGTCGCCCTTGTAGTACGCCGGCAGATCAATCGACGGTGTGATCAGCACGTCGGGCTTGGCCTGGCCGGCGGCATCCACCACCATCACCACAAACTCCTTGATGTAGGTCAGGTCGGCCGCACCCTTCTTGATCAGCTCGTTGGTCCGGATGCTGACGGCCAGGGCCTCTTGCACCACGGTCAGCGTCGAACGCGCCTGGTTGGGGCAGGTGGCAGGGTCGAAGTCGTTGGTGTCATAGCAGATGCGCACCGTGACACCTGCCGTCGGGCTGGCCCGCTGGCCAGGTGTGAAGGTGCCGCGGGCCGCGCCTGAGGTGTCTGAGAAGGCGTAGGTGCCGCCCAGCCAGCTCACCTGTCCATCGGTGGAGTTGGCATTGCCGTCGAGGTCAAAGCGCACACGCACCCGGGGGATCGGCTGGTTGTTGGCGCCGTAGAAGAGCGCCCGCAGTTCCACCTGGTTGGCGACGCTGCCCACCGTGTTGACCGAGACCACACTGGGGCTCGGGGTGATCGAGGCCGATTGGGGCACCGAGCTGGCCGGGTCGATGGCGCCGGTGCCAATCTCGACCGTCGAGATTCGCTCAGCACCGGCCGCGCTGGCGGTGAAGGTGACATTGCCGGCTGGTGCCGTGTAGCTGTAGACAAACTTTCCGTTGATGTCCGTCAGGCCTGAGGCTGCCGGCAAGCCTGGCGCCGTGATCGACACGTTCTGGCCCACCATGGGCAGGCCGTTGGTGTCCACCAGCGTGTATTCGACGCGATTGCCCGTCGAGCCGGAGTTCACGCGCGGGGCAAACGATGCACGCAACTCGGCCCCTTCCACGGTGAACGAGGAAGAGCGGGTGAGGCTGCCACTGGTGGCAGTGACAGTCACGACCCGGTTGGAGCGGTCTGCACCGATGGCCACGGCAGCCGTGACCTGCCCTTGCGCATTGGTGGTCGTGCCACTCACGGTGGCCACCGCGCTGGCGTCGACCCGGATCGTCACCGGGATGCCGTTGAGGGCGTTGCGGTTGCCGTCGACGGCTGTGGCCGTCGCGGTGATGGTGCTGCTGCCGCCGTTGTTCAGCTTGGGTGCGCTCAGCACCAGGCTGAGATCGGCTGCCGTGGGAGGGCCTACACCCGTCACGTCGGTTACCAGCACTTGCGCGGTGCGAACCGTGTTGCCGGAACGGGCGGTGATGGTGATCGCGCGGTTGGTGCGGTCGCTGCCCACGCCCACGGCGCCTGTGACCACGCCTTGATCGTTGGTGACCGAACCACTGGGCACCAGCACCGCGTTGGCATCGACCGTCAAGCTCACGTCGACACCGCGCAGCACGTTGCGCTTGGCGTCCAGGGCCGTCGCGGTGGCGGTGACCGACTGGGCGCCGGTGTTGGCAATGGTGGGGGATGACAGCGACAGGATCAGGTCAGCAGCCACGGCTGACGCGCCGCCCGCGTCACGCACCTCGAGGGTGGCTGTCCGGGTGATGCTGCCGCTGACAGCGGTCACCGTCACCGTGCGAACGCTGCGGTCGGCACCGATCCCGACATTGGCCGTCAACTGGCCTTGCGTGTCAGTCTTGGTCGCCCCGGGGGTCACAATCGCATTGGCATCGACGGAGAGCGTCACCGGAACGCCGGACACCGCATTGCGGTTGGCATCGATGGCCGTGGCCGTCGCGACCACCGACTCAGTGCCATTGTTGGCCACGTTAGGTGCACTGAGCACCAGCACCACATCGGCAGCCACCGGCGCCTTGCTGTTGCTGGTGCCACCACCCCCTCCTACCACGGGCGTTCCAGCGTCGCCGCCCCCACCACACGCCGCCAGCGTGAGTGTCATGAGCCCAAGCGCCAACCAGCGAGTCCATACGCTCTTCATCGCAATACCCCAAAGATAAGGCTGTCAGCCGACGTGATGCTCTTCAGCAGTTCACTTCAGCGCACCGCGGACCGTTCATTGACGATCTTCGGTGTGATGAAGATCAGCAGTTCCGTGCGGTTGGAAATTCGTTGTTTGTTCTTGAACAGGTTGCCCACGTAGGGGAGATCCCCCAGCAAGGGCACCTTGTTCACCTCATCCCGGTCCACCTGCGTAAAGATGCCGCCCAGTACCACCGTCCCGCCGTTCTCGACGAGTACCTGGGTCTTGATTTCCTTCTTGTCGATGGCAAAGCCTGCCGCCGTCGCGCGACCCACGCTGTCCTTGGTCACCTCGACTTCCATGATCACGTTGCCTTCCGGCGTGATCTGGGGCAGGACCTCCAGGCGGAGCGTGGCCTGGCGGAACTGGATGTTGGTGGCGCCGCTCGACGTGGCCGCCTGGTAGGGAAGCTCTTCGCCCTGCGCCACCTTCGCCTTGACCTGATCGGCCGTCAGCACACGCGGACTGGAGACGATCTTGCCCTTGCCCTCGGCCTCCAGGGCCGACAGCTCCAGGTTCAGGAACCGGTTGGCCGTTGCGCTGAACAGGCTGAGCGCAAAGGTCGCGGCTGATGACCCACCCAGCGAACTCACGTTGGCCGGGAGGTTTACAAACTGCGTATCGTTGTACTTGAAGTCATCACGCTGCAGTTGTAGCGTCTGGCCACCCACGGCGTTGTAGTTGCCACCGACCACCGCATAGTTGTTGTTCCCCAGCGGTACGCCCGGAATACCACCCTGCAGGCCACGGAGATCAGAAGCACCCAGCTTGACACCCAACGCTCTGCCGAAGCGGTCATCGGCTTCGACGATGCGCGCCTCGATCAACACCTGGCGCACCGGGATGTCGATCTTGGTGATCATCTGGGTGATCTCCTCGAGCTTGCTCGGGATGTCGGTGACAAACAGCTGATTGGTGCGCTGCTCGAACAGCACGCTGCCGCGCTGAGACAGCAAGCGGGTCACCTGGCCGCCACCACCCGACTGGCCCTGAGCCTGGCCCGTCAAACCCTTGGACACCTCTTCGGCCTTGGCATAGTTCAGCTGGAACGACTGGGTGCGCAGAGGCTCGATCTCGGCGATCTTCTTGCGGGCCTCCAGCTCGACTTGCTCCTTGGCGTTGAGCTCATCCTTGGGTGCGATCCACAGCACGTTGCCCGTCTTGCGAACGCCCAGTGCCTTGCTCTGCAGGATGATGTCCAAGGCCTGATCCCAGGGGACGTCCTTGAGGCGCAGCGTCACGCTACCGGTCACCGTGTCGGAGGTGACCACGTTGAAGTTGGTGAAGTCGGCAATCACCTGAAGCAGCGCGCGAACCTCGATGTTCTGGAAGTTCAGGCTGAGCTTCTCGCCGCTGTAGCCCGGGCCCTGCGTGAGCTTGTTCGGGTCGACCTTGACCGGACGCACTTCCAGCACAAACTGGTTGTCGGTCTGATAGGCACTGTGTTCCCAATTGCCACGCGGCTCGACCACCATGCGGACGCGATCGCCGCTCTGGAAGGTCGACACGCTCTGCACAGGTGTGCCGAAATCCGTGACATCCAGCCGACGGCGCAAGACATCGGGCAGGCTTGACCGCATGAACTCGACCACCAGGCTTTGGCCCTGCTGGCGGATGTCCACGCCCACCTGCGTGCTGGCCAAGTCCACCACCACCCGGCCGGCGCCCTCGGTGCCGCGGCGGAAATCGATGTTGCGAAGCGGGAGGCTCTCGGTATTGGCGGGTGCCGCAAACTGCGTCGGGGCGACCTGCGCAGCGGCAGCGGCTCCCGGGTTGTCCAAGGTCACGACCAAGGCCTTGCCATCCAGGCGGGCGCTGTAGTTGGCCGCCTGCTTCAGGTTCAGCACCAGGCGGGTCCGATCGGCGCCGGTGGCCAGGCTGACCGACCGCAGGTTGCCTTGGTTGACCTCGAGCGATGAGCGGCCCGTGTTGTTGCCCACACCGGGAAGGTCAAGGGCCACCCGCGGCGGTGTCTGCACCGCAAAGCCCGCGGGCACGCTGCGCAGCGCTTCAGTCAGCTCGATGCGGACAACTTCGCCGCCCGCCTGCTGGGAACTGCTCACCGACTGGATGGCAGGCTGCGCCCACGCGGCTCCGCCGAGGCTCAACAACATCCCTGTCAGCAGGGCATACGCCGACGCTGCAGCGCGCTTGCCGAGGGAATCCAAAAGTTTGCTCATCGCGGTTGCTCCTGGAGCTGCAAGCTCGCGGGACGTTCTATCCATTCGCCGGCAGCGTCCTGCACGATCTCGCGCAGGACAATCTGTGTTTCGTCGATCTTCGTGATACGGCCGTAGTTTTGACCGATGTGGTCACCCACCTTCACCTGATAAAGCAGCTTGTCCACCCGCAACAATGCAAAGCGACGCCCCTTGCGATCCAGGCTGCCGACCATGTTCATGCCGTCCAGGGGGTAGGCCTCCAGGGGCTCCTTGCGCCGGTTCATCTCGCCGGCCAGCGCAGAGTTGGGCGCACGCTCCTCCTGCTTGAGGGCCACGGTCAGCTTCTGGGTGCTGAAGGGGTCCACGGACTGCGCATTGCGGTAGGGCTGAGGGTCGAACTTCTTGGGTGCTGCCAACGGCACGACACTGGCCCTGACCTCGCGGCGCTGCTGCTCCATCCACTCGCTGAGCTCTTCGGATTCGCTCGCGCAGCCAGCCAATGCCACTGCCAGCGCGCAGGCGAGCACCCATCTGCCAGCGCCATGGGTCTGCACGGTGTGCGGTGTCTGTTGGGTGCGGCTCACTTGCGAGGCCCCTTGGTCTTCTCAGCCGCGACGCGGCGCTGCTCAGAGACCTCTGCGGGATCGAGGTATCGGTAGGTTCGTGCCGTGGCTTCCATCGAGAGCAAACCCATGGCGTCCTTCGGATCTCGAACCGCTGCCGGCGTGATGCTCAGGTTATGAAGGGTGACAATGCGCGACAGGTTGGCCACGTCGGCCGCAAACGAACCCACGTCGTGGTACTTGCCGGACACTTTCAGCGCGATCGGCAGCTCGGCGTAGTACTCCTTGACCTCCACCTGACCGGGCTTGAACAGTTCGAACATCAGGCCTCTGCCCAGACCAGCCTGGTTGATGTCCGACAACAGGGCGTCCATCTCGGCCTTGCCCGGCAACTGCTTCTCAAGTTGGGTCACGTACTCCTGAACCTGCAGCTTCTGCTTGCGCAGCTCGCTCAGGTTGACCGCTTGCGTGAGCTTGCTGCGGTATTCGGTCTTCAGCCCCGGCTCACGACCGCGCTCGTCCTCGAGCGACTGAAGAAGATCGGTCACCAGAAGAAGCCAGCCCGCCAGGAGGACCGCGGCCACGACGCCCGCATACACGGCCACGCGCGGAAGCATCGGCCACTGGCCAGGGTCGTTGCGGTTGAGCCCGCGAAACTGGCTCACCGCCGTTTCGAAGCGGCTGGCCATGTCGAGCGTGGCGGTGGGGTTCTTGGCCATGTCAGGTGCTTGATCGGTGCTGGCAGTAGTCGTTCAGATGCTCGAGCGCCCGTGGCTCAGGATGACTTCTTCTCGGCGGACGGTGCAGAGGCACCGCTGGCCGCTGGCGTCGGGACGGCACCCGAGGCCGGCGCGGAGGCGGCTGCAGGAGACTGGGGTCGCTTCAGCCCGACACGCATCTGGAACTCGAAGAGGCGGCGCGCCTCCCGCCCGGCCGTGGTGACATTGGCGGCCTTGATTTCAACCAGTTCTGGGCGCTCCAGCCAGGTGGAGTGGTACGAGGTGTTGCGCAACATCTCCGAGACACGCTCGTTGGTCTGGGCCACGCCCGTGACGGTGACCAGGCCCGCGGCCTGCTTGATGGACGTCAGGTAGACACCTTCAGGCGTTTGCTTGACCAGTTCATCCAGCAGGTAGACCGGCATGTTGCGGTCAGCCTGCAAATCCTCGACCGCCTTCTGCCGCGCCTTCAGCGCCTCGATCTCCTGGCGAAGCGTGGCGATGTCCTTGATCTGCAATTCGAGGCGAGCGATTTCTGCCTTCAGGAACTCGTTGCGGGCCTGCTGGGCTGACACCTGCCCGTTGACAAAGGCGTACCAGAAGCCCAGCAGCACCACGCCCACCGCAAAGCTCACACCCAGGCCGACAAAGAAGACCTGCTTGCGTTGTTTGCGGCGCGCTTCGCGGTGCGGCAGCAGGTTGATCAGGATCACTGCACGAACCTCCGCATGGCCAGGCCGCAGGCCGTGAGGTAGGTTGGCGCTTCGCGTCGTACACGCGCTTCACGCACGGCCGAGCCCAGCTTCATGTTGTCGAAGGGGTTGACGATCATCGAGGCGAAGCCCGTCAGTTCTGTCACACGCTCCTTCAGGCCCGGCAGCGTGGCCGTGCCGCCCGCCAGCATCACGTAGTGCACCTTGTGGTGCGGCGTGCTGGTGAAGAAATACTGCAGCGCGCGGCCGATTTCCTGGCTGAGGCTGTCGACAAACGGCGAGAGGATGTTGTGCTCGTAGTCCTCGGGCAGGTCCATCGACACCTTCTTCTGCTCAGCTTCCTCGAAGGAAAATCCATACTGGCGAGAGATCAGTTGGGTCAGCTGAGAACCACCGAAGGCCTGGTCGCGGTCGTAGAGCATGTCCTCGTCGCGCAGCACCTTCAGGCTGGTGGTGTCAGCGCCGATCTCGAACAGCGCCACCAGCGCATCGCGCCCCTGGTTGGGCAACACGGAAACCACTCGGGTCATCGCCAGGCGCGAGGCGTGCGACTCAATGTCCAGCACCACCGGCTTCAACCCCGCCGCCTCGGCCAGAGCCTGGCGATCCTGAACCCGCTCCTTGCGCGACGCGGCAATCAGCACCTCGACATCGCCAGGCGAGGTGGGCGCTGGCCCGATGACGCAGAAATCCAGGCTGACTTCGTCCAGCGAAAACGGGATGTACTGGTTGGCTTCGGACTCGACCTGCATCTCCAGCTCTTCTTCCCGAAGGCCGGCCGGCAGCATGATCTTCTTGGTGATGACCGCCGACTGCGGCATGGCCATGGCCACCTGCCGTGTCTTGCTGCCGCTCTTGCTCACCACGCGGCGCACGGTTTCAGCCACTTCGTCAAACTTTTCGATCTGGCCGTCGGTGATCCAGCCCTTTTCGAAAGGCTCGGAGCCCATGCGCTCCAGCACGTAGCTGCCAGACGAGTCCTGCCCCAACTCGACCAGCTTGACGCTGGAGGAGCTGATGTCCAGCCCAATGACGGGCGGGCGTTGACGACCCATGAAACGGTCGAGAAAACTCACGGCAGACGGCTCCCCCACGAAGGACAACCCCGCAGGAATGTTAAGAAGTCACTTGAATGCTAGCAGCAAGGCCCTTGACTGCCCTGGGTTTTCCAGACTGTCAAGCACCATTGCGGCGGCTTGAGAGAAGTTTCGGCTTCTTCTGGGCCGCAGACGCCGCAATCAACGCCGGAAATTGGCGCCAATTCGTAACAGCACGGCCGGCAACACAGGGCAAGACGGCGGCCAGCAGCTGAACAGTTGGACCGGTAGACGACCTTGGCCCGTATCGTCAGGTGCGATTTCTATAATCACTCCTGCTACCGGTATCCGGGTGGCAACGCGTCATGAGCGAACACGCCACCCCCACCCCAGCCACCACTCCCTCCAGCCGCCCGGCGAAGGCCGGCGTGCTGCATGTGGCCGGGAAGGTCCTTGCGGTGGTGGCGGGCCTGGTTCTGGCGGGTGTCGTGTCGGTGCTCATTGGCGTGTCGCTGGCCTTGGCCATTGCGTACCCGAACCTGCCGGACACGGCCAGCCTCACCGACTACCGCCCGAAACTGCCGCTGCGTGTCTTTTCGGCTGACGGCGTCCTGATGGGCGAGTTCGGCGAAGAAAAACGCACCTTCATGCCCATCGGCCAGATTCCCAAGACCATGCGGGATGCGGTGCTGGCCATTGAAGACGCCAACTTCTATCGCCACAGCGGGGTCGACTACCGCGGGATGCTGCGCGCAGGGTTGGCGCAGTTCTCCGAAGCCAAGAGCCAAGGTGCGTCGACCATCACGATGCAGCTGGCCCGAAACTTCTACCTCTCTACCGAAAAGACTTTCACGCGGAAGATCTACGAGATCCTTCTGGCCTTCAAGATCGAGTCCCAGCTGACCAAGGACCAGATCCTCGAGGTCTACATGAACCAGATCTTCCTGGGTCGCCGAGCCTACGGCTTTGCGTCGGCCAGCGAGGTCTACTTCGGCAAGTCGCTCAAGGACATCAGCATCGCCGAGGCCGCGATGCTGGCCGGCCTGCCCAAGGCGCCTTCGGCCTACAACCCGATCGCCAACCCCCAGCGCGCCACCATTCGTCAGCGCTACATCGTTGAACGCATGCTGGACAACGGCTTCATCACGCAGCAGCAGCGGGACGACGCCCTGGCCCAAGAGCTGAAGTACAGCACCGCCAACGACTTTCAAGTGCGGGGCGAGTACCTCGCTGAGCTGGCGCGGCAGCTGGTCTTTGCGCAGTACGGCGAGGAGACCTACACCCGCGGTCTGCAGGTGCAATTGACGATCAACAGCGAAGACCAGAATGCCGCCTACCGGGCCTTGCGGCGGGGCCTGCTCGACTTCGAGCGGCGCCAGGTCTACCGCGGCCCGGAAGGCTCGATCACCTTGCCCGCCCAGGCAGCAGCCCTGGACGCCAAGGTGGCCGAGGCCCTGGCCGACTACCCCGACAACGACGAACTGCGCGCGGCGGTGGTCCTGGAAGCCTCGCCCAGCAAGGTGGTGGCCATGCTGGCGTCGGGCGAGAAGATCACCATCACCGGCGCCGGCCTGCGACCGGTGGCCTCGGGCCTGTCGGAGAACGCGACCTCCAAGGTCCAGATCAGACGCGGTGCGGTGGTCCGTGCCACGCGCAATGCCAAGGGCGAGTACACCCTGACCCAGGTGCCCGAAGTCGAAGGTGCCTTTGTCTCGATGGACCCGCGAACCGGTGCGATCCGCGCCCTGGTGGGGGGGTTTGACTTTGCCAAGAGCAAGTTCAATCACGTCACGCAGGCCTGGCGGCAACCGGGCTCCAGCTTCAAGCCCTTCATCTATTCGGCCGCCCTCGAAAAGGGCTTCACCAGCGCCACCATCGTCAACGACGCGCCACTCTTCTTCGACGCTGGCCAGACCGGCAGCCAGCCCTGGGAACCCAAGAACTACGACGGCACCTTTGCCGGGCCCATGAGCCTTCGCACGGCACTGGCCAAGTCCAAGAACATGGTGTCCATCCGTGTGCTGCAGAGCACCGGACCCGAGTTCGCGCAGTCGTGGATCGGGCGCTTCGGTTTTGACGTGGAGCGTCACCCACCGTTCCTGACCATGGCACTCGGTGCCGGCTCAGTGACGCCGCTGCAGATGGCATCGGGCTATTCGGTGTTTGCCAATGGCGGCCACTGGGTGGCCCCGATCCTCATCTCGCGCGTGCTGGACGACCGTGGCCAGGTGCTGATGCAGGCGCGCGCACCTCAGCTCGACGAGCGCAACCGGGCTATCGACGCGCGCAATGCCTTTGTGATGGGCACACTGATGCAGGAGGTCACACGCAGTGGCACGGCTGCACGTGCGCAGGGGACGCTCAAGCGGCCTGACCTTTACGGCAAGACGGGCACCACCAACGACTCCATGGACGCCTGGTTTGCCGGCTACCAGCCTTCGCTGGTGGCGGTGGTGTGGATTGGCTATGACACACCCCGCAAGCTGGGCAGCAACGAGACCGGCGGCGGCTTGGCGCTGCCAGTGTGGGTCGAATACATGCAGCACGCCCTGAAACGGGCGCCGGTGGCCGAACCCGTGCCCCCGGAGGGCCTGATCGATCAGGGCCATGGGGAGTGGGTCTATGACGAATTCAGCGCTGGCAGGGGCATCTCACAGGTCGGCATGGAAGATCCCGCCCAGGCTGTGCCGCCAACGCCCACCGTGGAAGAGCGCAGCAGCATCCTCGACCTGTTCAGAAGTCCCCGCTGAAGCGCAGTGGCCGGCCCGCCTGGGCGCTGGCGTGGGTTGACAGCACATCGGCAAAGGCTTTTCCGTCGCGTGTGTCGCGCCAGCGTCCTGCGGCAAACCGGAAGTGAAACCCGCCGGCCTTGGCAGCCAGCCACAACTCGTGCAGGGGCGGCTGTGTGTTGATGACGATCTTGCTGCGGTCGGGAAAGCTGAGCTCCAGGAGGCCACCCGTGCGGTGCGTGTCAATGTCGATCACGTCGTCCTGCAGCCAACGGTCGGCATCGGCTTCAACACTGGCCAGGACGGCGGTCGTCAGCCGCTGGTACTCGGCGTCACTCAATGGGCTGGGAGCGGTGTCAGACATGGTTCAAGGCGGTTGATCGCGCAGGCAGTAGAGATGGCTTGGCGGGTGGGCAGCCACCAGCCGTCCGGGCTGGCTGCGCCGATAATGCGGCCGATGCAAACCAGTGTAGCCACGCCAGCCCTGCCCCTTCGCGCGGCAGTGCTGTGGCTGGCACTGGCGCTGGCGACTGCGCTGGCCGGTTGCGGCCAGCGTGGGCCTCTGCGCTTGCCGGACGCAACGGCCCCGTCCGGCAAACCCAGCGCACCCGTCACGGCGCCTGCGGCCACACCGTCCGCTCCCAGCACGTCACCTGCCACCCGTGCAGGCCCCCTTGTTCCACCCAGCGCCGCCTCGGCGCCCCGACCATGACATCTCTGCCCGGCTCTCCCTGGCTGCAGCGCCAGGGCGCTCAGCTCGTGCTCGACGGGTGCTCGCTCGACGAGCTGGCCACCCGGTTTGGCACGCCACTGTTTGTCTACTCGCAGCGCGCCATGGAAGACGCCGCACAGCGCTACCTGGGCGCCCTGAAAGGCCACCCTCACCTGCTGTGCTATGCGATGAAAGCCAATTCGACCCTGGCCGTGCTGCAGACATTCGCGCGCCTGGGCCTGGGTTTTGACATCGTGTCGGGCGGCGAGCTCCTGCGGGCGCTGGCCGCAGGTGCAAGCCCTGACCAGATCGTCTTCTCCGGTGTCGGCAAGACGGCCCCTGAAATCTCGCTGGCGCTGGAGCACGGCGTGCGCTGCTTCAACGTCGAGAGCACGCCGGAACTCGAGCGGCTGGCCGCTCTGGCCCGCGCCGCCGGCCGCACCGCACGCATCAGCCTTCGCGTCAACCCAGACGTCGACGCCGGCACACACCCCTACATCTCGACTGGCCTGAAGAACAACAAGTTTGGCATCGCGCACCGCGAAGCCGTCGCTGCCTACCGCCGTGCCGCCGAACTGGAAGGCCTTCAGGTGGACGGCATCGATTGCCACATCGGTTCGCAGATCACGCAGATCGAGCCCTACCTGGATGCACTTGATCGCCTGCTCGATCTGGTGGAGTCGGTCGAGCGGGCGGGCATCACGCTGCACCACGTGGACATCGGCGGCGGCTTGGGCATCACCTACGACGACGAGACGCCACCGGATGCCAGCGAGCTGATCGGCCGCGTGCTGGACCGCCTGCGGGCCCGGGGCCACGGCCACCGTACCTTGCTGATGGAGCCCGGCCGTTCACTGGTGGGCAACGCCGGGGTGCTGCTGACGGAGGTTCAGTACCTGAAGCACGGCGAAGCCAAGAACTTCTGCATCGTCGACGCCGCCATGAATGACCTCCTCCGCCCGGCGATGTACCAGGCCTGGATGCGTGTCGAGGCCTGCACCGAATCACCCGGCGCCGAAGCACTCACCTGGGATGTCGTGGGGCCCGTGTGTGAATCGGGTGATTGGCTGGCGCGCGATCGGCAGCTGGCACTTCAGCCGGGCGCCCGGCTGGCCATCCTGTCGGCAGGCGCCTACGGCATGTCCATGGCCAGCAACTACAACAGCCGAGGTCGCGCCGCCGAGGTGATGGTCCGTGACGGCCACAGCTGGCTCGTGCGCGAGCGCGAGAACCCGGCTCATCTGTTTGCCGGCGAACGGCTGTTGGACACGGCCACGTTGGCAGACTCGCGCGGCCCGGCAGGGTACTGAAGGGCACTGCGTTCCAGCCTGACAGGGCCATACCAGGCCCGAACGGCCGAGCGCGTGTTGTCGGTGTCGGTCATCAGCGCCACGCCCAGCAAGGGCCCTGGATCTTCGCCGAAGGCCCGGCGGTAATCCTCGACGATGTTGCGGCGGTGGTCGCGCCACTGGCGCGTATGCGTGTTGCCCGATTCGATGACGATCTTGCGGATGCGGTCACTGCGTGGGTTGTGCACCACGCTCTCCAGCGGCGTCGAGGTGGCCCAGGCGTAGACCAAGGTGGCATACGGCGGCTCTTCCCCGGTGAGCGCCTTGGCCAAGTCAAACATCATGCGCGCCCGTGCCGGCAGCCGGCTCTTGTCGCCATCGAAGGCCAGCACGATGCTGGCCGGCGAATCGGTTTTGTCCACGTCGCCCAGATCGGCGTCGGCCAGCACATCCTCCACCCACCAGGACCAGCTCAGGGTCGGCCACTCCTGAGCCTCGAGCGCCATGCGTTGTCGCAGCATGCTGGCTGATCGATTTGATCGCGCTTCAACCGCCGCGCGGCCCTCCTTGGCGGTGAAGCGATAGGCCGTCGCCTGTTTGCCCGGGAGGACATAAGATGCCCAAGCATGCTGGGGCAGTGTGATCAAGGCTTGGCCCGGCGCAACGGCCAATGGGGTCACGGCGGTGCCCTGACCTGGCGCTTCATGGGCCGCCGTGCAGGCCGTGAGGATCGCCACCGCCAGGACCGCCAACAGCGCCACCCGCAAGCGAGAAGCACCGGACCAGCGCCAGCGTCGGCGTGTGTGCGGGGACACCACGGTAGACAAGCGGGCACCTGGCATGTTCACCCCCCAGCGCCACCAGCCGTCGCTTACGGCCACGTTGATCCAGAAACGCCAAAGCCCAGGCTGCGGCTGGGCTTTGGTGTCACACGTTTGGTGGCCAAGGGCGGAATCGAACCACCGACACGCGGATTTTCAATCCGCTGCTCTACCAACTGAGCTACTTGGCCATCGAGCAAGAGATTGTAAAGCCAAATCGAGGTGCCGTTGCGCAACCCGGTTCGAAGGAGCCGACATCATGTCCGCCGGTTGCGCGTCAGGTCGACGCCCAGCTGCTTCAGCTTGCGGTAGAGGTGGGTCCGCTCCAGGCCAGTCTTCTCGGCGACCCGGGTCATCGAGCCACCTTCCTTGGCCAGGTGAAACTCGAAGTAGCTCTTCTCGAAGGCGTCACGCGCTTCGCGCAGTGGGCGATCGAGGTCGAAGCTCTGTGACGCATGGGGAGAGGACGACTCGGCGGGTGCTGCTGCAGGACCCGGGTAGGGTTCTGGGTAGCCCACCAGGCCCTGCCCACCATAACCACCAGCCAGCGAAGTCGGCATCAAGAGCAGTGATGCGCCTCGGGCAGGGGCCGTGGCCGGGGGAGGAGACGCTTCTCGCGGGGCCGGCCTGACCAGCGCCTGCTCGACTGCTCGCAGGAGCTTCTGCAGCGTGATGGGCTTTTCCAGGAAGGCCGAAGCGCCGTGCTTGGTGGCCTCCACCGCCGTGTCGATCGTCCCATGACCGCTCATCATGATGACAGGCATCGTCAACATGCCCTGACCGGCCCATTCCTTGAGCAAGGTCACCCCGTCAACGTCCGGCATCCAGATGTCCAGCAGGACGAGGTCCGGCTTGAACAGCTCCCTGGCCGAACGGGCCTGCTGGGCGTTCTCCGCGAGCTCCACGGTGTGTCCTTCGTCCGTCAGGATTTCTGACAGCAGTGCGCGGATGCCGAGCTCGTCATCGACGACAAGAATGGTGGCCATGAAGAGTCTGGGGCTCGCTGGGGATGCACGAACGCGGCTGCTAAGCGCCGCTTCACGACGCCGCGCCGGACGCGCCATCAGGAAGGCGGGACTGCAGGAAGAAGTGAAAATGATAACGAAACCCGAGCGCCTCCCTGTGGAAGGTTGCCCAGGCGCAGACGAGCACGGTGCTCATCGGCAATTTTCTTGACCATGGCCAGGCCCAGGCCGGTGCCCTTGGTCTTGGTGGTGACGTAGGGTTCAAAGGCGCGCTTGAGCACGTGTTCGGCAAACCCGGGCCCGGTGTCGGCCACCATCAGCCGCACCCATTGTGGCTGCCCATCTGCATTGGTTGCCACATCGGTGCTGACCGTTGCATGGCGGCCGACAGAAGGCATCCCGATCGCGTCCAGGGCATTCTGGACGAGGTTGTGGACCACCTGGCGCAGCTGCGTCGCATCACCCTGTATGGCCGGTAGCCCTGGCGAGAGCTGAAGCCTCAGCCTGCCCTGCTCGATGTCCTGGCCGTACAGCGCCAGCACCTCATGCACAAGTCCATTCAGGTCCAGCCAGGCCATGCGCGCTGTGGGGAGCCGGGCGTAGTCCCGAAACTCGTTGACCATGTGCTTCATGGCCTGAACTTGGGCCACGATGGTGTCCACGCTGCGCTTGAGCATGGCCTGGTCAGCACCCTCCAGCCTGGGCGACAGCTTCAGCTCCAGGCGCTCGGCCGACAGCTGTATCGGCGTCAACGGGTTCTTGATCTCATGGGCGAGGCGGCGCGCCACCTCTGCCCAGGCTTGCGCACGTTGTGCCGACACCACGTCGGTGATGTCGTCAAACACCAGCAGCCGCTCCTCCTCTTCCAGCAGCGCGCCGCGCAACAAGAGCGTGGTGGCATCGGGCTGTCCGGGTCTGAGCACCAGGGATTCCTGCCACTGACCGCGCTCACCCGGCTCTGGCGCGCGCCGCAGCGCATCGAAACGCTGCTCGACGGCGAGCGACAACTCGTCCAGGCCCGGCACATCGGACAGCCGACGGCCCAGCCAGGCCTGCAAGGGTTGCCGCAGGATGCGCGTCGCGCCGGGATTGACACTTTCCACCCTGCCTGTGCGGTCGAACAGCACCACACCGGCCGTCAGGTTGTCCAGGATGGTCTGCAGCTGCGCTGCACCGCGCTGGACCTGCTCGCGCGCATCGGCCACCTGTTGCGTCATGTCGGCAAAGGAGCGTGTCAAGCCACCCAACTCATCGTCGGAGGCAAAGACGGGCCTGGCCTGCAGGTTACCGGCCGCGACCTCGCGCACACCCTCGGCCACCAGCAGCAGCGGCCGCACGATCTGGTTGCCCAGCAGCGCGGCCAGCAGGACGGCGCCAAAGACCGTCAACACCAGCGCCAGGGTCAACGTTCCGATGTAGACCCGGCGCAAGCCGTCACGCGCCAGAGCGCGCGCCTGATAGCCTCGATACGCCGACTGAACGGCCAGCGCATTGGCAGCCACCGACGGCGGCACCGCCAGCACTGCCAGCACAAAGCGCTCGGCATTGACACCGATGCCGATCGCGCTTTCGCTGATTCTGGCCAGCGCCCTGACCCGGGCGTTGCCCTGGCCCGGTGGTGCAGCACTGCCGCTCAGATCGTCGTCCAGCCCGTCGATCTGCGTGGTGCGCCCCATACTGCGTGCCATCCGCAGCATCGCGCTGCCTGGCCTTTCCGGGGTGATGCTGCTGGCCCTCGCGCCCACGGCCATCAGGATCTGGCCATTGGCGCCCACCAGCGCCAGGTCGTCCACGCCCAGCTGCTGGCGCAGGCGCTCCAGCGCCAAGGGCGTCACGGGCCCCTGCGAGGCCGACTCAGCCAGTCGTTCGGCGGCCAGTTCTGCCTTGCGGGCCGCGTCATCCCGGAGCGTGTCCAGTGTGCTGCGCCCCAGTGCCAGGCCCGCATCCAGCGCCTGGGCCAGGCGCACATCAAACCAGGCCTCGATGCTGCGCGAGGCAAACTGGTAGGACACGGTGTAGATCACCAGGCCCGGCAGCACCCCCACCAGGGCAAAGATGCCAGCCAGCTTGGCCAGCAACCGGCTGCCAAACTTGCCGCGCCGCACACGCAGCCCAAGCCGTACCGACGCCACACCCACCACCAGCGCCAGCAGGGCGGCAACCGCCACATTGGCCCAGAAGAGCCACAGGAAGCGGCCGTCCTCGATCGCCGTGTCACCCTGTGCAAAGGTAAGCAGGTAGGTCAGCACCAGCAAGACGCCAAATGACGCCAGCAGCGCTACTGTGAGCGTCCAACGTGAGGCGCGGCTCATTGGCATCAGTCAACGCGGAGTGTGCGTTCGAGAGAAAGCTGCCACTCACTTCCAGCCGTCAGTCCGACGGTCAGCGGCGCAGGCAGCTGGGTGGTGTCCAGGCGAAAGGCGAAGTCCACCAAGTAGCGACTGTCGCCGTCAAGGTCCTTCAGTTCGGCCAGCACCCAGCCGGATGTGCGTGTCAGCGTGGCCAGCGCTTCGCTCAGTGAGTTGAAGTTCTGGCTCAGTGCGCCAATGCCAACGCGCCAGGTGTTGGTCAGAGGTTGGTAGGCCAGCCGCCACTGGCGTGACACGCGGGCCACCCGTTCATCGCGCCAGTACCAGCGCTCCCTCATCAGGCTGGCCTGCGCCACAAAATACATCGGCACGCCCTTGCGAAGCGCGTCCTCGACCGTCTTGGACAACTGGACACGCAGGCTGAATTCGAGCGACAGCTGTTGGTCGGCCCTTGAGAGCCCGATGGAGCTGACCTCGACGACCGAAGCGGCGGACGCCGGCATGGCCATCACCACGAGCGTCACCAGGGCCGTCATCCATCGGCGCACCACCATGGCAGACGCACGCGGCACACGCACAGAGCGCTGCACACGTTCAAGCCGCTGCAGCAGCAGGAGGTTTGGCAAGCAGGGCATAGAAGAAACCGTCTCCGTCGGGGCCGACATCGGCCACAGGAGGGGCGGAGTCATTCTGGGGCAGGGGCAGGAGGTGTCCGGGTGAACCGGGCTGCAGGAGGCTGGCAGCACCACCGATCCGTTGCAGAAATGCGTCGATCACGCCCTGACCCTCGGCCTTGAAGACCGAACAGGTGGCATAGAGCAGTCGCCCGCCCGGCTTTAGCACAGACCAGAGTGCCTGCAGCAGCTGCAGTTGTGCAGCCGCCAGCGTTGAGATGTCGGCCGCGCGGCGCAGCCAACGGATGTCGGGGTGGCGGCGCACGATGCCGGAGGCGCTGCACGGGGCGTCGAGGAGGATGGCGTCAAACAGTTGACCATCCCACCAGCTCTGCAGGTCAGCCGCGTCAGCAGCCTTCAGGTCGGCCGACAGGCCCAGCCGTTGCAAGTTGTCAGCCACTCGGCGTAAACGCTGTGCGTCACTGTCCAACGCCAGCAGCTGCAGGTCCGACCGTTCCAGCAGGTGCGCCGTCTTGCCACCCGGCGCCGCGCACGCGTCCAGCACACGCCAGCCCTGGGTGTCCGCGCCGCCAAGCAACCAGGCCGCTGCACGCTGGGCATTGAGGTCCTGAACCGATACCCAGCCGTCGGCAAACCCGGGCAGACGCGTCACGGGCACAGGCTGCGCCAGCACAACGCACTGATCCAGGGCGGGGTCCTGGCTGAGCGCATGGCGCACCCCCTGGTCCGTCAGCACTTGTGCGTACTGCACCACCGTGAGGCGCCGCGTGTTCACACGCAGGACCATCGGGGGGTGCTGCTGGGCCTGCTGCAGAAGATCCTCGGCCCGCGGGCCCCAGTCGTTGCGAAGCTGGCGCACCCACCAGGCCTGATGGTTGGTCATCGCCCTTGAGTCTGCCTGCACGGCCAGGTGCAGGGCCAGCTGCTCACGAAGATAGCGCCTGAGGACGGCATTGACGAACCCCCCGTGACGCGTGTGCAGACGGCGCGCCGCCTTGACCGACTCATCCACCAGGGTATGCGGCGCGTAGGGTTGGCCGCCTGGGGGCCACAGCAGCGCCAGCGCACACAGCAGCAGAGCGTCCAGGTCCGGGTCGGGCCGGCGCGAGACCAGGCGGTCTCGCAGGGCTTCGGCGGCGCCCATCCAGCGCATCACATGGAAGCTCAGTGCCTGGACGCCGGGCCTGACCGCCGGTGGCACGCTGTTAAGCACATCCGTCAAGGAATGGCCTGCGCGCACCTCGGCGACCGCAGCAGCACAGTGGGCTAGTTGTTGTGACAGCGTGGGCGCTGCGGCGTAGACTCGTGAGTTCACAGCTGCGCAGTCTAAGTGTGCGGCCGCCTGCCAGACGCAGGCTCAGTCAGCCCCACCCCTTCCCCGAGGAGCAAACCATGCCCAGCAAGAACCTGCCCAGCACTGTCCTGCGCACGGCACCACGGCTCTTCCGCAGCGAATCCGAACTGGCCCAGATGTCTGCCAGCGAACGCATCCGCTACCGCCTGGTGACCGCCGACAAGCGCCACCATGCCAATGACAACATCGCCGACTTTGTCCGCGAAGGTGAGCTGGAAGAACTCAAGGCCGAAGTGGCCGAGAAGGTTCGGGAGGTGCTGCGCGCGCTGGTGATCGATACCGAGAGCGATCACAACACCCACGAGACCGCCAAGCGCGTCGCCAAGATGTACGTCGACGAGATTTTCCAGGGCCGCTACCGTCCGATGCCCGCTGTCACCGAATTTCCCAACGCCGAGCGGCTCAACGAACTGATGATCGTCGGCCCGATCACCGTGCGCAGTGCCTGCTCCCACCACCTCTGCCCGATCATCGGCCGCGTCTGGATAGGGATCCTTCCCAACGAGCACTCCAACCTGATCGGCCTCAGCAAGTACGCCCGCATCTGCGACTGGATCATGAGCAGGCCGCAGATCCAGGAAGAAGCCGTCACCATGCTGGCCAATGAACTGCAGGACCGTGTCAAGCCCGATGGGCTGGCCATCGTCATGGAAGCAGACCATTTCTGCATGCATTGGCGCGGCGTGAAGGACGTTGAGTCGGCGATGGTCAACAGCGTGATGCGAGGGGCCTTCCTGAAGGACCCGAACCTGCGGCGCGAGTTTCTGTCGCTGCTGCCTAACCGCCGCAAAGGCTGAGACCATGTTGGTGCGCCTGCTCTACGCCAGCCGAGCCGTCCCCTCCCTCGACCAGGAAGAGCTGCAAGCCATCCTGAAACAGAGCAAGTCGCGCAATCCTGCAGCCGGCATCACCGGCGTGCTGTGCTTCTCGCATGGCATCTTCCTGCAGGTGCTCGAAGGCGGCCGCTCAGCAGTCAACGGCCTGTACAACCGCATTGCCGCCGACCCCCGGCACTCACAGGTCGAATTGCTGCTTTACCAGGAAATCGGTGAACGGCGCTTTGCCGGCTGGTCCATGGGACAGGTCAACATGTCTCGGCTGAATCCCTCCTTGCTGCTCAAGTATTCGGCTACCGCCACGCTCGACCCTTATTCCGTGTCAGGGGCAGTGTCGCTGGCCTTGTTTGAAGAACTGGTGGCGACGGCCTCTGTGATGGGCCAGGTGTGAAGGCCGCCGCACGAGCGGCGGCCGTACATCATCAGAACCGCCTGACACCGGGCTTGAGAGGCCCAATTCCAACGCTTTGCCGGGCCGGTGAAAGCACCATTGCCATTCCACTTCATGATCTGTATATTCGTACTTGCTTATATCAAGAAAGAACGCTCAAGCACGCTTGGCGCTCTCTCCACGCAGCAACGCCACCCGAGGTTCCACCGTGCCCGAGATCAATGGCCCCCGCGGCCGAATCGTCAAGGCGCCCGAAAACTTCCTCACCCCAGACGGCATCAAGACCGTCTTTCGTGAAGGCAAGTCCGGGCGCCGGGATTTCATCCGACAAGCCTTTGTCGCCGCCACGGCCGCGGGCGCCGCCGCCGGCAGTGCGCTGGCAGCCGGCAACCCTGTCCCGTCAGAAGGGGGAGACCCCAACATCCTCAACCTGCCCACACACAGCACTGGCCTGGGGCAGCCGGTGGTCACCGATGGCTATGGCAAGCCATCCCAGTACGAAACCAACGTCCAGCGCCGCCAGAGCCCCGGCCTCACCCAGACCACCCAGGCCAGCGTGAGCTTCGCGCCGCTGCAAAGCTTGTTTGGCATCGTCACGCCCAGCGGCTTGCACTTCGAGCGCCATCATCAGGGTTGGTGGGACATCGACCCGTCCAAGCACCGGCTGATGATCAATGGTTCGGATGCGCAGATCGTCAAGAAGCCCATGGTCTTCACGATGGACGAGATCATGCGCCTGCCGGCCGTCAGCCGCTTCCACTTCATCGAGTGCGGTGCCAACACCGGCATGGAGTGGGGCAACGTCGCAGTGCCCACCTGCCAGTACAGCCACGGCATGCTGAGCTGCAGCGAGTTCACCGGCGTACCCCTGAAGGCCGTTCTGGACATGTGCGGCGTCGACTACAGACGCGGCCGCTTTGTACTCGGCGAAGGCGCCGACGGCTCCTCCATGACACGCACCATCCCGATGGAGCTCGTGGAGAGCGGCGAAGTGCTGTTGGCCTACGGCCAGAACGGCGAAATGCTGCGGCCCGAAAACGGCTACCCGCTGCGGCTGGTCGTGCCCGGTGTTCAAGGCGTCAGCTGGGTGAAATACCTGCGCCGCATCGAAGTGGGTGACAAGCCCTATGCGGCCAAGGACGAGGTCATGCACTACGTTGACCTGATGCCCAACGGCCTGCACCGCCAATACACCAGCACCCAGGAGTGCAAGAGTGTTGTCACGACGCCGTCGGGCGGGCAAGTGCTGCTGGACAAGGGCTTCTACAACATCAGCGGGTTGGCCTGGAGCGGTCGCGGAAAGATCCGGCGGGTCGACGTGTCGGTCGACGGTGGCCGCAACTGGCGCAGCGCACGGCTCGAGACGCCGGTACTGGACAAGTGCCTGACACGCTTCAACCTCGATTGGGTCTGGGACGGCAAGGCCGCGCTCATTCAGAGTCGAGCCACCGACGACACCGCTTACGTGCAACCCACCTACCGCCAGTTGCGCCAGGTGCGCGGCTCGCGCTCGATCTACCATAACAACGCCATCCAGACTTGGCTCGTCCAGGAGAGTGGTGAGGTGAAGAATGTCCAGCTGTCGTAATCGGTTCGCTGCTGCGCTGCTGGCCCTGGCCACCGGCAGTGTCCTGGCGCAAGCTGCCACCCCAGCAGCTGCCATATCCGGTCTGGGCCGGCCGGCCACCGCCAAGGAAGTGGCGGCCTGGGACATCGATGTTCGTCCTGATTTCAAGGGGCTGCCCAAGGGCAGCGGCTCGGTCGCCAAGGGCATGGATGTCTGGGAAGCCAAGTGTGCGTCCTGCCACGGTGTTTTTGGCGAGAGCAACGAGGTCTTCTCGCCGGTGGTGGGCGGCACCACCAAGGCAGACATCCAGACGGGCCGGGCAGCGCGACTGCTCGACGAGAGCTTCCCGGGGCGAACCACCCTGATGAAGGTCTCCACGGTGTCCACGCTGTGGGACTACATCAACCGCGCCATGCCGTGGAACAACCCCAAGACACTGACGGTCGAGGAGGTCTATGCGGTCACCGCCTACCTGCTGAACATGGGTGGCGTGCTGCCAGACAACTTCACGTTGTCCGACCAGAACATCGCGCAGGTGCAGGCCTTGCTGCCCAACCGAAATGGCATGACCACCGACCACGGCATGTGGCCTGGCCGCAGCATGGGTAACGGGGGGCGGCCGGATGTCAAGGCCGTGGCATGCATGAAGAACTGCGCCGTGGAGCCGACGGTCAAGTCCTTTCTGCCCGACCACGCGCGCAATGCCCATGGCAACCTGGCTGAACAAAATCGGCTGATTGGTGCCCAGTTGGGTGCTGACACGACGAAGCCGCCTGGCACGCCCTTTGTTCCCCCCAGCGCGCCGGCACCAGCCGCGCCGAGCACAGGCTCAACCGCTGCTGCTGCTGCTGCTGCCAATCCAGCCAGCTTGTTCAAGAAACACTCGTGCAACGCGTGTCACGGGGTCGAAAACAAGATAGTTGGGCCCGGCATGCGTGAAGTCGGGAAAAAATATGCAGGCCGCGCCGATGCTGTCGACTATCTCGCCGGCAGGATCGTTAGCGGTGGCACGGGCGTCTGGGGTGCGATACCGATGCCTGCACAAAGCCTTTCCCCCGCCGACGCCAAAGCGCTTGCGCGCTGGATCACCGAAGGCGCCAAGCCCTGAAACTGTCGATGTCGACACCCACATCTAGGAGATAAACAATGCAATCCCGACGCGAGATGCTCTCGACCAGCACGACGCTGGCCGCGCTGATGGTATCGGTGGGCCTGCTGCCCACCGCCGCGCAGGCCAACTGGAGCAAGGAAGCCTTTGAGGCCAAGACCTTGGCCGATGCGGCCAAAGGTCTGGGCGGTGGCGCCCCCGTGGCCAGCAAGGACGTGACCATCACCGGTCCCGACATCGCCGAGAACGGCGCGGTGGTGCCCGTTGGTGCGTCAACCAGCCTGCCCGGCGTGAAGCGGCTGGCGCTGATGGTTGAAAAGAACCCGAACGCGCTGGCCGCCGTCTTCGACGTGACCGATGCCATCGACGCCAACGTCTCGACACGCGTCAAGATGGGCCAGTCATCCAATGTTTTCGCCGTTGCCATCATGAACGACGGCAAGGTGCTCTACGCCCAGAAAGAAATCAAGGTCACCCTCGGCGGCTGCGGTGGGTGAGTACGGACTGAAAACCGTCCTGAGGACGGTTTTCAGCCGTACGAACCGACCGAGCTCTGCGAGGTCGTGGATGAGCGAGCGAACCGACCGAGCTCTGCGAGGTCGTGGATGAGCGAGCGAACCGACCGAGCTTGAGCGAGCGAACCGACCGAGCTCTGCGAAGTCACCAGGCCCAGATCATTTACCTCAACGTTTGAATTCACAGGAGAACTGCCATGGCAGACCCGATGCGCATCCGCGCTCAAGTTGCTGGCGACAAAGCCACCGTCCGTGTCCTGATGAGCCACGAGATGGAAACCGGTCAGCGCAAGGACAGCGCTGGCAAGACCATCCCTGCCTGGTTCATCCAGGAAGTGACGGCCCAGCACAACGGCAAGACCGTGATGAGCGCCCAGTGGGGCCCCTCAGTGTCCAAGAACCCATTCATGCAGTTCAGTGTCAAGGGCGCCAAGGCCGGCGACAAGATCACTGTCAGCTGGGTGGACAACAAGGGCGACAAGCGCACCGACGAAGCAACGGTGAGCTGATCAGCCCTCAGGTCAACTAATCTCTGACATCAGCAGCGCCTGGTCACTCCGCAGCGCAGTTCACTGCGGGTTTTCCGGGCGTTTCTCGCTCGAGAAACAACCTACCATAAAGTCTCCATGCCAAGCCCATGGAGCCAACCTTCCACCGTAGGAGCACCCCTTGAAGAGAGCCCTCATGGCGGCTACCGTGCTGATGGCTGCGGCCTTCAGCGCACATGCCCAGAAGTCGTCGGCGGACGGCATCGCCGAATACCGAAAGATGCTGGAGGACGGCAACCCTGCCGAGCTCTTTGAAGCCAAGGGAGAAAATCTCTGGAAACAAAAGCGCGGCCCCAAGAACGCCACACTTCAGCAGTGTGACCTCGGGCTCGGGCCTGGCGTTGTCAAGGGCGCCTGGGTGCAGCTGCCGCGCTGGTTTGCCGACACTGGCCGGGTGCAGGACCTCGAATCGCGCCTGCTGACCTGCATGGTCACCCTGCAAGGCCTGAACGCCGACGACATCACCAAGGCACCCTTCGGCCGCGGCGAACAGGCCAACATGGAGGCCTTGGCGGCCTGGATCTCGGCCGAATCCAAGGGCATGAAGTTCAACTTGCCACAAGCGCATGCCGAGGAGCGCCGGTTCTATGAATTGGGCAAGCGCGCCTTCTTCTTCCGCGGCGGGACACACGACTTTTCCTGCGCGGCGTGTCACAGCGAAGATGGCAAGCGCATCCGCCTTCAAGACCTGCCCAACCTCACCAAGAATCCCGGCAACGGCATCGGCTTTGCCGCCTGGCCCGCATACCGGGTCTCGAGCGGCGAGATGTGGAGCATGCAGCGCCGCCTGAACGATTGTTTCCGGCAGCAGCGCTTTCCCTATCCTGGCTTCGCCAGCGACGTGACCGTCGCGCTCGGGGTCTACATGGGTGTCAACGCGAAGGGCGCCGAGTCCATCGCACCCGCCATCAAGCGCTGAACCAGGGGAAATCTGCATGAACAAGCCGACTCACCACGCAGTCTTGGCCATCGGCACGGCCGTTCTCTTGGCCGGGTGTGCCAGCGGACCTTCACCCGCGCAACTCGACGAACAGGCCGCCGCGATGATGAAGGCGTCCTTCCGGGACCAAGGCATTGCCAAAGCTGACCGCATCAACCAGGACTTGGGGCAATCCGCGTGCTCGTCCGACAAGGCGCCCGCGGAAGCCGTGACCAAGAAGGTCGAAGCGGAGGCCTTGGCGTCCATCAAGCCGCCCGCCAATGGCCAGTACCTGGGTGCCTGGAAACAAGGCGAGCGCATCGCCCAGAGCGGCCGCGGGATGACCTGGAGCGACCCCAACACTGACACCAAGAACAATGGCGGAAACTGCTACAACTGCCACCAGATCGACCAAAAGGAGATCTCCTACGGCACCATCGGCCCCAGCCTGTGGAACTACGGGAAGCTGCGCGGTGTGAACGACCCCGCAGCTGCCGCAGCCAAGCCCATCGTCGAGTACACCTGGGGCAAGCTCTGGAACAGCAAGGCTTACTCTGCCTGTTCCAACATGCCGCGTTTTGGCCACATGAAGCTGCTCGATGAAGAGCAGATCCGCCACATCATGGCACTGTTGCTGGACCCGGCTTCCCCGGTCAACCAGTAGGCATGTTGTGCCTGGGCCCGTGCCTGCGGGCCTTTTTTGACGTTCAAACATAAGCAAGCACTTATCATGAGCCTGAGCAAGCGCGAATTTCTCCAGGTGTTGTCGGCGGCTGCCGTCGCCGGCATGGGCCTGGCCCGCTATGAGTCGGCCGATGCAGCGACGGCGGAAGCAGGCCTTTACGACCTCCCTCCTCTTGGCACAGGCACGGGCCATGTCAGCTTCCTGCACATGACCGATTGCCACGCGCAGCTCAAGCCGATCTACTTCCGCGAGCCCAGTGTCAACCTGGGCATCGGCAGCATGAACGGTCAGTTGCCCCACCTGGTCGGCGAACACCTGCTCAAGCGTGCTGGGGTCAAGCCGGGCACACCGCTGGCCCATGGCTACACCTTCCTCGATTTCGAACGCGCCGCGCGCCGCTACGGCAAGGTTGGCGGGTTTGCCCACCTTGCAACCCTCGTCAAGCGCCTGAAGGCCAGCCGCCCCGGCGCCCTGCTGCTGGATGGTGGCGACACCTGGCAGGGCAGCGCCACCAGCCTCTGGACCAACGCGCAGGACATGGTCGACGCCTGCAAGGCCCTGACGGTCGACGTGATGACCGGTCACTGGGAGTTCACGTACGGCATGAAGCGCGTGAAGGAGATCGTCGAGAAGGACTTCAGCGAGGGCACACACAAGGTTGACTTTGTGGCGCAGAACGTGAAGACCAATGACTTCGGTGATCCGGTCTTCAAGCCCTATGTGCTGCGCGACATGAGCGGCGTGAAGGTAGCCATCGTCGGCCAGGCGTTCCCGTACACACCCATCGCCAACCCTCGCTACATGGTGGCCGACTGGGAGTTCGGGATCCAGGACGAAAACATGCAGAAGGTGGTGGACGACGCACGCGCCAAGGGTGCCCAGGTCGTGGTGGTGGTCAGCCACAACGGCATGGACGTCGACCTGAAAATGGCCAGCCGTGTACGCGGCATCGACGCCATCTTCGGCGGCCATACCCACGATGGCGTTCCCGTGGCCATTCCCGTCAGCAACCCAGGCGGCAAGACGCTGGTCACCAACGCTGGCAGCAACGGGAAGTTCCTGGGCGTGATGGACTTTGTGGTCAAGGACGGCAAGGTCTCCGACTTCCGCTACCGCCTGCTGCCTGTATTCGCCAACATGCTCAGGCCTGACCCTGAGATGGACGCACTGATCACCCGGATCCGCGCGCCGTACGAAGGCAAGCTGGCGGAGAAGCTGGCAGTCACCGACGGTCTGCTGTTCCGGCGAGGCAACTTCAATGGCAGCTGGGACCAGCTCCTCTGTGATGCCCTGATGGATGTCCAGGGCGCCCAGATCGCGTTCAGCCCGGGCTTCCGCTGGGGCACCAGCCTGTTGCCCGGCGACGTGATCACGCGCGAACTGATGATGGACCAGGTCGCCATCACCTACCCCTACGCGACCGTGACGGACATGTCGGGCGAGATGATCAAGACGGTGCTCGAAGACGTCGCCGACAACCTCTTCAACGCCGACCCGTACTACCAGCAGGGCGGCGACATGGTGCGTATTGGCGGGCTGCAGTACACCATGACACCCGGGGAGAAGATGGGCTCCCGCATCAGCGACATGCGGCTGGGTGACAAAGGCATCGAAGCCTCGAAAACCTACAAGGTGGCGGGCTGGGCGCCGGTTGCCGAAGAGGCCGCGCGCGCCGGGAACAAGCCGGTCTGGGATGTCGTGGAAACCTGGCTGAAGAGCCGGCCCAACGGCCGGGTGACAGCCCGCAAGATCAACACACCCAGACTGGTCGGCATGGCGGGCAACCCCGGAATCGCCTGACACCCACCGAGGCTCGCCGGCCGCCGGCTGAGCAGGGTGCCTCAGGCCTCCCGGTCAGCGGCCCAAAGCATCCAGCGCAGCGTCACCACACTGCCGAGCACGATACCGGCCACCGCGATCAGGGAGCCTATCGACAGCGTCGACAACCCGGTGAGCCCCTGGCCCACCGTGCAGCCGAGCGCCGTGACGCCGCCAAAGCCCATCAGCGCCGCGCCCAGCAGCTGTTGGCGCAAGTCGTGCAGCGACGCAAAACCCTCCCAGCGGAAAGTCTTGGTGGCCAGCGCATGCGCAGCAGACCCGAGGATGACACCCACCACGGCCAGGATGCCGAAGCTGGGCTTCAGCGATGCGTCTGTCCACAAGGTGAGCAGCTCGATGGAGTAAGCCACCGGTGCCACAAAGCTGAGCGATTCGATGGTGCGTGTGTTGGTGGCGAAGTAGACGTTCTCCAGGGTCTGCGGGTTCTCGCCAAATCCGAGGTGTCCTGTGACGTACCAGCCCAGCGGGATGATGGCGCCCAGCAGCAGGCCGGCAACCATCTTTCGCCGGTCAGCCCGAAACCGCGCGTCGGCCAGCACATAGGCCAACAAGCCCAGTACGACCGCAGCACTCAGCACCACCAAGGCCAGGCGGGGCTCCCAACCGGTCAGACGCGACAGCGCCACATGCATGCCCTGCTGCGACCAGCCCCACTCACCCAGGGGCAGGGCCACAGGGTCCAGCCAGGCTGAACGGGGCACGGCCAGCAAGCCCTTGAGGGTCATGTAGGAAAAGAGCCCCATGACCAGCAACACCACCATGGAGCGAACACTGCCTGCGCCAGCACGGATGAGGTTCTTGTTGGCACAACCACCGGCCAGCGTCATGCCGACACCGAAGATCAGGCCGCCCAGCAGGAGACTCAGCCATGGCAGCACCGGGCGCTGGGCGACCGCCTGGCCGATGTCTGCCAGCCCGAACCATGCGAGGGCAGTGGTGCCGGCCATGGCCACCGCAACGGCCATCAACCACATGCGCAGGCGCGCTGTGTGCCCCATGTTCACGACGTCGGACAGTGCGCCCATCGTGCAGAAGTTGGCCCGTGCGGCCACCACACCGAACGCAAAGCCCAGGACGAGCCCGCCACCCAGCACCCAGCGTGTGGCGGCCAGCACGGCAGGATCAAGTGCCTCACCCATGGGTACGCACCTCTGCGTCAGTTCTTGCGGAGCCAGAAGACATACCGCCCCCCTTCGTTGGCAGTGGCCAGCAAGGTGTGCCCGAGTTGGTCGGCAAATGCGGGCATGTCGTCGACCGACCCGCTGTCGGTGGAGGTCACTTTCAGGATCTCGCCAGCTGCCAGCGTCATCATGGCCTTCCTGGCCTTTACGATGGGCATGGGACAGGCCAGGCCCGAGGCGTCGAGTTCCTTGTCAGCGTGCATGGAAAAGCGTCACGAAGGTTGATCTGTCGAACACGGAACCGAAGCCGCCGCGCTGCACACAGTCGTCGTGTGCGGCCGACATTGTCGCTGAGCTGCAACCGGCACGCTTGGCCCCATCGGGCCACCGGCCAACACCACGAGAGGAGTCTTCCCATGAAACATCTCTGGGCCATGGCTGGCCTGATGGCCAGTCTGGCGCTGGCCCCGTCAGCCGCATCGGCACAGCACAAGGTGGTCTACCACGTCGACAACGCGTCAGCCCAAGGGCTGAAGGGTCTGCGAAGCATCCGCAACCACCTTGACACCGACCCCAAGGCCAAGGTGACCGTGGTGGCCCTCGCCGAAGGCATCGACTTCCTGCTGGAAGGCGCCAAAGATGCACAAGGCAACCCCTACATCGGGCCGATCGCCGCACTGGCAGCCCGCGGCGTGCGATTCGAGGTCTGTGACCTCACGCTGCGAAGCCGCAACCTGAAGCGCGAGTCGTTCATCCAGGAAGCGGATTTCACGCCGTCGGGCGTGGTGCGCATCACACAGCTTCAAAGTGACGGCCACGCCTACATCAAGCCCTGACCCTACAACTGCGCGCACGCCGACGCGGATCGGCCGCGCCAGTGACCCACTCGGTTGATCGCTTCGTCGGCAGACACTGACCTTTGTCAACCAGAATATTCGTATAAACGAATAATCTTGTGACTGCGCAGGTGCGTCCGTGGCCATCGGGGTCACCGGCCTGCGCCCAAGGAAAGCACGTCATGGGCATGACCAGCTGGCTGGAGGCCGTGGGCGAGAACGCCAGCGCGTGCCTGCCTGGGGCTGGGCAGGCGCCATCGGTGTGGGCCTGTGCATTGCGGCAGCCTGGTGGCTGACGTACGCTGTCAGCCAATCGGCATTTGACCCCCATCCCGTCCAGGCACTGAGCTTCACGGGGCCTTCCTCCGAGTTCCTGACACGCGTCCTGTTCGCCAGCGACAAACCACCAACGTTCGACCTGGGCTTGATTCCCGGCGTGTTCGTGGGTTCATTTCTGGCTGCATGGCTGTTCGGCGAACTCAAGCTCGAGGGCTTCGAGGGCGGCCCCGGCATGCGCCGCTACCTGATCGGCGCAGTGTGCATGGGCTTCGGCGGCATGCTGGCCGGAGGCTGCGCGGTGGGTGCAGGACTGTCCGGTGCTGCCGTGTTCACCATCACCTCCTGGGTCACGCTGTGTGCCATCTGGGCCAGTGCGGCGTTGACGGACCGCCTGCTCGATCAGCGGTCCATACGCCTGCTGGACCAGTCCATGCCCGGCACCAACACACCTGCGCTCCCCGCGCGATGAAGATCGGACGAGGCTGAATGCGTACACAACAACCTGCAGCTCAGTCCGGAAGGCGCTGAGCTGGCAGGTGTCGAGCTGGTTCAGATGGCCAGCATGTCGGCCCAGATGTTGTCTGCCCAACTGAGGGCATAGCGGCCTTCGATCTGGTTGGCTGCCGCAGAGACGCCCCCCGAGCCCGGCACTGTCTTGAAGGTCTTGTCAGCCGCGTCGTACTGATGCACCGAGGCCACGTGGATGACATCGCGATCAGACACGAAGCTGTAGCAGGTGTTCATGACCACCGGAGTGGGGTTGACGGCCTCACCCTTGAGCAGGCTGATGATGGCGGCCGCAGCGACCTTGGCGTGCTGATTGGCCATGTGCCCACTCTTGGGCATCATTGGCGCAGAGAAGGTGGAGTCACCCAGCACGTGCACGCCCGGCGCCGCTGTACTTTCCATCGTCAGCCAATTCACCCCGACCCAGCGGTTGTTGACATTGACCAGCCCTGCCGAACGCGCAAGATCAGCCGCGCGCTGCGGCGGGATGATGTTGAGCACATCGGCCTTGACATCATCAAACTCAAGTTTGGCCACATTGCCCGAGACTTCCTTGATCTCGTTGTTGGGCCGGTACTCGAGGATGCCCTTGTAGCGGTCGGCAAAGGCCTTCTCAAACAGCGCCTTCTTGGACTGAACTTCCGGGTTTGCGTCGAGCAGGAGCAACTTGCTCCTGGGTTTGCGTGCCTTGAGGTAGTTCGCAACCACGCAAGCACGCTCGTAGGGCCCGGGGGGGCAGCGGTAGGGCACCTTGGGAACTGCGATGGCCACAACGCCACCGTCAGGCATGGCTTCGAGCTGCTGGCGCAGGGCCAAGGTCTGCGGGCCAGCCTTCCAGGCGTGCAGCACTCGTCCGCCGTCGAGAGCGGCCTGCAGCCCGCCTACCTGTTCCAGCATGAAATCGATGCCAGGCGAGACGATCAGGCGGTCGTACGGCAGCTCAGAACCCCCACTCAGCCGAACCTTCTTGGCGCCAGCGTCAATGGTCGTCACGTCACCCTGGACAACCTTGACGCCCAACGCCTTCAGCCCGTCATAGCCACGGGTGATGTCGCTCATCTGGCGGTAGCCGGCCACCACCAGATTGCTGATCGGGCACGACACAAACTGAGTGTTCCGTTCGATCAGCGTGACATCAACGTTGCCGCCCCACATCTTCAGGTAATGGGCCGCTGTGCTGCCGCCGAAGCCGCCACCCACGATCACCACACGTCCAATCGAAGGGCCGCTGCCCATGCTGGCGCAGCCCGTCATGGACGCGGCTGCCAAGGCGGCACCGGCTCCCAGGAGCTGGCGGCGAGAAACAATGTTCTGGTTCATGTGCAACTCCTCACTTGCGCGCGGCAGGGACCGGCAGGGCTGCAAAGTAGGCCGCGATCAGACGAATCTGTTCGTCGGTGTAGCCCTTGGCGATCTGGTGCATGATGGTGGCAGGCTGGTTTCCGTTCTTGTAGTCAGCGATCATCGCCACCAGCTTGTCGGCCGGCATGCCTGCCAAGGGCTTCATGTCACCTCTGGCATTGCCGTTGGTGCCGTGGCAGTTGGCGCAGGTTGCTGCCAGGTTTCGGCCCAGCTGAGCAGAACCCGGCGCTGCGGGTGGCGTCTGTGCCTGCACGGCAGCTGCCGCGGCCCATCCGATTGCCAAAGCCCATCGGGTGGTAAGTGGTTTCATCAGGGGTCTCCTGCAAGGGGTGTGGAGGGGTTGGCCGCCGCGTACGCCGGCAGTGTGCGGATATTTATCAGCCCGCGCTTATTCTTGCGGCAGGGCAGCTTCAGCATACTGACAATTTTCATCATGGATTTCCCGAGGGCGATGGCGCGCTGTCGGCGACTCTGGCGCGCAGGCAACCCGAGGCGCCACCCGCCTATGGAAAATCTGGCCAGGCCACGGGCTTCGGCGCTAATATCACCATATGCTGATTTATAGAATCCATGCGTGGGCGTCAGGCAATCGGCCGTGGCTCTGCCTGTTCCTGGGTGTCGCGGCCTGGGCGTTCGGTCAGCAGGCAGCTGCGCAGGCGGCCCCACAAAGGCCGTCCCTGACACCCGTCGGCGACGGTATCTTCCTGGTGCAAGGCTTGTCGGCGCTGGGCTCGGCTGAAAACCGCAATTTCATCTCCAACGCCAGCGTCATCGTCACCGCATCCAGCGTCGTTGTCGTCGACGCCCTGGGCGCACCCGCGCTGGCCCGCGAACTGATGGAGGAAATCCGCAAGCTCACACCCAATCCGATCAGTCACGTCATCGTCACGCACTACCACGCGGACCATGTCTATGGGCTACAGGCCTTCCGGGACGCTGGAGTCAAGATCATTGCCCACCCGCTGGCGCAGGTTTACCTGCACTCCGACGCGGCACAGCTTCGGCTGCAGGCCAGCCGCGAGGAAATGGCGCCATGGGTGGACGACAACACGCGCTTGGTAGCGGCCGATGTATGGGTCGACAAACCCACTGTCCTGAAGATTGGCGGCCTGGAGTTCCACCTCAAACCCGCGGGACCTGCCCACACCCCGGAAGATCTGGTGGTGTGGATTCCTGAGCGCAAGACACTGGTCGCCGGTGATCTGGTGTTCCGAGGGCGTGTGCCCTTTGTCGGACAAGCCGACAGTGGCCAGTGGATTCATGCACTTGATGGCCTGCTGGCGTACGAGGCTGACACCATCCTGCCCGGCCATGGGCCGGTGTCGTCCAAGGCTCGGCAAGATCTGCAATTGACCCGAGACTACTTGGCCTTCCTTCGCCAGACCATGGGGGACGCTGCACGCAACATGGAACCGTTCGAGGACGCCTATGCGCGCACCGACTGGTCGCGCTTTGCCAACCTGCCGCTGTTTGGTGTCGCCAACCGCATCAATGCCTTCAATACCTATCTGCTCATGGAGAAGTTGGTGCCATGAGACGACGCCAGGCAGTCAGCGGCGCCGCAGGATGGCTCGCCAACATCGCCGGTGGCTCACTCGGCGTCACGTCGAGTTCGGTGTGGGGGCAATCAGCCGAAACTGGCCAGGGGCGCCAGCCGACTCGCCCTGGGGATCTCGTCGCATGGCCGACGGTCTCGCTGCTGGATGGTGGTGTCTGGGGGCCGGAGCAGGCCCGCGGCCATGCGGTGGTGGTGGTGTGGTGGTCACTCCACTGCCCATTCTGCGTCAGGCATAACCTTCGAATGGAGCAGCTTCACCGCCGAATCGGCGCAACGCCGCTGCGCATTCTGACTGCGCTCAGAGAGCCTGATGCGGCCGCAGCCAAGGTTCACGTGCGCAGCCAAGGCCTTCACTTCCCTGTGACGCTGGAAGCCCAACGGCTATCAGCGGTGTTTGGCGGTCGGCGCGTCAGCCCATTGACGGCAACGGTGGACAGACGCGGCAGGCTCCTGCAACTTATCCCAGGCGAGATGTCGGAGGATGACATCAACGGCCTGCTGGATCTCGGCCGACAACCGGGCGCCTGATGGCGCCCATGCCATTCGCTTCCAGCGTAGAAAGGCTCCACATGCATCGTCACTTGCCGCACACCAACATGGCCAGCGCTCGCCTGCAAATGACGGTCGCCCGGGCAACCCTTGGGACGGCATGTCTGCTGATGGGCATATGGGCGCCTGACTTGGCTGCAGCGCAGCCCAGGACACCGTCTGCAGCAGAGTTGTTCAAGGACGCCGACCTGGCCTTGGGCGAAAGGCTGATGGCCGAACATGCCTGCAGCGCCTGTCACATTCGCCGCGTCGGGGGTGACGGTTCAGCCATCTACCGCCCTCAGGGCCGCATCAATACGCCCAGTGCGCTGCGTGGCATGGTGGACTTGTGCAGCACCGAACTCAAGCTGAGCTTGTTTCCTGAGGAGGTGACAGCCGTCGCGGCGGTCCTCCAGCGAGACCACTACCGTTTTGGTGCGGCGGTTTCGATGAAAAAGGCGGCGCCCTGACGGCCGTCGGCTCCCCCAAGGCCGTCAGTGCCATGGGGCATTCGTGCAGGGGAAACCGAACGGCTTGTGGCGGGTTAACATCAGTTCATCCGGATATAAGTAAGCTTGACAAGGCTTGCGACTATCGAAGCACCCACCCTCTTGCAGTGAGCCGCCAGTGTCCAGCACGTCAACGCCCACCGATGACCCCGAGGCGGTGTTTGCCTCGGCCGCCGAACTCTTCGGCCTTCTGTCCACGCCGATCCGACTGCGGATCATCAGCGCGCTGTGTCACGGGGAAAAGAACGTTTCACAGCTGCTTGCCGCGATCGATACGACCCAGCCCAACATGAGCCAGCACTTGTCCACGCTGTACCGCGCGGGCATCCTGGGCAAACGCCGCGACGCCACGCAGATCTACTACCGGATCGAAAGCCAGCGCGCGGCCACGCTGTGCCGAGCGGTGTGCACGCAGATTGCGTTTGAACTCGACGACGCCGATGACATCCCGAAGGATGACCGGCTCATGCCCCGCCTCCGGTAGGCGCACAGCCTGCGTGTCTCAGGTCCGAATCTCCCCCTGGCCGAGCACAATCCACTTCATGGAGGTCAGGCCTTCCAGGCCGACAGGCCCGCGTGCATGGAACTTGTCCGTGCTGATGCCGATCTCCGCGCCCAGGCCGTACTCAAAGCCGTCCGCGAAGCGGGTACTGGTGTTCACCATCACGCTGGAAGAGTCCACTTCCCGCAGGAAACGCATGGCGTTGTCGTGATCTCGCGTCAGGATGGCATCGGTATGCCCGGAGCCATGGTGGTTGATGTGGGTAATCGCCTCATCCAGTGAGGCCACCACCTTGATGCTGATGATGGAGGCCAGGTACTCGGCAGACCAGTCATCGGCCTGCGCCGCCCGCAGATCGGCGTCAGGGACGGATTGAAGGTGTTGCAAGGCCTCCTCGTCGCAACGCATCTGGACGCCCTTGGCCGCAAAGACGGCGCCGATGGCGCGCAAGAACTGCGCCGCCGAGTCCCGATGAACCAAGAGGGATTCCGCCGCATTGCAGGGGCTGTACTTCTGCGTCTTGGCGTTGTCGGTCACCCTGACCGCCAGCGCCATGTCGACATTGGCGTCCACGTAGACGTGGCAGTTGCCATCGAGGTGCTTGATGACGGGGACCTTCGCCTGTGCCGAGATGCGTTCGATCAAGCCCTTTCCGCCGCGCGGGATGATCACGTCAACATGTTCCGGCATGGTGATCAGCGCGCCCACAGCCTCCCTGTCGGTGGTCTGCACCAGGTGAACCGCATCGAGCGGTAGCCCCGCGGACGCAAGAGCCGCCTGGATACACGCGGCCAAGGCACGGTTGGTGTGGATGGCCTCTGAGCCGCCGCGCAGGATGCACGCGTTGCCGCTCTTGATCGCCAGTGAGGCCGCCTCGATCGTGACGTTGGGACGGCTCTCGTAGATCATGCCGAAGACACCCAAGGGCACCCGCATCTGTCCCACACTGATGCCACTTGGGCGCCGCTTGACGGACGTGATCTCACCAATGGGGTCTGGCATCGCGGCGAGTTGTTCGCAGCCTTCAGCGATGGTCGCCACGACCTTGGGCGTCAAGCGCAGTCTGTCAACCATCGGCGCCGAAAGTCCACGATGCCCCGCCGCGTCGAGGTCCTGCTGGTTGGCTTCAGACAGCGCCTCCTGACGCTGCCGCAGTTCGATGGCAAGTGCGTGCAGGGCGGCATTCTTCTGTGCCGTGTGCGCCTTGGCCATGGATGCCGCAGCGGCCCTGGCAGCCGCACCGACGTGGGCCATGTAGCGGGGAATATCGTTGATCTCCATGGGCGAGATTGTGGCGCCCACCGTAGCGCTTGTCATGCCCAGCGCTGAAGCATCCACAACCATGCGGGCGCCGTCAGCACGAAGGCAAAAGTCGACAACACGATCGCGGTGGTCGCCTCCGCTTGAAGGACTTTGTATCGCTGGGCAAAGATCAGCGCATTGGTACCCACAGGCAGTGCCGCCATCATTACCAACACGGCCAGCGTCTGGCCTTGTATGCCCAGCAGCTTGTTGGCCACGACAAACACCACGGCCGGGAGCACCAGCAGCTTGATCACCATCTGGGGCATCGCCGAGGCTGCACTGGTCTTCAGGCCGAACTGCGCCAGGTTCATGCCGATCAAGATCAGGCAGAGCGGAACAGCCGCCGCGCCCAGCACCGCCAGCCCATCGTCCAACCAGCGAGGCAGCGCGATGCCGGTCAGGTTCCAGAGCAAGCCGAGCACAATGGGCAGGACGACCGGATGCCACACGGACCGAATCACCGCCTGCTTCACGGTCCCGAGCGCATGGTCAGCACCTGTCTTGCCTGAAGTCTGGCGCTTGCTGCGGGCTATGGACCACTCCGCGGAGACGGTCAATGTCGTCAGGACCAGCAAGCTGTGCAGACTCACCAGGGCCAGATGGATGGCCAATCCCTCCGCGCCGAATAGGCTTCCGGCGATGGGTATGCCCAGCTGAACGGCATTGCCGTACAGCGCTGCCGTGGTGCGTGCGGCGGGTTCGGCCGGCGCGGCCTTAACGCTGGCCGCCGGCGCCGCGCGTGCGTAAAACACCAGATTGACAATCACCAGACAGACCAGCACGGGCGCGAAGTAGGCCTGTGCCGCCTCCCAGGGCATCTGTTGCAGATCCAGGCGCGCCATCGTACGAAACAGCAGCACCGGGATGAGTACCAGCGTCACCAGCTGGGCCAACGTCTGCGCGGCGAATGTTGCGCTGGCGTTAGGGCTTTCGCGAGCGCGAGGCTGCTGAGCGACAGCGGTCCCGCTGGCCTGTGGGCCAGGCAGCGAGGGCCATATGGGCAGGCGATAGAGGAATGCACCCAGCGCAATCATGCCCAGCAGACCTGCCAGGCGCACGTAGGCTGCGTCGGTCACAAGGCCTCAGGCTTCGGCTTTTTTGGTCGAGGTCTTCTTTGCTGCGGGCACTCGAGGCGTGCGGGGCTCGAATTCAAAGACAACGCGGCCCTCCTTCGCATCGTAGGCGAGCATGGCCTTGAAGGATCGGCGTGTCTTGTTGGAGACGAAGCCCTCGAGCAACTGAGTGCGACCCGTGGTCAGTAAACGCGACATCTCCTCACGGCCGACCGGCTGCTGAAGGATGACCTTTCCGCTCTTGAAATCGCAGGTCACGTGAGCCCCCACCGCGTGTTCACACACGTAGCTGGTTCCATGCTCGTAGACACGGCCTTTGCACTTGGGGCACGCTCCGAGCGTTGCCTGATCGGAGAAGTCGACCGGTTCGCCATCGGCCTGGGCCTGCTTGGCGTCCTCACCAAAGTCAAACTCGAGCTTCCAGTTGCCCAACTCGCTGTCGTGCACCAGCTTCATTTCGGCAACAAAGGGCCATCCGGCCTTGGACCGAAAGCCATCAAGCGGGCCGATCCGCTTGTCGCTCAGGAAGGCTTCGGCTTCGGCGATTTCGAATGCCCGGCCTGCGGGGATCTTCGTGATGGAGAAGCCACAGCCCTCGGTTGCGCCGTGTTCGCCCGTGCAGGCAAATCGACGATAGTTTTCCTTGACGACGCCGCCACAGTTGGGGCAAGGCGTCTTCAAGGTCGAGTAGTCGCCGGGGATGGTGTCGCGGTCATACTCCTTGGCTTTGCGCACGATGCGTTCTGCCATCGCCGCGATGTCGGCCATGAACTGCTCTCGCTTGAGCCTGCCCTGCTCCATTTCGGACAGCTGGAATTCCCAGTTGCCGGTCAACTCGGGCTTGGTCAGGTCGTCGACGTCGAGCCCTCTGAGCAGCGTCATCAACTGGAAGGCCTTGGCCGTCGGGATCAGTTCCCTGCCCTCCCTGAGCATGTATTTTTCAGCGATGAGTCCTTCGATGATGGCAGCACGTGTGGCGGGTGTACCCAGGCCCTTTTCGGCCATGGCTTCGCGCAGTTCATCATCGTCGATGAGCTTGCCGGCGCCTTCCATCGCACTGAGCAGGGTCGCTTCCGTATAGCGGGCCGGGGGCTTGGTGTGCAGGCTCCGAACGTCCAGTTGCTCAGCGTTCACGCGGTCCTGCTGGTGCACTGGCACGAGATTGGCATCCTCGTCTTGGGCTTCCTTGCCGTAGACGGCCAACCAGCCCGCATTCACCAGCACTTTTCCGGTCGTGATGAAGTGATGCTGCTGACCTGCCGCCGCGACCACGCTGGTGCGGGTCGTGACCATGTACTCCGCGGGCGGAAAGAAGACGGCAATGAAGCGCTTGACGACCATGTCGTAGAGCTTGAGTTCCGGTTCCGTCAGTGATCGCGGGGCCTGCAGCGTCGGAATGATGGCGAAGTGATCGGAGACCTTGGCGTTGTCAAAGACGCGCTTGATGGGCTTGATGTAGTCCCGTTTGAGTCCGTTGGCCGCGTGTTCCGAGAGAGCGCGGATGGGTGCGGGGAGCTCCTCAGTCGCCAACATCGAGAAGGTTTGCTTCACAGTCTGCAGATAGTCTTCCGGAAGGGCGCGGGAGTCCGTTCTGGGATAGGTCAGCACCTTGTGCTTTTCGTACAGCGCTTGGGCAATGGACAGCGTCGTCTTGGCACTGAACCCGAATCGGGAGTTAGCCTCGCGTTGAAGGGTCGTCAGGTCAAAGAGCTGAGGACTGATCTGTTGGCTCGGCTTTGCTTCATCGGTGACAGTGGCATCCTGGGCCCGACAAGCCTCTGCGATGGCCTGGGCTTGTTGCTCGTCCCACAGGCGGTCCGCACGTGATTCCGGGTCTTGCGGGTTCTTCTTCCAGCGAACATCTGTCCACTTGCCGTCATAGGGCCCCTGCGGCGTCGAGAAGGTCGCGCGCACCTCCCAGTACGGTCTGGCAATGTGCTTACGGATCTTTTCTTCGCGCTCGACCACGATGGACAACGTAGGCGTCTGGACGCGGCCCACGGTCGTCAGAAAAAAACCTCCGTCGCGTGAATTGAAGGCGGTCATGGCCCGTGTGCCGTTGATGCCCACGAGCCAGTCAGCTTCACTTCGGCTGCGAGCAGCATCGGCCAGACCTTGCATTTGACGATCGCTGCGCAGGGACGCAAAGCCGTCTCGGATGGCCTGGGGCGTCATGCTTTGCAGCCAGAGGCGGGTGACAGGCTTGGCGACTTCTTTCTTGGTGCCTGCGGCGTATTGAACAATCAAGCGGAAGATGAGTTCACCCTCTCGTCCAGCGTCACAGGCATTGATGATGGCACTGACGTCCTTGCGCTTGATCAACTTGACGATGGCGTTCAGGCGTGACTTGTTCTTGTCAATCGGCGCGAGATCGAAGTGGGGTGGCACGACAGGCAGGTGCGTGAAGCTCCACTTGCCCCTCTTGATGTCGTAGGCCTCTGGGGCAGCAATCTCGACCAAGTGGCCGACCGCGGAGGTGACGATGAGCGTCGCGCTTTCAAAGTGTTCTGCAGCCTTGTCGAACTTGCCATGTACCGGCGTCAGCGCTCTGACGATGTCTTGAGCGACGCTTGGTTTTTCGGCGATGACGAGGGTCTTGCTCATGCAGTTTCCAGGGTTGTCCCGGGCAGGCACCAGGGTGCCCATCGAGTTGGCGTTCAGGTGCCGCACCACAGACTGGTGTTGCGGCGAAGCCGAGAATGTACCGAATGCGGAGCGTCGAGTCCGCGCGTGTTGAGGCCTAGAGGGGGCCGAGGCCTGTTTCCGCGAGCTCGTTGAGAGCGTACGTGTGCCTAAAATCGGCTCTGTGGCTGGTTGTTTTTTTAGCGGTTCGTCATGGGTTTAGTGTCACAGCGTCGCGTTTCGCAAGGGCAGCCAACTCCGCAGCAAGGGCGTCGTTTTGTCGTGCGGCGCAGCGGTGTTCACGGGAAGGGCGTTTTTGCACTTCGTACCATCTCGGCCGGCGAGACGCTTGCAGAGTACACAGGAGAAGTGATCAGTTGGGAAGAGGCTCTGCGGCGGCACCCGCATGATCCTAACGATCCACATCACACCTTTTATTTCCACTTGGGGGACGGCAGTGTTATTGACGCCCGGACGCGTGGAAACTCTTCACGGTGGATCAATCATTCTTGCAATCCGAATTGTGTGAGTGACGAGGTGCGAGGCCGTGTTTTCATCCGTGTGCTCCGCGATGTTTTGCCGGGTGAGGAGTTGTTTTATGACTATCGCTTGGTCATCGATGGAAAGTACACCGCCAAGCTGAAGCGTGACTACGTGTGCCTTTGCGGTGCTGAAAGATGTCGCGGAACGCTGCTGTTTCCCAAGCGATGAGTCCGCTGAATCCTACTGAACAGCGGTTTTCGGCGTCGGTCAACGTGGACGCTCTACGCCAAAGTTTGTCGGCCTGTCTGCCGACCGTCATGAGTACTGTCCTGCTGGAAGTGGGTTCGACCAATTCTTGGCTGAGCGACCGGCTTCGAGATGGGGGGCTGGCTGATCTCAGCTCAGCGGACATGGGTGTCTTGAGCCCTGTTCAGCGGTTGGTGTGGGCCCATCACCAGTCGGCGGGTCGCGGGAGACAGGGTCGCGCCTGGGTGTCAGCGCCTGGTTGTTCGTTGACGTTTTCGGTGGCCTTTGGGATGAGCCGCCAGGAATTGTCCGGGCTTTCGTTGGCCGTGGGTGTGGTGGTGGCCGAGTCTCTTGAGCAGCTGGCAGCCCGGCAACGTCACGACGGTGTCGAACACTCACACTTCAAAGTTTGGCTCAAGTGGCCCAACGATTTGGTTGCTGGAGCTGCTGATTCCGGTGGCTGGCGGGCTAAGCTGGGGGGCGTATTGATCGAGACAGTTCCGACGCAACAGGGACGAGCCTGCATCGTTGGCGTGGGTGTGAATTTGGAGCGTCTTTCGGGCGAGGTGTCTGCCTCGTACGGCGCAACATCACTTTCAGAGTTGGGGCTTCATTTTGATGTCGCAGCCCACTTACCCTTGATGGCCAAGGCTCTTTTCGCTGGGTTGAGCGAGTTCGATGTGTCCGGCTTTAGTCCCTTTGCTGCCAGATTCGCCTCTCGAAACGCCTTGTTGGGCTTACGCGTTCACACGAGTTCTTCGGACTGCCCTGTAGGGTGGGTCAGGGGCGTTGGTTCTGGCGGAGCGCTCCTTCTGGGCCGCGATGAAGACTCCTCTGTACGCCACGAGATCACGTCTGGTGAAGTTAGTATCCGGCCCGTCATGGGTGTGGGGGCGCAAGGACAACGGACGTGAAAAAAGTTATAGGTCTTCTCTGCATGGCCAATGTGTTTATGTGGCTATGGTGGCAGGGTCACCTCGCTCCGCTCATGGAGGCACCTGGCAGTGGTGAGAGAGAGCCGCTGCGCAGCTCTCGCCAGTTGCGCGTTGATTCGATTGCGGTGGTTCCGGGTACGGTGTCAACGCCTGCATCTGCAGTCGTCAAGCCTCGCTGACGGGAGGCCTGATGATCTGGCCAGTGGGCATGCGGTTCAGGCGTGTCGGCTCATGACCCGAACCATTTCTAGCACTTTATTCGAGTAACCCCACTCGTTGTCGTACCACGCAACCACCTTCACAAAGGTTTTGTCCAGCGCGATCCCCGCTTCGGCATCGAAGACCGAGGTACACGGTTCACCGCGGAAGTCTGTCGCGACAACCTTGTCTTCGGTGTAGCCAAGTACACCTTTCATGGCGCCGTTGCTGGCCTGCTTCATGGCGGCACAGATCTCGGCGTAGCTGGCCTCCTTATGGAGTTCAACGGTAAGGTCTACAACCGACACATCGGAGGTGGGCACGCGAAATGCCATGCCGGTGATCTTTTTGTTGAGCTCTGGAATAACGACGCCAACTGCTTTGGCCGCGCCCGTGCTGCTGGGGATGATGTTTTCGAGGATGCCTCTTCCTCCGCGCCAGTCCTTGTTGCTCGGACCGTCGACGGTCTTCTGCGTGGCTGTTGCTGCATGCACGGTGGTCATCAGTCCACGTTTGATGCCGAACTGGTCGTTGAGGACCTTCGCAATGGGTGCGAGGCAGTTGGTTGTGCAGCTTGCGTTGCTGATGATCTGCTCACCAGAGTAGGTGGAATCGTTGACGCCGTAGACGAACATGGGCGTATCGTCTTTGGACGGGGCGCTCATGATGACCTTCTTCGCGCCAGCTGCAAGATGCTTTGCTGCGGTTTCTTTGGTCAGGAAGAGTCCGGTTGCTTCGACGACGACATCGGCTCCAACCTCTGCCCACCGCAAGGTGGCAGGGTCGCGTTCTGCAGTCAATCTGATGGGCTTACCGTTAACGTAAAGCGTCGTGTCCTGGACGCTGATGTCTCCTTTGAAGCGTCCATGTACGCTGTCGTACTTGAGCATGTATGCCAGATAGTCAGGCTCAAGGAGGTCATTGATTGCCACGACCTCGATGTCTGGATGGTTAGCGACGGCTGCTCTGAGCACCATTCTGCCGATTCGTCCGAATCCGTTGATTCCAATTCTGATGGTCATGGGCGTGTCTCCAGGGCTTTAGATGGGGTTGAAGATCGTGACGCAGGGAAACTGCTTACACGCCCGGATCACTGCGGGAGCAAGCGTTGGTGGGGCGTAGAACACACACGGATTTTGCATCAGAGCAACCGGGAGATCGTGATTTGGCGCAATTGATGTGCAGGGAGGGGGC
>JAJTDE010000040.1 GCA_021298085.1 Rubrivivax sp.
ACGCCACGTGGCAGCGCTTCTTCGACCCCGCCGAGCCTGTCTTTGCGCTGGTGGCCGAGCGCGGTGGCCAGCTCGTCGGGCTCACCCACTACCTGTTCCACCGCAGCACCACCCGCCTGGAGCCGGTGTGCTACCTGCAGGATTTGTTCACCGCGCCCGAAGCCCGCGGCAACGGTGTGGGCCGGGCGTTGATCGAAGGTGTCTATGCCCGGGCTGCGGCGGCGGGCTCGCGCCGCGTGTACTGGCAGACCCAAGCGGGCAACACCGCAGGGCGCCAGCTCTATGACCGGGTGGCACGCCATCTGGGCTTCATCGTCTACAGCCACGAACTGGCTGTCGTCCCCTTGACTTGAGTCTGAAACGGAGCTGTCCTGTGATGACCCCACCCGAAGCTGAAGACGTGCTGCGCTTCTGGTTCACGGAACTGGCGCCGGCCCAGTGGTGGCGCGTGGATCCGGCGCTGGACGAGATGATCCGCGCACGCTATGGCGCGCTGCACACGCGTGCGGCCGCGGTGGAGTGCTTCGCCTGGCGCGCCACGCCGCGCGGTCGGCTGGCCGAGGTGATCGTGCTGGACCAGTTCTCGCGCAAAGGCGCTGGAGCCACCGCTGCGGGCCTTCCTCTACATGCCCTACATGCACAGCGAGTCGCGGGCGATCCATGCGCTGGCCGAGCCACTGTTTGCCGTGCCCGGCCTGGAGAACAACCTGCGGGCCGAGCGGCAGCACCGGGCCATCGTCGACCGCTTCGGCCGCTACCCGCACCGCAACCACGCGCTGGGTCGCGAGAGCACGGCCGAGGAGATCGCCTTCCTGCAGCAGCCGGGGTCGAGTTTCTAGGGATCGGTGCGCCGCATGTCTGCATCCGCTGGCCGCATGCCCGACGGCAGCCCCCTGCGCCGCCCCGAGCTCGTCATCTTCGACTGCGATGGCGTGCTCGTCGACAGCGAGCGGCTCAGTCACGAGGTGCTGCAGGCCATGCTGGCCGAGCACGGCCTCTCACTGACGCTGGCGCAGACCTTTGAGCGATTCATGGGCAGTTCGTCGGAACGATGCCGCGACCGGGTCGCCGATCTGCTGGGGCCCGCCATGCCTGACGACTTCATGCGACGCTTTGGGGTGCGCAGCGTCGAGGCCTTCGCAGGCTCCTTGCTGCCGGTGCCAGGTGTGGCGGCGGTGCTTGATGCGCTGGCGTCGCCTTTCTGCGTGGCCTCCAATGGCCCGCACGAGAAGATGCGTTTCACGCTGGGCCACACCGGGCTGTTGCCACGCTTCGAGGGCCGCCTGTTCAGCGCCGATGACGTCTCGCGGCCCAAGCCGGCGCCGGATCTCTTCCTGCATGCGGCGCAAACCCTGGGCGCCGCACCCCAGGGCTGTGTCGTCGTCGAAGACAGCCCCACCGGCGTGGCCGCGGCGCGCGCGGCCGGGATGACGGTGTTCGGCTATGCGGCGATGGGCCAGGGCGCAACGTTGCGTGCCGCAGGCGCTGCTGCGGTGTTCGACCGGATGTCCGAGCTGCTACCCTGGGTCTGCGGAGCGGCCGCGGGCTGATGGCTTGCCGCCTGGCAGCGCGTGTGGTGTGATCGTGTCGCAGTGGCCCTGCGCGCCTTGATCGATGCACGACCTTCCCGCCGATGTCCCCAGCCCGATCGACCTGCAGGCCGAGGCCGACGCCCGCGCCTGGGCCGAGCAGGCCAACGCCCTGCGTCCGTGGCGCAGCACCTTCTTCGAGACGATCGCCGACGCGCTGGACGCATCCCGCCCGCTGCGCGTGCTGGAACTCGGCTCGGGGCCGGGTTTTCTGGCCGAAGTGGTGTTGCAGCGGCGTCCCCTGGTGGAGATGGTGCTGCTGGATTTCTCCGAGCCAATGCACCGCATGGCGGGTGAGCGCTTGCAACCCTTCCGGGCCAGGGTGAGCCATGCGCTGCGCAGCTTCAAGGCGCCAGATTGGATGGACGGGCTGGGCTGCTTCGACGCCGTGCTGACCCACCAGGCGGTGCATGAGCTGCGCCACAAGCGCTACACGCAGCCGCTGCATCGCCAGGTGCGCGGGCTGCTGAACGACGGCGGCAGCTACCTGATGTCGGACCACTGGTTCGGCGAGGGCGGCATGCACAAGGAAGGGCTCTACCTGACCGTCGACGAACAGCGCGAGGCGTTGCGGGGTGCCGGATTCGAGCACGTGACGCCGCTGCTTCAGCAGCACGGCATTGTGTTGTTCCTGGCCCGCTGAGCAGCGCTGGCCGCGCGTCACGGTCGAGCCTGCCTGAACGCGCTGCTGCCGATCCTGTGTCACCATCCGCGGCCCTGCACCGGAGACCACCGCCATGAACGTCGGCATCCTTGTCTTTCCCCAGGTTGAAGAACTGGACGTGATCGGACCTTGAGAAAGGTTCGCGATGTGGCAACAGGTGGCCAATGGCCCGAGCTGTTGCATCGTCGCCCAGACGCTTGATCCGGTGGTGTGTGCCAAGGGGCTGCCGATCGTGCCGCACGTCTCCTTCGACACCGGCGCGACGGCCCGATCTGGTGCTCGGCCGGTGTGTCCGCCGGCATCGATCTGACGCTGCGCTTCATCGCCGAGGTGGCGGGTGAAGCGACCGCAGGCCAGGTGCAGTTCGCCGCCGAGTATGTGCCGTCCGACCGGGTCTACGGCAACATCCGGCAGCACCCCCAGGCGCCCCACTACATGCGCGAAGGCTGACGGGCAGGCCCACCCACCCGCGGGCAGTCGGCCACGCGTCGCCATACACGTCGCGCTGGATGTGCTGGCCGCGGCGGGCGACCGCAAGCACATGGAACTGGTGGGCTTGCTGAAGTCATCCCATGCGATGGGCCATGGGCATGCCAATGCGCTCGTGGCCTGGTTTCTGGCTCAGCGCCCGTAGCGTCGTCGTCGTGCCCCGGCGGATCCTCCTGGTCACCGATACGGACCGCAGCCGCTTGCCCAGGTTGGCGGGCCAGGGCTGGAGGCGGCGCACCAGGAGCAGATTGCACAGCAAATCGATATAGCTGTGGGCTGTCATGGCCTCCACGCTCAGGTTGCGGGCGAGTGGGGCCACGTTGAGCAGGCCGCGCAGCATCGGACAGAGCCCTGGGGCCTGGTGTACTTCATCGAGCACCACGGCGGGCACGTGGGCCAGTTCATCCACCAGGCTTGGGTGAATTGAGCGGGGAAACATCCTTGCAATTACGGAAGTTGATTCCTGTATTTGCAACCGTTTGGAGGCCAAGAGGGCGGTGGCGATTGGCCAGCGACATCCTCCGCCACCCGCTCAGCGCTCGCTCGTGCGTTTGGCAAGCCCGGTGAGCCGTGTGCGTTGGCCCGCCCACTCCTGGGTGACCGGCGGCGGCCGTGAGGTCACCGCCAAGTGAATGATGTGTATCATATTAGGATGCGTATCATATTTATGGCCAGGGCCGTGCCATGAGCACCCTGACCCTTGACGGCCGGGATCGCCAGATCGGCATCGCCATCGGCGTCGACAACGCGACACCGATCGTCAACAGGTACCGCTTCACCCCGTCCCTCGCATCCGGCGCACGTGCGTGCGCGGCCTCGCCAGCGCGCCCCTACCGGCGCGCATCCCTTCAGCACCCCACAGGAGATCCCCGATGACCCAGGAAGACATGAGCAGCCGCTGGGCGGCCGAGGAAGAGGCAGCGCGTGCCCTGCTGGCGGCACCGGGCGTGGCCCGCCCCGATCAGCTGGCGGGCCTGTCGGCCATGCAGGTGTTCGACGCCATCTCTGCCGGCCGTCTGCCGCAACCGCCGATCGGAGAGACGCTGGATTTCATTCCCATCCGCATCGAGCCCGGCAAGGCCGTCTTCCAGGGCCGGCCGAACAAGCGGCACTACAACCCGATGGGCACGGTGCATGGCGGGTGGTTTTCCGCGATGCTCGATTCGGCGCTGGGCTGTGCCGTGCACTCCACGCTGCCGGCTGGCAAGGGCTATACCACGCTGGAACTCAAGATCAATCTGGTGCGTGCGCTGACGGATGCGGTGCCGTTTGTCCGTGCCGAGGGCACGCTCGTGCACGCCGGGCGGCAGGTGGCAACGTCCGAGGCCCGCATCGTCGGGCCGGATGGCAAGCTCTACGCACACGCGACAACCACCTGCCTGATCTTTCACCTTCCGCCTGGCAAGGCCTGACGCGCACCGCAAGCAACCCTGGCGCCGCCACCGTCCGCCCAGCGCCGCACCGCGAGCGTGGCTCCAAAGCCGGCCCGCACCTGGCGGGTGACCTCGTCCACCCGCACCTCGCGGTGGCCGGCCTCGAGCGCCTCGAAGGTGATGCGCGCCACGTCGTCGGGCGAGGTCTTGGGCATCTGCACGCTTCATGGGGAGCTCCTTCAGGATGAGCAGGGGTCAGCGCGGTAAATATGAGACGCATCATATTTCTGCGCGAACAAGGTTGGGGCGGTGACGGGCAGGCCGCTCAGTCGCCGTTCAGTTGCTGGAGGGCGGCGGCCAGCACGTCGTCGCTGAGTGGGCGGTCGTCGACCGCCCGGGCGAGGATCAGGGCGCCGATGAGGGTGGCCGTGGTCGCGAGGACCTTGTGCCGGTTCTCGGGTTGGCTGCCGCCGGGGGCGAGGCGTGCGACGAGGTCGATCATGTCCTTGATGCGCCGGGTGGTGGCCTGCCGCACCTCGGGCGCCTGGCGGGGCATTTCCGAACCCAGCGCGGCCACCGGGCAGCCGGTCTCGGCACGCTCGACGTGCGCGCGCGAGAGATAGGTCTTCAGGAGCGTGTGATACGCGCTGTCTGGCGGCGCCGCCGAGGCAAACTGCTCCAGCACGGCCACCGTCTCGGCGCCCGCACGGTCGGCAGCTTCGGCGAGCATCGCCTCACGGGACGCGAAGTGCGCGTAGAAGCCCCCGTGGGTCAGCCCCGCCTCGCGCATGATGTCCGCCACGCCCGTGCCCGCGTACCCGCTGCGGCGAATGGCTCGGCTGGCGGCCTGGATGATCCGCTCGTGGGACGCTTCCTTGCGGGATTGGACAAAGCGCGGCATGCTCGATTCTGAAAAAAATGTTACGCAGCATATTTCTTCTCGGCGCGGCGCGCAATCTGGCCAAGGCCACGCTCAAGCACCGGCCAGCGCCTCCAGCCGGTAGCCCAACCCACGTGCGGTGTGGATCAAGGGCGGCAGCCCGTCCAGGTCGATGCGGGCGCGCAGGCGGCGGATGTAGACGTCGACGATGTTGGTCAACGGGTCTTCGTGGGTGCCCCACACGTTGGCCAGGGCCAGTTCGCCTGACCGCATGCCCCGCACGATCAGTCCAAGGGGAACGGAATGGCTGTCGGCCAGCTCAGCGCCTCGGCCGGCTGTGCCCCTTACTGGCCCAGGTCGCGCCACCACCCAGCAGCCGCAGGGCTTCCAGCGCATTCACCGGGCCCAGGTGGATGTCGCCCCAGCTGGGGTGGAACGCACCCACCTCGAGCAGCACGAGGTCAAAGGGCCCGAGCCGGGCGCCGATCTCGGCAAACTGGTCGGTGAGCCCGGTGTCGCCGCTGAAAAACACGCGGTGTCGGGGCGATCGAACCACCAAGGACGACCACAGTGTCGCGTTGCGATCCTTCAGGCCGCGCCCCGAGAAATGCTGTGACGGCGCGGCCGTGATCTCGATGTCGGTGCCCGGCAGCCGGTGGGATTGCCACCACTCGAGTTCGGTGATGCGCTCGGGCGCCACGCCGAAGGCCGCCAGGTGCGCACCGACGCCGAGCGAGGTGACGAAGGGCACGCCGGTGTTGGCCAGCGCGCGCACGGTGGGATGGCACAGGTGGTCGTAGTGATCGTGGGACAGCAGCACGGCGTCCACGCGGGGCAGCTGCTGCAGCGCGACAGGCACGGGCTGTAAGCGCTTCGGGCCGACCAGCTGCGACGGTGAGGCGCGCGCGCCCCACACCGGGTCGGTCAGCAGCCGAACGCCGTCGATTTCCAGCAGGACCGTCGAGTGGCCGAGCCAGGTCACGCGCAGCCCGCTGTCCGGCGCGCGCTGCCAGGCGGCGCGCGGGTCCAGCGCCGGCAGCGGCCCGGCGGGCGTGCGGCGTTGGCCGCCGCACAGGAACTCTTTGAGCGTAGGCGGTGGCACGCTGGTGTCCCGAAGCCCGGGCCGCACCGGGTGCAGGTTGCGGAAGGCTTCACCCGTCCACATCGGGTTGGCGCGCATGCGTTCGAGGCGCAGACCCTGCGCTCGGTGGCCAAGACTCTTCATTCGACCCCCGGGATTCGAGGCGGCAGTCTACGGTGTTGGGGAAGGTGCCTGATCCTCGAGGGTAGCGTTCGGCAGCCGCCCAACCTCACCGCGCTGATCACTCACTCAGCACCACACGAACGCGGTGCAGAGACCCGTTGAACGCAAACGGCACCCGGTAGTCCTCGGACACCGGCGTGCCCGTGTCGAGACCGACGTTCAACCCCTCGATGTAGGACATCACCCAGGGCACGGTTCTGCTCAGGCGGCCTTGGCCGACGACCTCGCCGTCCAACAGAAGGCTGACACTGCCGCCGCGTCCCCACCCTCCGCCGTCGCTGACAAACACCAGCGTCACGAGGTGGGAGCCGGCCGGCAGCCGATCGGCCGAGGTGATCTGTTCACGCGAACGGCCCATCAGGTTGTAGTGATAGACCAGGTGGCCGTCCAGCAGGTAAAGCGCATGGCCACCAAAGCGGCCGCCCTGTCCGAAGAGCAGGCCTTGCCCGCCGCCGGGTGGGAGCTCCACCTCGGCCTCCACGCGAAATGAACGGTTGGTCAGGTTGGGGGAACTGCCCGGCGGCACCCGCGTCGTCCCGGCGTAGAACACAAACGCCTGGCGGCCGCGGACCGTGCTCGGGCGCAACGGCCCTGGCATGTTGCCGATGCCGCGGATGATGGGCAGCGCATGGTGCCGCGCCGCTTCGATCCAGAAAAGCTCCTGGAGCTCACGCAGCTTGTCGGGATACTGGGCGGCGACGTCAAGCGCCTCGCTGTAGTCGTCGGCCACGTGGTAGAGCTCCCAGCCCATCGACTCGATGGTCTCGGGCTTCATCGAGAACGCCCAGGGCATCTCGGTCGGGCCTGAGGCCGCCACCCAGCCGTCGTGGTAGATCGCCCGGTTGCCCACGAGCTCGAAGTACTGGCTCTTGCGCCGTGACGGCTGGCCCGCATCGTCGAAGCTGTAGGCCATGCTCACGCCTGACATCGGCAGCTGCGTGACACCATGGACTGCCGCGGGAGGGGCGATGCCCACGATGTCCAGGATGGTGGGCGTGATGTCGATCACGTGGTGAAACTGGCTCCGCACTTCGCCCTTGGCGGCGATGCCGCGCGGCCAGGCGACCACCAGTCCATTGCGGGTTCCGCCAAAGTGCGAGGCTACCTGCTTGAACCACTGGAAGGGCGTGTCCATCGCGTGTGCCCAGCCCACCGGATAGTGGTTGTAGGCCATCGGGCCACCCAGGTCGTCGATGTGCGCCAGCAGGACCGGCAGGTCTTCTGACATGCCGTTCATGAACAGGCCTTCGTTCAGCTCGCCGTGAGGCCCGCCTTCCGCACTGGCGCCGTTGTCGCCCTGGATGAAGATGACCAGGGTGTTGTCGAGCTCACCCATGCTGCGCAAGGCGTCGATCACGCGGCCGATCTGATGGTCGCTGAAGGCCACGCAGGCGGCATAGACCTCGATCATCCGCGCATACAGCCGCTGCTCGTCAGGGCTGAGCGCCGACCAGGCCGGGATGACATCAGGGCGCTCGGTCAGCAAGGTGTTCTCGGGAACCACCCCCAGTGCTTTCTGCTGCGCCAGCGTACGGCTGCGGATGGCGTCCCAGCCTTCGTCGAAGCACCCCTTGAACCGTTCGATCCACTCGCGCGGCGCATGGTGTGGCGCGTGTCCGGAAGCCGTGGCGTAGTGCATGAAGAAGGGCTTGTCAGGTGCCGCTGACTTCTGGCGTTGGATCCAGGCAATGGCCTGATCGGCCAGGTCGCGCTCCAGGATGTAGTCAGGGTCGTCTGCTGGCGGCTCGATCGGCTGTGTCCCCTGGAACAGCGCAGGCGCCCACTGGTTGGTGCCACCCCCCAGAAAACCGTAGAAGTGCTCGAAGCCCATCGACGTGGGCCAGCGGTCAAACGGCCCGCTGGGGCCGCTCTCCCAATCCGGGACGTTGTGGTACTTGCCGATCAGGGCGGTGTTGTAGCCGTTGAGCCGCAGGATCTCTGCAACCGTCGCCGCACTGCGCGGAATGATGCTGGTGTAGCCGTCATAGGCGGTCGATGCCTCGGTCACGCGCCCGCTGCCCACCTCATGGTGGTTGCGTCCGGTCAGCAGCGCTGCCCGCGTGGGCGAGCACATGGCAGTGGTGTGGAACTCCGTGTAGCGCAAGCCCATCGCCGCCAGGGCGTCCAGGGTGGGCGCTGCAATGGGGCCGCCGAAGGTGCTGCTGGCGCCATAGCCGATGTCGTCGGTCAGGATCACCAGGACATTGGGCGCACCCTGGGGCGCGCGTGGCTGCTCGGGCCACTCTGGCTGGTCGTGTGCGGCGGGCACACGTCCGAAGTCCTGGCGCGCGGGGCGTGCGGGTGGCGGCAGGGTGCCCGCTGCGGGGCCTTGACGCGCTTGGCTCATCGATGTCTCCTTGAAGGTATGCGAGCAGCGTCGAGGGTCACCCACTGGGCTGGCTCAGTCAGTGGGGAATTCGCTGGGCAGGTTGTGGTGGCAAGGTTGGCTTCGCGCATGGGGCTCAGCGATGGAAGGTGACGGCGTCATGCACAGCGGCTCTGCCCACACGGCACCGGTTGGCTGGCGCCAGCGTGTCTTCGTAGCCAAACGAGATGCCCATGAGGATTCGCAGCCGAGCGTCGAGGCCCAAGGCCTCGCGAACCGCCGGTGCGGGGAAGCTCACCGCAGCCTGTGGGCACGAAGCCAGGCCCCGGGCCGTGAGTGCCAGCATCAGTGTCTGGGCATAGATGCCGCAGTCGGCTGCCTCGCGCAGACCGAACGGTTCGGGCAGGCCGATGAAAGCAACGTGGGGTGCACCAAAGAAGCTGTAGTTGGCCAGCATGGCGCGGCCGCGCGCGACCTTGTCCTCGCGCGCGATGCCGAGTGCACCATACAGCTGCGCAGCAGCGTCGAACTGGCGCACCTGATAGATGCCCTGGTAGCGCCCGTCGTAGGGGAAGTCAGGGCGGTGCTGAGCCGGGTCCACGCCGGCCTTCAGCAGCCGCTGCCGCAGGTTCTCACAGGCCTGCCCGGAGGCAACATGCACCACCCAGGGCTGGGTATTGCAGTTCGATGGTGCCTGCTGTGCCAGTGAGAAGATCTCTTCCAGCGTGGCAGGTGGCACCTCGTCGGGCAGAAACCCCCGAACAGAACGGCGTTGCCTGACCGCCTGATCCACACTCATCATCGCCAGGTCCTGCCATTCGGTCAGAAGTTGGGTGAACTCACGCCGCCATCCACACCCAGCACCTGGCCCGTGATCCAGCTGGCCGCCGGCGAGCACAGGAACGTCACGGCTGCGGCAATGTCCTCCGGCTGCCCCATGCGTCCCATGGGGGTTGAGCGCAGCATGCGCTCCTGGCGTTCGGGTGTGAGAAAGCGGGCAAGCGCATCGGTCATGACGGTGCCTGGCTCCACCGCATTGATGCGGATCAGGGGCGCGTAGTCCTGCGCCAGGTTGCGCGTCATCTGGTTCAGCGCAGCCTTTGCCGCACCGTAGGCGGAAAAGCGCCGCTGGACATACCGCGCCGCCACCGAGGAAATGTTGACGACAGCGCCACCGCCGGCCGTGGCCATGCCCGCGGCCACCTTCTGGATCAGGCTGTAGGCGGGCACCACGTTCCAGCTGAGCACCTGGGCAAACTCCGCGCTGCCCATCTTTTGTGGATCGTTGGGCCCTGAGCCGCCCGCGTTGTTGACCAACACGGTCACGGTACCCAGTTCAGTCTGCGTTCGCAGCACCAGCTGGTCCAGCGCGGCGTTGTCGCCCACGTCCGTCGGTATGGCCAGCGCACGGCGCCCGCGGTGCCGAATCTCGGCGGCCACCGCCTCGACGTCCGCGGCCGTGCGTGCGGCAAGGGCCACATCAGCGCCGGCGTCGGCCAGGGCCAGCGCACAGGCCCGTCCGATGCCCTTGCCAGCGCCGGTGACCAGCGCCACGCGGCCCGACAGCATCTGATCTCGAAAGACTCCCGCCAGCATCTACGTCGCCTTGGGGTCGTAGGCGCGGATGCCAGCCACGTAGTGGTGCCGCGTGCGCGCCACCAGCACGAGCGACAGTGACCCGAAGACCACTGCCATCAGGGCCAGCGACAGGTGCAGGCTGTTGCGGTCCTTGAAGAGGCCGTCGGTCAGCCCGCCGGCCAGCGGAATGCCGGCAAAGGCGACGATGAAGATCAGCACATACAACACGGCGGAGGCCTGACCGCGGAACTGGTCAGGCGTGAGCGCCTGGATCGCCGCCAGCACGGGCGGCAGCCCCATGCCCGCAAAGGCCAGGGCCATCCAGACAAAGGCCATGGACAGGTGCGGGTTGGGCAGCAGCTGGGAGATGACCGTGGTGGTCATGGCCCCCGCCGCGCCGATCATCAGCACCTTGAGACGGCCATCCTCGTGTCCGCGCGATTGGAGCTTGTCGGCCAGCCAGCCGCCCAGCAGGGTGCCTGGTGTGGACGCCAGCAGATAGCCCAGGCCCAGCCAAAGCCCGGTGGACGTGGGTGGCAGGCCGTGCTTGCGCTCGAACATGGTTGGCAGCCAGAACGCCAGCGAGACAAAGGGCAGCACGAAGAAGATGTAGCCCAGGTAGCAGGGCTGATAGCTCTTCCACCGCGGACGCAGGTAGGCCACAAACCGCCGAAAGTCGGGGCTGGCCTCGGCGTTCACGGGCCGCTTCGGTTCGCCGGCGGTCAGCAGCAGGATCATCGGGATGATGCCCACCAGGCCCAGGCCGATCATCACCACCCGCCAGGGCGCCATCGGCTCACCCTGAAACGTCAGCGGTGGCGCCACGAAGGGGGCGACGAAGAGGAACAGCGCCACCAAGCCGGCCGCCACGGCGTTGCCCAGCGACGATCCGGTGGCGACCACGCTCAGTGGCTTGGCCAGGGCATCGCGCGCAAACAGGTTGCCGATCAGCGAATTGGAGGCGGGCCCGAGCGACGCTTCGGCGGCCGTGAGAAAGATGCGTGCCAGGCACAGGGTCCAGAAGCCGATGGCCACGCCCTGCAGCGCGGTCATCACGCTCCAGATGACCAGGCACAGCACCACCAGGCGGATGCGGTTGAACTGATCCGCCAGGCGCGCCAGCGGCATGCCCGCCGCGGCAAAGAACAGGCCCGTCACCAGGCCACCGATCAGCCCTGTCTGCGTGTCGTTGAGGCCCAGGTCCTTCTGCATGGGTGTGACCAGCAGCGTCATGGCAAAACGGTCGACCTGCGCGATGACGTTGGTGACCATCAAGGCGAACACCAGGTACCAGGATCGCCGGATGCCGTAGGAAGGGTCGCCCACGGTGGCCGAGGCCTGAGAAGGCGCTGCGTGCATCATGCTGTCACCGCCGCGCGCATCATGCCTTCCAGGTGGGGCGCATAAGGCGGCAGCATGCCCCATTCGCGTCGCGGGTCATGGCCACCGGCCTTGTAGACCGAACGGACATGGCTGAACGCCAGAAAACCTTCGCGTCCCTGGTAGTGCCCCATACCGGAGCTGCCCACACCGCCGAAGGGCGCTTCCGTCAGGGCGGCGTGCATGAGGACATCATTGATGGCCACGCCACCCGACAACGTGTGGTCCAGCACCCAGGCCTGCTCTGCCTCATCGTTGCCGAAGTAGTACAGCGCCAAGGGGCGAGGCCCTTGGTTGATCGCGCCCACCGCGTCACGGATCTGGTCGTAGCTCTGCACCACCAGCGCGGGCCCGAAGATCTCGTGCTGTGAGATCACGGCGTCGGCCGGCGGCTTGACCACGATGCGCAGCGGCATGCGGCGTTCGGCCTGCGCCTGCCGGCCCGGCTCGCCACCCGCCACCACCACCTGGGCCCCTCTGGCGGCCGCGTCTGCGACATAGCTTTCCACGCGCTCGAAGTGGCGCGCATTGACCACCGGCACCACGTCAGGGTTGCCACCGGTCTTGGGGTACAGGCCTGCGTAGGTGGCCTGCAGCGCCGCCACCAGGGCCTCTACCTGCGACTCATGCACCCACACCACGTCGGGCGACACGCACAGCTGCCCGCTGTTCTGGGCCTTGCCCACCGCGATGCGCTCGGCTGCCATGGCGATGTCGGCACTTCGCCCCACCAGCACCGGGCTCTTGCCACCCAGCTCCAGTGTGACGGGCACCAGGTTCCGCGCCGCTGCCTGCATCACCAGCTTGCCGACCTCCGTGGAGCCGGTGAAGACCAGGTGATCCCAGGCCTGTGCGCTGAATTCAGCAGCGACCTCGGGCCCGCCGGTCACCACGGCGAGTTCATCGGGGCTGAAGAACTCGGGGACCCTTCGCTGCAGGGTCTCGGCCGTCCGTGGCGCGAGCTCGCTGGGCTTGAGCACGGCGCGGTTGCCCGCCGCAAAGACGCTGGCCAGCGGCGCCAGCAGCGTGAACAGCGGCGCATTCCAGGTGCCGATGATGCCGACCACACCCTTGGGCTGCAGCTTCACCCACGCGGTGGCACCAAACTGGTCAAACGGTGGGACGCTGGGCCGAGGCTGATCGGCCAGCCACTGCGGCAGGTGATCTCGCGCGGCCTTGAGCGCGCCAAGCGAGCCCAGGATGTCGTTCATCATCGAGAACACCAGCGGCCTGCCGCCGAAGTCGTCAGCCATGGCCGCGCAGAGTTCGTCGTTGTGCTGAACCAGGAGGTCGATGACCCGCTGGATGCGGCCCTGCCGGGCGGCAGCCCCCACGGGGCCTTCCCGCACGAAGGCGGCACGCTGTCGATCGAGCAGGGATCCTGGGCTTTCCGTGCGGGCCATCGGCTGTGTCTCCATCGTCGTCAAGGCGAGGCAGCAGGCTATCGCCCGACGAACCGTGCCTCGTCGTCCAAAGAGACGATACGCAGGGCCCAAGGGGCCGTACACCCCCCCGGTATAACCCGTGGTTGCGGACGGTTGGACCGGTTGGCCCGCAATGCGTAGTCCGATTTGGGTAGGTGCCGGGCGTCGATCGCTGCGAAGCTTGCGGGCATGTCACCGACCTACATCCTCGATCACGTGAGAACGCCTCGTGGCAAGGGCAAACCCGACGGCAGCCTGCACGAGATCACGCCTGTCAAGCTGGCCCGGGTGCCCCTGATGGCGCTGCGCGACCGAAACCGCCTGGACACCCGTGAGCTGAGCGATGTGGTCATGGGGTGTGTGGTGCCGGTGGGTGAACAAGGGGGCAACATTGCGCGGATGGCGGTGCTGGACGCCGACTTCGACCACGGTGTGCCGGCCGTCCAGATCAACCGCTATTGCGGCTCCGGCCTGGAGGCCGTGGCCATGGCGGCGGCGCCGGTGATGGCCGGGCAGGCGGGGCTGGCCATCGGCGGCGGCATCGAGATGATGTCGCGCGTCCCGATGGGCAGCGATGGCGGTGCCTGGGCACAGGACCCGCAACTCGCCACCAAGACTCACTTTGTCATGCAGGGAATCTCCGCCGATCTGCTGGCGTCACTGCGCGGGCATGGGCGGCGGGATCTGGATGCCTATGCCGCTGAAAGCCACCGACGCGCGGCGCTGGCCTGGCGCGAAGGGCGCTTCGGCCGCTCGGTGGTGCCGGTCCATGACTTCCTGGGGCTTGCCCTGCTGGACCACGACGAGACCATCCGCCCGGACACCACCGCCGACAGCCTGGCAAGCCTGAAGCCGGCCTTTGCCGAGATGGGACAGCGGTACGGCTACGACAGCGTGGCCTTGCAGCGCTACCCCCAGCTCCAGGCCATCGAGCATGTGCACCATGCGGGCAACAGCTCTGGCATCGTGGATGGCGCGGCGGCGGTTCTGGTGGGCTCCGCCGAGATGGCCGAACGCCTGCAGGTCAAGCCACGTGCGCGCATCCGCAGCTTCGCGGCGATCGGTTCGGAACCCACGCTGATGCTGGACGGCCCCGCCATGGCGGCCCGCCGTGCCTTGCAGCGTGCCGGCATGTCGGCCTCCGACATCGAGCTGTGGGAACTCAACGAGGCATTTGCCACGGTGGTGCTCACGATGATGGAGGAGCTCGACATTCCGCACGAGCGCATGAATGTGAATGGCGGGGCCATTGCGATGGGGCATCCACTGGGCGCCACGGGGGCCATGATCCTGGGCATGGCACTGGATGAGCTGGAGCGCAGCGGCCGTGCCACCGCACTGGTGAGCCTGTGCGTGGCGGCCGGCATGGGCTCGGCCATGGTCATTGAACGAATCTGAGGCTACCGATGAGCCTGCAACCCGACGTGATCCGTGTGGACGTGGATGCTGATGGCATTGCCACGCTGACGATCGACTATCCCGGCAAGTCGATGAATGTCATCGACCAGGCCTTCCTCGATGGCTTGAATGCCGCCATCGGCCGGGTGCAGTCTGACGCTGCCATCCGTGGCGCCATCATCACCAGCGGCAAGGACGCCTTTGTGGCGGGTGCTGACCTGGTGAGCATGGAGTCCAACCTGAACAGCATGCTGGATGACCCGCTGGACGTGGCGCTGGAGAAGTACCAGTCGCTGTCGCGGGCGGTCCGTCGCATCGAGACCTGCGGCAAACCGGTGGTGGCCGCCATCAACGGCACAGCCATGGGCGGTGGCTATGAGGTCTGCCTGGCCTGCCACTGGCGGGTCATGTCAACGGCGCCGGGCGTGGTGGTGGGCCTGCCGGAGGTCCAGGTGGGGCTGCTGCCCGGCGGCGGCGGCACGCAGCGCCTGCCCCGCATGATCGGCATCGTGCCCGCCATGCCCTGGCTGATGGAGGGCAAGACTGCCGACGCGGACACGGCACTCAAGGCGGGGCTGGTGGATGCGCTGGCACCCCCTGCGGAGCTGATGGCCGCTGCGCGTCGCTGGTTGATGGACAGCCCGCGCGCCGCTCAGCCCTGGGATGCCAAGGGCTTTCAGATACCTGGCGGCGGACCGTTGGATCCACGGGTCTCGCCGGCCTTTGTGGTCGGCACCACGATGCTGCAGGCCAAGACCTTCGGCAACATCCCCGCGCCTCTGGCCATCCAGAGCTGCCTGTTCGAGGGCGCCCAGTTGCCCATCGACAAGGCCTTGCGTGTGGAGTGCAAGTACCTGCTGCAGGTCTCCATGCGCAGCCCCGTCTCGCGCAGCATGATCCGCACGCTGTTCATCAACAAGTCCAAGGCCGAGAAGGGCTTGCACCGGCCCGCCGGCTTTCCGGTCTCACCGTGCCGCAAGCTGGGCATGGTCGGGGCCGGCATGATGGGCGGTGGCATCGCCCTGAACGCCGCGCAGCGCGGCATCCCGGTGGTGCTGATCGACCGCGACCTGCCGGCGGCCGAGCGCGGCAAGGCCTATGCCGTCAAGGCCCTGAGCCGCCAGGTGGACAAGGGCCGGATGACGCAGGACAAGGCCGACGCCATCCTCGCACGCATCACCCCGGCGGCTGACTTCAACGGCCTGAGGGACGCGGATGTGGTGGTGGAGGCGGTCTTCGAGGACCGGGCGATCAAGGCCGAGGTGACCCGCCAGCTGGATGCGGTGTTGCCCGCGCACTGCGTGCTGGCCACCAACACCTCGGCGCTGCCCATCACGCTGCTGGCCCAGGCGAGCCGCTTCCCGGAACGCTTCATCGGCCTGCACTTCTTCTCGCCCGCTGACCGCATGCCGCTGGTCGAGGTCATCCGCGGAAAGGCCACCAGCGACGCGACCCTGGCCCGGGCCCTGGACTTCATCGCGCAGCTGCGGAAGACGCCCATCGTCGTGAACGACGCCCGAGGTTTCTTCACCAGCCGCTTCATCGGCGCCTTCATCGATGACGCCATCGGGATGGTGGCCGAGGGCATCGAGCCTGCCCTGATCGAGAACTGTGCGCGACACGCCGGCATGCCGGTGGGCCCGCTGGCCATCACGGACGAGTTGTCCATCGAACTGTCGGTGCATGCGGGGCAGGCCCAGCAGCGCGAGTTTCCGGATGAGTACCAGCCCGGCCGTTCAGTGCCGGTGCTGCAGCGCCTGTACGAACTGGGCCGCCTGGGCAAGAAGGTGGGCAAGGGCTTCTACGATCACGACACCGCCGGCAAGCGGCTGTGGCCAGGCTTGTCCGGGCTCTACCCGGTGCGGCAGGCGCAGCCCGACCCGCACGACCTGAAGCAGCGCATCCTGTTTGTGCAGGCCATCGAGGCGGTCAAGGCCATGGAGGAGGGGGTGCTGATGAACCCCGCTGACGGCGATCTGGGCTCGATCCTCGGTGTGGGCTACCCCGCCTACACGGGCGGGCCCTTCTGTTTCATCGACGGCATCGGCCCAGCCGCCTTTGTTCAGGAAGCCGACCGCCTGGCCGGCCTGTTTGGCGAGCACCTTCGGCCGCCAGCGATGCTGCGCGAGATGGCACGCAGCGGCCAGACCTTCCATGGCCGTCACGCACGGCCGCAACCCGCGATGCCGCACTGAGCATCCTGCCCGTTTCGAAACAGCGCCGCGCCCGACCGCCATGGACTTGAGCGATCACTACGACTACATCGTCATCGGCTCCGGGTCATCGGGCGGACAACTGGCGTCCCGCCTGAGCGAGGACGGCCGCTACCGGGTGCTGCTGCTGGAGGCCGGCGGTACGCACCGCCGATGGATGGTCGAGATGCCTGCGGGCTGGGGCGCGATGACCTACGACCCGGCCTACTCCTGGATGCATGAAACCGAGCCTGAAGCCTGGGCCGGTGGCCGGCGCCTGTTGATGCCGCGCGGCCGGCTGGTGGGCGGCTCGTCGTCCATCAACGGCATGATCTACATCCGTGGCAACCGCCAGGACTATGCCGATTGGGTGTCGGCTGGCGCACAGGGCTGGAGCTGGCCCGAACTGCTGCCCTACTTCGTGCGCACGGAAGACCAGGGGCGCATCGGCGGTTCACTGCATGGCCGTGGCGGGCCGGTGGTGGCCAACGATCTGCCGCAGCTGCATCCGACCACGCGCGCGATGATCGCGGCGGCCGGCCAGGCCGGCATCGACGCGGTCGACGACTTCAACGACGGGCAGGCCCGCGGAGCGGGGGTGTACCAGGTCAACATGCGGGCGGGGCGGCGCTCGTCGATCGCCGTCAATGCCATCGAGCCGGCCATCGGGCGGCCCAACTTCACGCTGTTGACCCACGCCTTTGTGACGCGGCTTCGCCTGGACGGCACCCGGGTGGTGGGCGTCGAGGTGGCGCTGAAGGGCGGGACGGTGCGTGACTTCACGGCGAAGACCGAGGTGCTGTTGTGCGCCGGCGCCATCCAGTCACCGCAGCTGCTCATGGTCTCGGGCATCGGGCCTGCGGACCACCTGGCCGCTCTGGGTGTGCCTGTCGTGGCTGACCTTCCTGGCGTAGGCCAGAACCTGCAGGACCACGCCTGTGTGCCGATGGCCTGGCGCATGAAGCCCGGTGTCGACAGCCTGAACCGCCGGTTTCGCGGCATGGGCATGGTGGTGTCGTTGCTGCGTTACCTGCTGGGGCGCGGCGGGCCCATGACCAGCCCCCCGGCCGAGTTTGGCGCCTACCTGAAGAGCGACCCGTCCTTGTCGTACCACGACATCCAGGTGTTCGGCCTGCCGGTCACCGGCAACGGCGCCGCCACGGGTGCTCGCCACAAGGCGCCCGTTCCTGACGACTTTGCCGGCATGACCCTGGCCCCCTACCAGCTGCGCCCCTTCTCGCGCGGCAGCATCACCCTGCGCAGCCCGGATGCGGCGGTGCACCCGGCGCTGCGCATGAACTACCTGCACGACCCGCGCGACCGTCGTGCACTGTTGTGGGCGCTGCGCTTCCTGCGGGACATGGCGCGCCAGCCGGCCCTGGCGGCCCTGGTGGAGGCCGAGGCGCGGCCTGGCCCCGAGGTACAGACCGACGACGAGTGGCTGGCCTGGCTGGCCCCGCACCTGACCACCGGATATCACCCGGTGGGTACCTGCCGCATGGGGCACCCCCATGACCCGCTGGCCGTCTGCACACCCGACCTGCGGGTCAGGGGTATCCAGGGTCTGCGGGTCATCGATGCGTCGGTGATGCCCAACCTCATCTGCGGCAATACACACGCCACCGCCGTGGTGATCGGCGACAAGGGCGCCGATCTGGTGCTGGGCCGGCCGGCACCCGCGCCACTCGATCCGCCCTTGAACGCCTGAACGCCTGAACACGCGCGCTTGCCATGAACTTTGACTTTTCCGACGAACAGAACCTCTGGCGCGAGCAGCTGCGCCGTTTCCTCGTGAAGGAGTCCCCGCTGACGGCGGCGCGCCGCGTCATGGAGCAGGGCGGCAGCCACGACGCCGCGGTCTGGCAGGGGCTGGCCGATCTGGGCGTCACCAGCCTGATGCTGCCGGCCGAGTGCGGCGGCATCGGGCTGGGCGCCATGGAGCTGTGCGTGGTGGCCGAGGAGGCTGGCCGTCAGCTCTGCCCCGTCCCACTGGCCTCCACCCTGTACCTGGCGATGCAGGCTGTGCTGCTGGGCAGCTCAGCGACGCAACAGCAACGTTGGTTGTCCCGCCAGGCCCAGGGTGAGGTGGCGACCCTGGCGGGCCCCGTGGACGGTGAACTGGACGCTGGCCGGCTGCCCCGTTGGGATGGCGCGCGCTTGTCTGGCGAGGTGTCGCCCGTGGCCGATGGGGCCATCGCTGCCTGGGCCGTGGTGCTGGCGTGCGACAGCGGCGGCGCGCTGTGCTGGGTGCTTGCCAGGCTCGACGATCCGTCGGTGGCCCGTCGCCCCCTGGATACGCTGGACCCTACCCGACCCTTTGCCGCGCTCGTGTTCACCGACAGCCCGGCCGAACCGCTGGACGCGGTGGGTGATCCGCGCGCGCTGTTGCAGCGGGTCAGGGCGCGGGCGGCCGTGCTGCTGGCCTTCGAGCAGCTGGGTGCTGCCGATGCAGCGCTGGACATGGCCTGTGCCTATGCCCGCGAGCGCAAGGCCTTTGGCCGCACCATCGGTTCCTACCAGGGCATCAAGCACAAGCTGGTGGACATCTACACGGCCAACCAGCTGGCGCGGGCCCACTGCTACTACGGCGCCTGGGCGCTGGCAACGGACGCCGCCAGCCACGCGGCGGCGCCCGAGCTGCCCGCGGCCGCGGCCGCAGCGCGTGTGGCGGCCAGCCAGGCGCTGACACTGGCGGCCCAGGAGTCCATCCATGTGCACGGCGGCATGGGCGTCACCTGGGAGCTGGATGCCCATCTGTACCTGCGGCGTGCACGCGCGCAGTCTGCGTGGCTGGGGCATGTCCACCATTGGCGCGAGGTCATGGCCTGCGAACTGGAATACCAGTTGGATGGCAGCACCGCGGCGTCCCGGCCCGCCACCGCCGCCGCCGCGCGGGATGCGGCGGCTGCCGGCTCGATGGACTTTGATGACTCGCCCGACGAAGCCCGCTTCCGCCAGGAGTGCCGCGAGTGGCTGCAGCAGCATGCGGCCCTGAAGTCGGACGGCGACGAGGCCTACGGGGCTGACCTCCCGCCTGAGCAGCGCATGCAGGCTGCGCGGGAGTGGCAGGCCTGCAAGGCCCGCGCGGGTTATGGCGCCATCACCTGGCCGCAAGCCCTGGGCGGCCGTGGCGGCACGCCGATGCAGGAGCTGATCTGGCGCCAGGAGGAAGCCCGCTTCAAGGTGCCCACGGGGTTCTTCAACGTGAGCCTGGGCATGGTCTTGCCCTCGGTGATGGCGCACGCGTCGCAGGCGGTGCGTGAGCGATTGGTGGCGCCCGCCCTGCAGGGCCGCGACCTGTGGTGCCAACTGCTCTCCGAGCCGGGCGCGGGTTCTGACTTGGGCATGGTGCGCACACGCGCACAGCGCTGCGAGGACGGCCGCGATGGCTGGCTCATCCACGGGCAGAAGGTGTGGACCACCCTGGCCCAGTTTGCCCAGTACGGGCTGGTGCTGGCGCGCACCGACCCGTCACAGCCCAAGTTCGATGGCTTGACGACCTTCTTCATCGACATGCACGCGCCCGGCGTCACCGTCAGGCCCATTCGGCAGATGGGTGGCGACGCAGAGTTCAACGAAGTGTTCCTGGAAAACGTCTTTGTGCCCGATGAGCAGCGGGTGGGCGCGCTGGGCGCCGGATGGAAGGTCACGCTCACCGGCTTGATGAGCGAGCGCCTGTCCATCGGGGGTGTGCTGCCCGCCGACTTGTGGCGCATCACGGCCCAGATCTTGCGCGAGGCCACGTTCCAGGGCGCCAGTGGCCTGCGTGATGGCCGCCTGCGCGAGCGTCTGGCCGATCTCCACCTGGAGGCCCAGGCCCTGTGGCTGCTGCAGTGCCGGGCCTTGACGGCGCTCGGCAAGGGCAGACCGCCAGGCCCTGAGATGAGCGTGGCCAAGAACGTGGCCGCCCGCTGCCTGCAGGCCTTCGGCAACCTGGTGATCGACCTCCAGGGTGAGCGTGGTGTGCTGGCCAGCGGGGCCCGGGGTGCCGACATGCAGCGCTGGCAGATGATCGAGCGACTGTGGTTTGGCGCCGCCGGGATGCGCATCGCCGGTGGCACCGACGAGATCGTGAAAAACAACATCGGCGAACGGGTGCTGGGCCTGGCGCCGGAACCGCGCACCGACAAGGGCGTGCCCTTCGATCAGCTGCTGGCCTGAGATGCGCAGCGTCAGCGCGCCGATGGACCTTCCGGCGGTGGCTGGCGCCTTGTCGACGTGGCTGGGCCAGCGCTTTCCCGCGGCCCACGGTGTCGAGGTGCTGCATCTGCAGGCTGCCGCCGGAGGCTTCTCGAACCTCACGTTGACGGCTGAGCTGCGCGCGGCCGAGGGCGCCCCGCTGCCCGCCAGCGGCATTGCCGTCCGCCTGCAGACACCCACGGCCTGCGTCTTTCCCGACAACGACATCGCGGTGCAGTACGGGTATCTGCAGTGCCTGGCCGGTAGCGCCGTGCCCGTGCCCCGTCTGCTGGGGCTGGAGCCAGACCCCGCCGTTCTCGGCGCGCCGTTCTTTGTCATGGTGCGCGTCGAGGGCCAGGTGCCTGCCGAGGACCCGCTCTACCACCAGCACGGGTGGCTGCACGCACTCCCGCCCGCGGCACAGCGTCAGCACTGGCTGGCGGGCATCGAGCTGCTGGCCGTGATCAGCCGGGTCGACTGGCGCGCCTGCGGCCTGTTTTCACAGGCCTCGCCAGCATGGCCCGAGGGCCTGTCGCCGCTTGAGCAGCAGCTTGAACAGGGTCTTCGCCACCTGCGCTGGGTGGAGACGCTGGGCCGAGCCCATCCCTGGTTGCATGAGGTGCACCGCTGGCTGTGCCAGCACCGCCCACCCGATACCGAACCCTGTCTGCAGTGGGGTGACGCCAAGCTGGGCAACTGCATCTTCCGGCAGGGCCGTGTGGTGGCCTCACTCGACTGGGAGACGGCCCACCTCGGCTGCGCGGCGGGTGACCTGGCCTGGTGGCTGGTTCACGACGAAGCGCTCAGCGCCGGGTATGGCGTGCCACGCCTGCCGGGCTTCCCCGGGCGTGCCGAGAGTGTGGCCCACTGGGAACGTGCCAGCGGCCGGCCGGCGCAGCACCTCGACTACCTGGAGCTCCTGGCCAACTGGCGCTTTGCCATCATCATGGCCCGGCTCGGCACCCTGTTCATGGCGCACGGCTGGGTGCCTCAGGCCTCCCGCATGGACATCCACAACGGCGCGGCCGCGGTGTTGCGCGAGCGCACCCGCCAGCACGCCATTCCTCAGCCCTGAACGCGAGTACCTGACATGTCCGGCAGCATCGGTCCCTTGGTTCACGCCGACGAGTTTTTCAACCACCAGATCGTCGAGACCCACGCCAGCGTCCTGCAAAGCGACCTTTCCTGGACGGAGAAGGTCTGCGGTGCGGTGTTTGCTCGCGACGGTTCGCTGGCGGTGGGCTTTGGCCTGGGCAAGTACATCAATCGCAACGTGGTGGACGCCTATGGCGGTGTCTCACGCGGCGCCGAGCAGTGGACGGTGAGGGCCAGCCGGGCCTTGTCCGATGCGCCCGACCACGTCAACGCCGGGCCGCTGCACTACGAGGTGGTCGACCCCCTGAAGCGTGTCCGTGTGCGGCTGGAACCCAGCGTGCACCAGCCGATCGCCTACGACCTGCTGCTCGAGGGTGTGGTGCCCTGTGCCCTGGAAGAGCGCGAGGATCGCCGCTCGCGCACCGGCCACCGGCGCACGGCGGACCAGATCCGCTACCACCAGACCGGGACGGCCAGCGGCTGGATCGACGTGGCGGGCCACCGCACCGTTGTCGACCCTGCGCACTGGGTGATGACCCGAGACCACTCCTGGGGGCTTCGGCCCGGGGTGGGCCTGTCGCCGACAGACGTGCAACCGGAGCCGATGGACAGCGCGGCGCTGCAGGTGCTGGCGCTCTGGAACCCCGCCCTGATGCGGCAGCCCGACGGCAGCCTCTTCGCGTTCCACCAGTACCACCTGCGCTACGCCGGGGAAGGCTGGCAATTTGAGAAGAGCCAGGGCGGGTTCGAGTACGCCGATGGTCGCCGTGAGGCCATCACGCACATCGAGCCTGCGTTGAACCTTGATCCCCGCAACCAGCGTCTGCTCGGCGGTGAGGTGAGGCTGACGATGCGCGACGGGCGCCGCCGTCGGCTGACCCTGCGCGTGCTGGGTGACACCGGCTTTCACCTGGGCGCAGGCCTGTACCACGGCCTGGACGGCCACCACCATGGCCAGTGGCGCGGCGCGCTGCATGTCGAGGGCGAGTACGTGGCGGATTGCCGCACGCCCCAGGCGGTGGCCCGTCTCAACCCGTTTCGCGATGCACTGGTGGAAATCACCGACCACGACACCGGTGCGCACGGCTGGGGAAACTGTCAGACCTGGGTGCAGGGCTGACGACGCCGTGTTCAGGCCGATTGCGCGCGGTCGAGATCGGCCCGGATGCTGCGGGCTGCCCTGGCAAAGAGCAGCACCGCTGGCAGGTTGAGTGCCAGCACACAGACCATGGCCCAGCGCACGCTGTCGGCCCCCTGGCTGGCGGCCAGGTGGTCGCTCAGGACACCGGCCAGTGTCGGCCCGACCCCGACGCCCACCAGGTTCAACAGCACGATGAGGGTGCTCATCGAGGTGCCGCGCATGCGCACACCCACCAGGCTCTGGCTGAGGGCGTAGGTGGGGCCGTTGAGCCCAGCCACGCAAGCCGCAAACAGCGCCAGTGCCACCGCCACAGCGGGCACCGCCGGCAGCAGGCAGACGGCGGTGCCGAAGACGGCGATCAGCAGTGCAGCGACGGCCATCAGGCGCGGTTGCCAGCGCATGTCCTGCGCGCCGAGTCGGTCGGCCAGGCGGCCCGCCAGCACAGTGCCCAGGGCACCAAACCCGCCCATGCACAGGGCGGTCATCACGCCGACCTGCGCCAGGCTCAGCTGATGGGTGCGGATCAGCAGTGAGCCCACCCAACTCATCATGGCCGAGGAGGTGGCAGTGACCAGGATGGAGGCCAGCATGATGGCCAGCAGTGACGGCTGCTGCCCCATGAACGTCAGTGTCTGGCCCAGCGAAGGGGGTACGGCTGGCACGGGCGCTGCCAGGGCCGTGTCCTCCGAGGCACCGCGCTGCGGCTCACGCACCCACCACAGCAGGGCCACGACCAGCACGGCGCCGGGAATCGCGGCCACCCAGAAGCCGGTGCGCCAGCCGTGGTGGGCGGCGATCAGTCCGCCACCGAGAAACCCCAGCAGCATGCCCAACGGCACACCCGCAAAGAACACGGCAACGGCCCCGCTGCGCTTGTCCCGCCCGTACAGGTCGGCAATCATCGAGACGGAGCACGGCTGACCGCCGGCATCCGCCGCACCCACGCCGATGCGTGCCAGCAGCAGCGCGACAAAGCTCTGGGCCAAGCCGGCACAGGCGACCGCAGCGGTCCACAGGGCCAGCACAGCGGCCAGCAGGTTGCGGCGGTTGACGCGGTCAGCCAGCCAGCCCAGCGGGATGCCGGCCAGGGCAAAGGCTGCCGCATAGGACAAGCCGGCCACCATCCCGAGCTGGGCGTCAGACAGGCCGAACTCCTGCTTGATGGGTTCCATGACCACCACCATCATGGCGCGGTCGAAGAACTGCACGGTGGCAATCAGGGTCAGGATCAGCAGGGTGGCTCGGCGGTTCATGGTCAGCGGCTCAGTTCTTGTATCAGCGCGGCATGTGCGTGGTGGTGGATGGGGTCCACCTCGCTGGCCAGCGGGCTGGGGTGGCTGCCGAACTTGACCAGCACCAGATCGTGTTCGGGGTAGATGTACAGGCTCTGGCCAAAGGCCCCGATGGCGGCCACGGAGCGTGGCGGCTGCGGGTTGACCCACCACTGACTGCGGTAGCTCCAGCCGCTGCGTGTGACACGCCCATCGGCCTGGAAGGCCTGGGTGTCGCCACCGCGGACCAGGTCGGCCACCACCGCGGCCGGGATCAGCTGGGTGTCGCCCCAACGGCCGTGGTTCAGCAGCAGTTGTCCCAGGCGGGCCAGGTCACGTGCGGTGGCATTCATGCCGGCAAAGCTGACTTCGGTGCCGATCGGGTCCAGCATGATGTAGGCATCGTGTTCCATGCCGAGCCGGCTCCACAGCCGGGTCTCCAGCCAGCCGCTGAGGCTTTGCCGAGCGGCGCGCATCGCCAGCCAGGCGGTCACGTCGGTGGCTGGGCTGCGGTAGCGGAAGGCCGTGCCCCGGGGCTCGGCATGCACCTTCTGCAGCGTCGCCAGCATGGCCAGGATGCCGCGCGGGTCGGCTGCCTGGTGCAGCTGAGGTGCCCAGCCCATGGCCCAGACATAACGGTAGATGTCAGAGGACGGATCGGCATAGTCTTCGGTGAAGACCACACCATCGGTCATGTCCATGACGTCGCGAACACGCGCGTCGGCCCAGGCGCTGTTGCTGAGTTCCGGCAGGCATGTGCCGACGCTCGCCTGCGGGTCCAGATGACCTTCCTCGACGAGCACGGCGGCCATCAGCCCGGCCATCGACTTGGTGGCCGAGAACATCAGGTGCCGGCTGTCGGCCGTCATGCCATGCGCGTAGTGTTCGGCGATCACGTGGCCACGGTGCAGGACAACCATGGCGTCGGTGTGTGTGCGCGCCAGCATCTGCGACCAGCTCATCGCGCCATGGCCAGGGACGTCGATGCGCAGGTGGTCCAGGGCCCGGGTTGCGCGGGGCAGCACGTGCACGGTGCCGCCGCGGCGGATCGTGCGTGTCCCGAACAGCTCGTCGACGTGCTGGAAGGACCAGACCTTCTGCGGCCAGGCCTGCCAATTGCCGACGTGGACACGGTACGCCGGTGGCGGCGGAAACCCGCGCATCAGCTCCTCGGCGTCCAGCGGGGGCGGCGAGGCGTGGTTCAAGGCCTGAATCCGGCGATGGTCATGGGCGGCACTCTAGGCCCTGGCCCGGTGCTGCCATCGTCCGGCCGGACGATGGCCGGGCGACGGCCCGGTCCAACAATGTGGGTGATGGCCGCTGCCCCCCACTCCGCCCATCCGTCAGGCCAGTCTGCGGGGGCGCCGTCGCAACCCTGGGCCGTCTGGTTGCTGGCCGTGCTGGCGGCACTGGCCTTCATGGACCGTCAGATCCTGGCGGTGCTGATCGAGCCCATCAAGCAGGAATTTGCGCTGACGGACTGGCAGGTAGGCCTGATCACCGGCCTCGGGTTCTCGTTGAGCTTTGCCTGCCTGGCCTTGCCGCTCAGCCGGCTGGCCGACCATCGGCCGCGCTTGCCCATCGTGGTGGCGTCGCGCGCCCTGGGCGGCACCTTGGCAGCGCTGGGTGCACTGAGTGGCAATGCCTGGGCGCTGGCGGCCACGCGGGCGGGTGGGGCCATCAGCGATGCGGGTGCCGGGCCTGCCTCCATGTCGATGATTGCCGATCTCGTTGCGCCGGCGCAGCGATCGCGTGCCATGAGCATCTTCACGGCGGGCAACGCGCTGGGCTCTCTGCTGGCCCTGGCAGGCGGTGCCTGGCTGGCGCAGCGCTTCGGCTGGCGTGTCACCCTGGCCTGTGTGGGGCTGGCGTCGGTGTCGGCCGCGCTGGCCGCGCGCTGGCTCATCCGGGAACCCTTGCGCGGGCGCTATGCGGCCGCGGGCAGCGTGGCGCCCAGGCTCGACCGGGGCGCGGTGCACACCATCCTGGCGGATCCGGTGGCGCGGTGGTTGCTCGTCGGGGGCAGCTTTGCGCTGCTGGGGGGGTATTCCTTCGGCGCCTGGAACTTCACCTACCTGGTGCGTGCCCATGGCCTGTCGTCCACGTCGGCAGGGCTGCTGACAGGGGCCTCCGCGCTGGCCTCGGTGGCCGGGGGCCTGCTGGCGGGTTCATGGACCGATCGGCTGGTGCGCCGTGACGTCCGCTGGCAGATCGGTGTTCCGGCGTTGACGCTGGGGCTGGCGGTGCCCTGCGGGTTGGCCTACCTGGCTCTGCCGCCCGACCCCTGGTGGGCGATCTGCATCGCCGTCCTGGCGTTTTCGTTTTTCATCTCCGGCTGGGCCGCGCCGGTCTATGCCGCCTTGAGCCTGGTGATGCAGCCCCAGCACCGTGCCACGGCCAGCGCGCTGCTGCTGCTGTCAGGGGCGGTGGTGGGCAGCGGTGTGGGGCCGGCACTGACGGGCGCGCTCAGCGATGGCCTGCGGGTGTGGGTGGGTGGCGACGGCCTGCGCTGGGCGCTGGCCTCGACGGTGGTGCTGCTGACGGTGGCGGCATGGGCCCTGCTGCAGGCCATGCCGGCCTACCGGCAGCGACAGGGCCAGGGACGGTAACAGGAGGAGGACCATGGCCTGGAAGATGATCTACCTTGCCAAGCGCAACCCGGCGCTGGCGCCCGAGCAGTTTTCGCAAGCCTGGCGTGAGCATTCCGCACTGGGCGCTGGCTGCACCAACGTGCGAGACAAGGTGCTGGGCGTGATGCAGTGTTCGCGCGTGCTGGGCCACCCGACGCCCGAGGGCTGCAGCACGGACTACGACGGGGTCAACCTGCTGCTGCTGAAGAACCGCGAGGCCGCTGACGACATCTGGAGCGATCCGGAGACGCTGGCCATCATGCGGCCTGATGAGCCGCGCGTCTTTTCCACGTATGTACGGCACTTCACCCTGGTGTGCGAAGAACAGGTGATGGTGGATGTGCCGCGGGGGCGCTGCATGGTGGCGGGCTTCCTGAAGCGCGCGAGCAGCACCACCGAGCCGGCCTGGGCCCGTGCGGCGCAAGGCGCCCGCAGCGTACCGCCCGGCGTGGGCCGCTGCGTGTGGAACCGCGTAGCCGCTGCGCCGCCGCCCGGCTACGACTACGACGCCATCGTCGAATGGTGGTTCGAATCGCCCGAGGCGGCCTGCCGCGCGCTCTCTGCCCAGGGCCTGCAGGCCCTGTTGCCGCTTGACGTGGCCAAAGCCATCGAGCTGCCGGCCTGCGTCTTTGTGTTCACGCAGGTCACGCACCACCGGCCCTGAACCTCGGCCCTGACCCTTGGCCTTGACCAGCGGCTCTGCGGCGAGCCGGTGGGTGGTGGCTCAGGCGGCCTCGCGGGTGGTGGTGTAGGCAGGGATGCCGCGCGGCACGTACACGCCCTCGCTCTGGTCCAGAAACTCCTGCTTGCGCGCACGCGGGTTGTAGAACTGGCGGTACCAGATGCGCGCCTTCATGAAGGCCCCATCGCTGGGGATGAACAGCCCGTTGATGCACGGGGCCTTGTGCGTCCACACCTCGATGTCCTGTGCAAAGGCCGTCAGCGCCATTTCCTGGTACTGCGCAGCGGTGATCGCATCGGTCTTGGTGGCCACGGCGTGACCACCCGGCGAACGCACCACCAGGGTGTGCCAGACCTTGGCCGACCCGTCGTCAACGGGGGTGTGCGTGATCAGCATGACGCCTTCGTACATCCCGGTCAGATCGGACATCAGCACACCCGGCCCGTGGTAGGTGGTGATGGTGTGCAGATCGGCGCTGACGCCGCCGTCGGCCGCGACCAGCGTGCGGTGGCCGCCGCACTGGCGCTGGGTGGCGCAGTGGCCCTTGAACTCGTTCTCGAAGCGTGACACCGTGGAGCCGTGGATCGGGCTCAGGTGGCCGTAGTCGCAGATGTTGTCCACCAGCTCCTGGGGGTGCTGGTGGACGATGCCCAGGTGATCCCACCGCGGCCGCACCCAGGCGGGGTTGTCCCACTGCGGCAGGCTGGGATGCTCCCACTCAGGCTCACCACCTTCAGGGTCGTGCCAGACAAAGACGGCACCCAGGCTTTCGACGACCGTCCAACTCTTCACACAAGCAGCAGCCGGGATCGGACCCTGGTGGTAGGGGATGTCGTCGCACTTGCCGTCGGGCCCGAAGCGCCAGGCGTGGTAGGGGCAGCGGATGCCGTCGCCCTCCACGTTGGTGCCCAGTCCGTCCTGGATGACATAACTCGTCTTGTTGGGGGCCGCAAGGTGCGTCTTCATGTGCGGGCAGTAGGCATCCAGCAAGACGACCTTGCCGGTGGCACGGCCCCGGTAGAGCGCAAAATCCTTGCCGAAGAAGCGCACCGCCACGGGCTTGTGCGTGTCCAGTTCGCTGGCTTCGGCAATCATGAACCATCCGCGCGGGTAGGTGAATTCGCCAAGGCGATAGTCTTTGGTCGTGGCCATGAGGGTCTCCAGACACTGGCAGTGAAGCTGCCGCGATTCTTCAGACCCGCCTCACGCCTTGCATACCCTGTTTGGACGATGAACCGGCTGGGTGGCGCCCCGAACATGCCATCCACCGCAACAGGTGCCCCCGATGAGCAAGACCTTCAACCTCGCTGACCTGTTTGAGGTCGTGGCGCAAGCCGTGCCCGAACGACTGGCCTTTGTCTGTGGCGATCGGCGGCTGAGCTACCGCCAGCTTGACGAACGCGCCACACGCCTGGCCAGTGCCCTTCGTCGCCGCGGCGTGAGCCGGGGCGACAACGTCGGCATCCAGCTGTTCAATTCGGCGGAGTACCTCGAAAGCTTCTTCGCCTGCTGCAAGATCGGCGCGGCGCCGGTCAACGTGAACTACCGCTACGTGGCCGACGAGCTGCGATTCCTGTTCACCAGCCTGGACCTGAAGGCCCTGGTCTATGGTGCAGAGTTTGGCGCTGCCGTCGCGGCCGTGGCGCCCAGTGCACCGCGCCTGGCGCTGAAGGTGCGTGTGGATCCGCCGGGGCATGTCCCAGCGCCGGCCGAACGCCCCGACGCCGTCGACGGCGCGCTGGCCTACGAGCCGCTGCTGCTGTCGGGCAGTGCCCATCTGGAGGACCCGGAGCGGTCCGACGACGACCTCTACATCCTGTGCACCGGCGGCACGACCGGCCTGCCCAAGGGTGTGATGTGGCCGCACCGCCACCTGATGATGGCGGCCCTGGGCGGCGGTGGCATCTACTTCGGCCGGCCGCCCATCCAGCGCCCGGAGGAGCTGGCAGAGTTTGTGCCGCTCGGCCCGCCCTTGGTGTACTTTGCAGCGGCACCCATGATGCATGGTGCAGCCATGTGGGCTTCGCTCATCAGCCTGTACGCCGGCCACACCGTGCTGGTGAATGACCAGCCGCGCTTCGATGCCGAACATGTCTGGGACCTGATCGAACGCGGGGGCGTCAACATCGTGTCCATCGTGGGTGATGCCATGGCGCAGCCGCTGATCCAGGCCCTGGAAGCACAGCCGACCCGCTGGGACCTGAGCCGGCTGCGGGTCTTCGGCAATGGTGGCGCGGTGTTCTCGCGCCACCTGCAGGAGCGTCTGAAGCGCCTGCTGCCGCACATCACCCTGAATAACGGCCTGGGCTCATCCGAGACGGGCCTGGTCGGGGGCGGCCAGAAGGCGCTGCCCGGGCACCAGGGGCTCATCCACATCACCCCGCGGCCCGACCTGGCCGTGGTGGGTGACGCCGGCGGCTTTGTCACGGCGCCGGGCGCCGAAGGCATCCTGGCCCGCACGGGGTACACCCCCGTGGGCTACTACGGTGACGCCGCCAAGACCGCCGAGACCTTTGTGCGCATTGATGGCCGGGTGTGGGCCCTGACCGGGGACCGCGCACGCATCGACGACGACGGCGGCATCCTCGTGCTGGGAAGAGGTTCCCAGTGCATCAACACGGGTGGCGAGAAGGTGTTCCCCGAGGAGGTCGAGGAGGCGGCGCGTCGTTGCCACGGCGTGGCCGATGTCGTGGTTGTGGGCCTGCCGGATGAACGCTGGGGCCAGAAGGTGGCCGCGGTGGTCCAACCGGCCGCGGGCGCCTCGTTTGACCCCGCCGAGTTTGACCGCGTCTGTCGCCTGCACCTGTCTGGCTACAAGGTCCCCAAGACCGTGGTGCTGGCCCCGCAGGTGGTGCGCAGCCCAGCCGGCAAGGCCGACTACGCCTGGGCACGGCGCTATGCCGAGGCGAACGCGACGACTCCCTGACGACGCGGGTCGCCGCGCGGCGGGCACGCGGCAGGGGCCGCGTGGCGATCAGACCTCACGCCCTGCCCGGTGACCTTGGTGCATGGCACCTTCGATATAGCCCAGGGCCTGTCCGTCACCCACCAGGTGCACGGGCACGCCGCACTCGCGCAGCGCCTGTGCCATGCGGTCGTCAGGTTCGGCACCTACCGCCAGCACGACCGAGTCAGCGGGTGTGGTCTGGTCGGCCCCGGTGGTGTCGCGCCAGTCCACACGGCCCTTGCCGATCGAGACCACCTGGGCGCCGGTGTGCAGGCTGCCATGTGAGGCGACAGCCTCCAGCACGCGCCAGCGGCGCACGATCGAGAGCTCGCGGCCGGGCTTGTCGCTGGGCTCCAGCACGGTGACCTGCCGGCCCCGGGCGAGCAGGAACTCGGCCAGTTCCAGCCCCACCAGGCCGCCACCCACGATCACCACCCGCTGGCCCAGCGGCATCCAGAGCTTGGACAGGTTCTGCAGCGCCTGTTGGCTGTCGGTGACACGCAGCAGCCCGCCCGCCTTGAACAGTGCCCGTTCAGCCAGGTTGAGCTTGGCACGGGCAATCTCGTCGGCGCCGTCGCCGGTCATCAGGCGCCGCAGTTCGTCGCCACTCCAGACATGGGCCTGGTCGGCACCCGGGATGTCGGGCGCTGCGCGGCGTGCACCGGTGGCCACGATGATGGCGTCAGGCCGCAAGCTGGCCACGAGTGCGGGGGTCGCCGGGCAGGACAGCCGTACCTCGATCGGCAGTGTCTTCACCTGCCCGACCAGGTAGTCCAGCAGACGGCCGTTTTCCGGATAGGCCAAGGCCGCAAAGAACAGCGTGCCGCCCAGGCGGTCGCTGCGCTCCAGCAAGGTCACGCGGTGCCCGCGCAGCGCGGCGACACGAGCGGCTTCCATGCCCGCCGGGCCACCGCCCACCACCAGGACATGCCGGGGCGTGGCCGTCGGCTCGATGGCGGTGTCGGCTTCACGGCCGGTCTGGGCGTTCACGGCGCACATCACGCGCTGGTTGATGAAGATCTGGCTCACGCAGGCGTAGCAGTAGATGCACGGCCGGATGTCCTGAGCGCGGTGGGTGGCCAGCTTGTTGGGCAGCTCTGGGTCTGCCAGCAGCTTGCGGGCAAAGGCGGCAAAGTCGTAGCGGCCAGCAGCGATGTCTGCCGCAGCCGCGGCCGGCTCGATGCGTCCAACCCCGATGACGGGGATGTGCAGCGCCTGCCGGATGCGCTCGGTGTGGGCGACAAAGCCGCGCGGTGCCTGAACCAGGGGCGCTTCGGTGAACGCCGTTCCGGTGGTGATCGTGGCGTAGGCAGAGACACTCACGGCATCGGCGCCGGCGGTTTCGCACAGGCGCGCGGTGGCGATGGCATCGTCCAGCCGGATGCCGCCGGGCGTGCGCATTTCCTCGGCATCCAGCCGCACCCACACCGGAAAGTCCGCCCCGCAGCGCCGCTTGACCGCCGCGATGGTCTCCAGCAGCACACGTGCGCGGTTGTCCAGCGATCCGCCATAGGCGTCGTCACGCTGGTTGTAGTAGGGCGACAGGAACCCGGCCAGGATGTAGGTGTGCGCGGCATGCAGCTCCACGGCGTCCATGCCCGCGGCCTGGGCACGTGCGGCGGCGTCGGCAAACCAGCCGATGAGGGTGCTGATGTCGTCGTGGCTCATCACGCGCAGACGAGGGCGCACCTTGCCCATGCCGCCTACAAAGGTGGCCATTTCCTGCGTCGTCAAGGCCTGCAGCATGTCGGTGCGCAGCGGCGGTGGCGGCGAGGGCACCCACAGTTCCCGGCCGGCGGCGAGGTCACGGGTGGCCGTCTTGCCGGCGTGCTGCAGCTGCATGGCAATGCGAGCGCCGTGGCCGTGCACACGGCGTGCCAGTTCGGCCAGGCCGGGTATGTGGTCGTCGTGCGAGACGCCCACCTGGTACGGCTCGGCCGTCCCGGCGGGGAAGGCAATGGCGCAAACGCCCATGATCAGCAGACCAGCCCCGCCCTT
>JAJTDE010000177.1 GCA_021298085.1 Rubrivivax sp.
CCACGACGCTCAGCAGGAACAGCGCCAAGGGAATGTGCGCTTGCGCCGTGCCGTCGATGAAGAACAGCGGCAGGTGCCACACCGCCCAGACCATCCCCAGACCGAGGCTCGCGGCCCGCCATCCCAGACGGTCCTGCAGAACAGGCAGCGCATAGCCGCGCCAGCCAAACTCTTCGCCCAGGGGTCCACCAAGCAACAAGACCAGCGGCAGGTTCACGAGGGTCATGAGCAGGTGCCCGGAGGCCGGCGCGGTGGCCGGCGCGGTGGCGATGTCGCCGCCCAGCGCGGTGTGCAGCCCCGCCGCCATCAGCATCACGGCCAGGGGCGAGAGCGCAGCGATGGCCCACCACCCCCAACCGATGCGCCACTGCAGGCAGCGTGACAGCCAGGCGCGCAGGCCCTTGCCCGGGCGGGTGCTGGCCACCACCACGACCGCGGCCAGGCTGGGCCCGAAGCTGCCGGCAAACATCAGCAGCGTTGCCAGCCAGGGCAGCTGAGGCCGCACGGCCGGCGACAGCGCCCAGCACACCCACGACCAGGCAAACGTCAACACAAAATAGCCGAGCAGCGGCGTGCGCCGCAGCAGCGCCCGCCACGTCATGGCAGGAACTCGTGGCTCAGTGTCTTGACGTGCCCGACAAAGTAGACCTTGCGGCCTTCGGGCCGCACCCAGGCCGCTTCACCGGTCATCGGAATCAGCATGCCGCCCTGCGGCCGGTAGTCCGACAAGGCGCAGTCCCAGGGCAGCATCACCATGACCCCGTCCTTCCCTGCCCTGGCGCCGCGCGCCTCGGCACGCACCGAGGCGATCAAGCCCGCGTCGTTGAAGCGGAACAGCAGGGTCAGGCTGATGGGGCCATCGATGAGGATGGCGCGGGCGGAAGCGTTGTCCACCGCCTCCCAGCGCACGCCCTGGCTGGGCAGCAAGGCGGTGGGGTACCAAGGGCTTTCGGCGAAGTAGCGCATGAACTCACCACGCGCAATCTCGCCCTCGCCCTGCATATCGGCCACGGTGATCAAGCCCAGCACCTTGGCGATCAAGCGGCCGTGGCCGGCGATGTAGCTGTCCTCCACGTGCGCGGGCAGGCCCGGGAACATGAACACCTGGGCATTCCACAGGAAACCCGGCCTGTTGGTGACCACCCGCTGTCGCGAGGTGAAGGGCTTCCATTGCTCGGCGGTAGCCGACATGTTCATGGTGCCAGCCATCTCGAGGCTGGCCGCGGCGATGATCGGCTGCCCGTCGGTCAGCACCTGGCGGAAGTAGCGCTGCACCGGCCGCGGCAAACCGTCGAGTTCATGCGCGTCGAAGCGCGCGGGTGACGCACTGGCGGGCAGCCGGCCCTGGCCGCCCACGCTGCCTGCGTCAAGCTCGGCCGTGTGCGTGCGGATCATCTCGGCCCACCGCGCGGCGCCGAGTGCGCGCAATCCGAACGCAAGCGCCACCAGCGCCACCAGCGCAGCCAGCGCCAGGCCCATCCACCCCAGCAGCGTCATCGCCGTTCCTTGGGCTTGGGCCGCATCAGTCCGGCGTCGACCGTCCGCCGCAGCGAGCGCGGCAGCGCCGGTGCTTGGGGGGTCAAGGGGCGACCGTCGTCGTCGACGCGTGTGCATGGGCGCAGCGGAATGACCGTGAATGGAAGCGCCATGGTTGTTCAGTCTAGGCGACAACCCATCCGGCCGTCTGTGCGCCGAGCGGCGATTTCACGCCAACCCATGGGCGCACCGCCGTGCAGGTACACACGCTGCACACCCTGCTTCGCGAACTGCCGAAACAGCGCCGTCACCTCGGTGCGGCCGTGCTGTACATGGGGCTTCAGGCTGTCAGGAATCTGCAGGGCCGGCTGGCGCGACATCACCCAGACTGGCCGCTCGCCACAAGTTCAGCCGTGGAAGTGCACCAGGGTCTTGGTGCTGCTCACCTCTTCCAGCGCCAGCAGGCCCTTCTCGCGGCCATGACCGCTGCGCTTGGTGCCCCCGAAGGGCAGTTCCACGCCCCCGCCAGCGCCGTAGCAGTTCATGAACACCTGGCCGGCCTTCACCGCCTTGGCCACGCGCTGCAGGCGGCCGGCGTTTTCCGTCCACACGGCGGCCAGCAACCCATAGTCGGTGCCGTTGGCCAGGGCGATGGCGTCGGCCTCGTCCTCGAAGGGCATGGCGGCCAGCACGGGGCCGAACACCTCTTCGCAGGCCAGCGCGGCACTGCGCGGCACGGGGCCGAAGAACGTGGGCTTCACGTAGAAACCGGTGGGCGGTGCACCCGCGGCGATGCTGCCTTCGGCCAGCACCGGAATGCCGGCCGCGCGGGCCTCGTCGATATAGCGCTGCACGCGGCGGTGCTGCGCCGGGTTCATCACCGGGCCGCAGTCCAGGTCCATCGCCGGGGTGCCCACACGCACCTGCGCAAAGGCCTCGGCCACCCGCCCGACCACACGGTCGTAGGCGGACCGCTGCACCAGCAGCCGGCTGCCCGCGGTGCAGGTCTGCCCGGCGTTCTGCACGATGGCGCGCACGATGATGGGCACGGCGCGTGCCATGTCCACATCGTCGAAGACGATCTGCGGGCTCTTGCCGCCCAGCTCCAGCACACACTTCACCGCGTTCTTCGCCGCGGCCTGCTGCACCAGGGTGCCCACCTCGTTGCTGCCGGTGAAGGAGATGAAGTCGATCCCCGGGTGCGCGGCCAGCGCAGCCCCAGCCTCTTCGCCCAGGCCGGTGACGATGTTCAGCACACCGTCGGGCAGGCCGGCCGCGGTGGCGATCTCGGCCACGCGCAGTGCCGACAGGCTGGTGTCCTCGGCAGGCTTCAGCACCGTGGCGTTGCCCATGGCCAGGGCCGGCGCGATGGTGCGGCCCATCATCTGCGCCGGGTAGTTCCAGGGAATGATGTGCGCGGTCACGCCCAGCGGCTCGCGCAGCAGGCTCACCTGGTGGCCGGCCAGGAACGGGATGGTCTCGCCATGCACCTTGTCGGCCGCCGTGCCGTAGAACTCGAAATAGCGCGCCAGCACCTTGATGTCGTTGCGCGCGGTGCCCATGGGCTTGCCCGTGTCACGGGCCTCGATCTGCGCCAGCTCCTCCTCGTGGGCCAGCACGGCCTCACCGATCTTCACCAGGATGCGGCCCCGCTCGGTGGCGCTCAGCCGCCCCCAGGGGCCGGCCAGCGCGGCGCGGGCCGCGGCCACCGCCTCGCCCACCTCGTGCGCGCCGCCGCGCGGAATCTCGTCAAAGGCCTCGCCGTCCGACGGTGACACCACCGGCAGGGTGCGGCCATCGCGCGCGGCCAGCCAGCGGCCGCCGATCAACATCTGCTTCATGGAGAGTCCTCGTCCTCAGTACGCTGCAATGCCGCCGCACTGTAGGCAGCCGCCGGCCGCGCGTGAATTGGAAAGTCGGCAACGGCGCCTTGCCGGCGGCGCAAGCCGGGGGCCAGAATCGCGGGCATGCTGCCGGACATCGACTCTCTCGCGCTCTTTGTGCAGGCGGCCGAACTGCGCAACCTCACCCGCGCAGCCGAGGCCAGCCACATCACCGTGCCGGCGGCCAGCCGGCGGCTGTCGCTGCTGGAGCACCAGTTCAAGACCACGCTGTTTGAACGCCACTCGCGCGGCCTGCAGCTCACCCCGGCGGGCGAGCACCTGCTGAAGCTGGCGCGCGAGGTGATCGCCGGCATGCACCACATGCGCGCCGAGATGGCCAACTACGCCAGCGGGCGCAGCGCGGTGCTGCGCATCCACGGCAATACCTCGGCGATGACGCAGTTCCTGCCGGCGGACGTCGCGGCCTTCCAGGCGGCGCACGAGCAGGTGCGGCTGGTGCTGGAAGAGTGCTGGAGCGAAGAGGCGGTGCGCCGCGTGCGCAGCGGCGAGGCCGACCTGGGCGTGGTGGTCGAGGGCTGCGACACCACCGGCCTGTGGACACGCCCCTACCGCAGCGACAGGCTCTCGGCCGTGGTGCGCAGCGACGACCCGCTCGACGGCCCCACCCTCGCCTTTGCCGACCTGCTCGACCGAGACCTCGTCGGCCTGGAAGGCAGCAGCACCCTGACACGCCTGCTCACCGCGCAGGCCGCGCAGCAGATGCGGCCCATGGCGCTGCGCGTGCAGGTGCGCAGCTTCGAGGCGGTGTGCCGCGCGGTGGAGGCACGCCTGGGCATCGGCGTGCTGCCACTGGCGGCCGCCCGCAGCTTTGCCCATGCCATGCAGCTGAAGGTGCTGCCGCTGTCAGATGCCTGGGCCGCACGGCGCATGCAGCTGGCCACGCGCAGCCAGCCGCCCAGCCAGACACCACTGGGCACCCTGCTGGCGCACCTCGAGGCCTGCGCCGCGGGTGACTCGGGCGACGCAGGCGACGCCGTTGAAGCGAGCGAAGCCGCCAATCAAGTGGCGAGGTAAGGCCGCGTCGCCGCGAACGATGGCCGCGTGTTCCAGGCCTCGGCCAGCGCCTTCAGGCGGGGCGTGGCTGGCAGCCAGGGCTGGTCACCAAAACGCAGCTGCTGGTAGTCGTACAAGGTCACCGCGGCAATGGCGTCCAGCAGCGGCACGCCGGTGGTGGCGATGGCCTCGGCCTGGGCTTCCAGGCGCTGCATGCCCTCCACCATCGAACGCCGCCGGCGCAGGCCCACGGCTGTCTCGTCGAAGAGCGCCGGTGCCGTCACCTTGCGGGTGATGATGGTGATGGTTGACGCCTCGATGGCGCCGACGGCAATGCCCGTTCGCGCCAGCACACCCGCCACCTGGGACGCGGGCCCCAGCAGGCTGGGCCAATCGGGTGCGGGGCGCGTGGCCTCCAGCCACTGCACGATGAGCAACGCCTCGGTCAGCGGCGTGCCGTCATCCAGCAGCAGCGTGGGCACACGCGCGGCGGTGTTGGCCGCCCGCAGCCGCGCGTCGTCGGCCCACGGGTCCACCAGGGTGGGCGGCAGATCGATGCCTTTCTCGATCATCGCGGTGCGCGCGATGCGCACAAACGGCGAGGTGGTGTTGGCCAGCAGTTGCATCGCGGTGCCTCCGGTTCACTGGGGCAAGGCACCCAGCTGCTTGAGCATGCCCAGATTGTCCAGCAGGGCCCAGTGCTCGACGAGCACGCCGTCGCGGATCTGGAAGAGGTCCAGCACGCCGATGTCGATCTTGCGGCCCGTGGCCGGCATGTCACCAAACGCACCGGTGTGCGTGGCCTGCACGCGCAGGCGCACCAGCACCTTCTCGCCTTCGGCCACAAAGTCCAGCAGCGGCAGCGCCATGTCGGGGAAGGCCGGCAGCAGCGCGTCGTGCAGCTGGGCCACGCCCTGCGGGCCCCGCACCTCGAAGGGCAGGCCGGGGTCGTGCCGCACGAAGTCGGGTGCGATGTGGCGGGCCATCCACGCGGTGTCGCGGGCCAGGAAGGCCTGGAAGTAGTCGCGGCAGATCTGCTTGTTGGTTTCTTGAACGCTCATGGTGGTGCTCCTTCGGTCTCAGGCGGCCTTGACGTCAAAGCCGAGGCGGGGGAAGTGGATGTGCAGGCTGCCGGCCTGCGCGTCCTTGCGGTGGATGACGATCTCGCTGTCGCCCGCGGCCACCAGCGTGCCGCTCACCGGCACACGGGCGTTGTCGTCAGGCGTCACGGTGACGGGGCAGCCCGCACGCAGGCCACCGGGGTCGCCATCGGGGTCCAGGTGGGTCACGGGCGCGGGGGTCGCGGCGCGCGCCACCTCAAACGCCTGCTCGGCGGTCATCGCCGTGGGCGTGCCGTGGCCGAAGGCGGCGATGCGCTCGTACCAGCGCACCACCGGGCCGCCGGGCGCCAGCCCCAGCAGCGCATCCACCTCGGGCGGGCAGTTCTTGCGCAGCAGGTACAGCGTTTGCCAGCAGGCCAGATCGGCCGCGCTGGGCGCATCACCGAACAGGAAAGGCCGCGCGCCCAGCGCCTGCGCCAGCCAGGCCAGCTGCGCCCGCACAAAGCCCAGGTGTTCGCTGAACTGCGGCGCCATGGCGTCCTTGCTGATGTCGATCATCAGGTAACCTTCCTTGCGGTCCTTGATGAACTCCGGCGGGATGTGTTCGCCGATGAAGTGCACCAGCACGCCAATGGTCGGCACCCACATCTGCCGCTCCCAGGCAAAGCCCAGGCCCTGGGCCACGCCCTCGCTGCCGGCGGGGTACAGCGTACGGGCCGGGTGCAGGCGCTCCAGCGTGGGCAGGATGAGGTTGGTGTCGCAGTAGATGTCGGCGCCCACCTGCAGCACCGGTGCGCGGCGGTAGCCGCCCGTCAGCGGTGTCAGCAGCGGGCGCGGCGGCAGGCCGGCAATCTCCACCGAGCCATAGGCCAGGCCCTTGAAGCCCAGCGCGGCACGCACCTTCTCGGAGAAGGTGGAGAAGGGGTAGTGGTGCAGGATCAGGTCGCTCACGGTGATCTCCTTCGTTCAGTACATGATGTGACCGCCGTCGACGACGATCGTTTGTCCACTCACAAAACCGGCCAGGTCGCTCAGCAGGTACAGCGCCGTGCCCACCAGGTCGTCGGGGCGCTGCTCGCGGCTGATGGCGCGCGCCTTCAGGAAGCTCTGCTGCCACTCGACGGGGCGGTTGCGCGTGGCGTCGGTGATCACAAAGCCCGGGGCGATGACATTGACGCGCACGTTGTGCGCGCCGCATTCCTTGGCCAGGCCCTTGGTCATCGACAGCACCGCGCCCTTGGTGGCCACGTAGTGCAGGTAGCCGGGCTGCCCGGCCACCGCCACCACCGAGGCGATGTTGACGATGGCGCCGTGCTTCTGCTCCCGCATCGCGGGCATCACCGCCTTGCAGCACTGCCACACACCCTTCACGTTGACGGCAAAGATGCGGTCCCACTGGGCCGGGTCCAGCTCCTCGAAGGGCGTGAGCTTGACCTCGCGGAAGTAGGCGGCGTTGTTGATCAGCCCGTCGATGCGGCCGAAGCGTTTCACCGCCGCGGTGGCCATGGCCTGCACCGAATCGTTGTCAGCCACGTCCACACGCACGGCCAGCGCCTGCCCGCCGGCGGCTTCGACGGCGGCGACGGTCTCGTCGGCCGCGTTCATGTCGGCCACCACCACGTTGGCGCCCTGGGCCGCGGCGCCGATGGCAAAGGCCTGGCCGATGCCGGTGGCGGCACCGGTGACGATGACGGTGCGGCCGGCGAGAAGGTCGTGGATGGGCATGGCGGTTCCTTGGCTGACGCGGTGAACGCGGGGTCTTGTTCGGGCGGCTTCGGGGCGGCTTCGGGCCGCTTCAAGGGCGGTTTCGAACGCTGCCGATGGCGGCGGACTGTCGCGCCGCAGCCCCTGGCCTGGCTATTCCAAAGACGTTCATGCAGCGTTGCCGGCGCCGCAACGGGCGCCTTGCGGGCCGGACAATGCTGGTTTCGCGCAAAAGCAATTCCGGCCGCGGAAGGCGCTCTCCACAATGACGGCCATGCCCACACCCCACGCCCCCCTGCCCCGCGCAGAGCCCTCCCCCGCACCACCCGCCCCCCGCCCGCTGGACGGCGTGCTGGTGGTGGCCCTGGAGCAGGCCGTGGCCGCGCCCTACTGCAGCAGCCGCCTGGCCGACGCTGGCGCACGGGTGATCAAGATCGAACGCCAGGAAGGCGACTTTGCCCGCGGGTATGACCGTGCGGTGCACGGCGAGTCGTCGTACTGGGTGTGGATCAACCGCGGCAAGGAATCCATCGCGCTGGACGTCAAGCGCCCCGACGACATGGCCCTGCTGCAGCGCCTGCTGGCGCGGGCCGACGTGTTCATCCAGAACCTGGCGCCGGGCGCCACCGAACGGCTGGGCATCGGCTCTGCCGCGTTGCGGGCGCGGCACCC